>DBAU01000050.1 GCA_002291845.1 Alphaproteobacteria bacterium UBA1002 | reverse complement strand
TCCCTGGAACTGATGCGTTTATACTCATCAATCGCATCACGTGTGGCCTTAATGAATGGATCTATGGTACTGGCCAGCACCATAGTGATTTTCGTCGCCGTAGCCCCATCCCACAGGCGGATGCTTCCGAAAAAGATAAGATACTCACCGTCGATGGATTGAATGCGATCCAACGAAATTTGCCACTGGCGAAGCCCAAAGAACATTCCTTTATCTAAAAACAACACCCGGCGATTGGTGGTGACGGCAAGCACCGTGCGGTTATCCGCGAAGCCTGAGGTTAGCGCGCGGATCTCTTCTCCCTCGGTCATTATCTGCGGCAGAAAATTGATCTCTCGCTTGGTGTAGAAAATATATTTGTGCGGAAGATTCTGAATTTGAGCACGAATCTCAGCGGCCGTCGGCATATGGCACCCCTTCCTCATCACGCGAAGTATTTGTAGCGTGCCCTCTGGGCAGTGGTTTGTCAAAGGCTTCACGCAGAATACGGCTGCAAGAAAGCGACTTCCGGGCCGTGCGTGGTCTGCCTAGCTTTGAATTCTGTCAATGCAGAACCGCGAGGAGGCACGCGCATGGCTGAGACCCCCCATCTATCGGCGACGCTGGTGGAAAGCGCGCAGGCGCAGAAAGAAGTAACCGTCAATGAAGCTCTGATTCGGCTTGATGCGCTGCAAAATACCGGTGTGGTTGATCGTGATCTCAACACGCCACCGGCAAATCCCGTTGCCGGGGATATGTATATTGTGGGACCGCTCCCCACGGGCGTCTGGGCAGGTAAAACAGGACAGCTCACCTATTTCGACCAGCTCTGGCGTTTTATTGTCCCGCGTCCCGGCGTCACGATCTGGCTGAATGACGAGCAGGCCCTCTGCCGATATAGCGGCAGCCTCTGGGAGGTGGTGCTACCCACGCAGCGCACTTGTTGCCTGCGTTTGTTACCGGATCAGCTTCGTCCAGCCGCCAGTGGCGGATGTGCGGCGTTGGCGCGGGTAAGCATGGGGGCTGGCAACCCTGATATTCACACGCTGGATTTTGATGCATCGCTTGTGGAGTCTGCCCACGCGTATGCTGCATTACCGCGCCAATGGGATCGGCAGACCGTGTACGCGCAGGTGGTGTGGAGCCATGCGGCCACCACCACTAATTTTAGCGTCGTCTGGAGCCTTGCTACTGTCTCTGTAGGTAACGGTGAAGCCATGAATCTCAATTACGGCTCAGCGGTAACCACCACGGATGTCGGAGGTGCCACGAACACATTGTACATGACTGATTTTACCGCGCCCATCACGGTCGCCGGAAGTCCGCAGGTAGGCGACGCTGTGTTCCTGAAACTCTCCCGTCTTGCCACCGATGCCGCGGATACGTTGGCGATCGATGCGCGTGTCCATGAGGTGCGGCTTTATTATACGGTGTGGGATGCAGGCAATGAGTGAAGATGCCCCCGCGACCTATGAGCAAAAAGCGCAGGCTGATGGAAGCTGGCCGCCACTCTTAATCCGTGAGGCAATGCTCGAGATGCTGGCGGGAATTGGCATTGATGCCTCACGCCCAACCGAGCTACAGGCAGATCTATACTATCTGCGACGTCAGCGCCGTGCTGCAGAGGAGGGCCGCTCAGTCCTTCGTCATGCATTTTTAACCATCACCGCTTCGGCATTGCTGGCCTTGCTATGGCATGCGGTGAAAAATGAAATTGTGAGATAACGGAGGGGGTTATGGTAACCTTACTAGGTTCTTTGCTCGGCTTTATCGGCGCCGTATTGCCAGATGTATTTGCCTTGCTGCGTGAGCGTGGAGATCGTCGTTTTGAACGCGAGATGGTGGAGTTGCAGTTGGCGCAGCAAGCCGCCAGACGTACAGAGCGGCTGGAGGAAGTCCGCCTGCATCATGACACCGCGCAGGCGCGTGTCCTGTATCAAACCTGGCGCAGTGGGGTGGCATGGGTGGATGCGCTGAACGGGACAGTCCGTCCGGTGCTCGCCTATGCGTTCTTTCTGCTCTACGGCGTTACCAAGCTGCTACATTTTCATCTACTGGCGAGCGCGCCCCTATTGCCCTGGCAGTTAGAGGCTTTATGGGGGGCGGAGGATCAGGCGATTTTTGCAGGCATCATCAGCTTTTACTTTGGCCAGCGTGCAATGGCTAAAACACGGCGCTGACCATGCAGCGGCATATCGGTGATCAGGGGGTGGCGCTTATCCGCTTCTTTGAAGGGTTTCAGCCCATGGTATATTGTTGCCCCGGCGGCTATCAAACCATTGGTTATGGGCATGTCCTGACCGCGGGGGAGATGTATCCTTCGGGCGTATCTTTGCCAGAAGCAGAACGTTTATTAAGCGAGGATCTGAATCGGGCGGCTCAGGTCGTGGACCGCTTGCTGCCGGTGGTGCTTGCCCCTGGGCAATTTGATGCATTGGTGAGCTTTACCTTCAATCTGGGAAGCGGTGCCTTGCAGCGCTCTACCCTACGCCAGCGGGTGCTGCGCGGGGAGCATGAAGGTGCTAGCCGCGAGTTTTTGCGCTGGATTTATGCGGCGGGCCAGCCAAAGAGGGGCCTCTTACGGCGCCGCTTGGCCGAGGCTCGCCTCTACGAAACAGGCGTATGGGCATAAATTTCATAGAACTGTCACACAGTTTTTAAAGAAGGCGTGATACATATGAGAACATAAAAGATGTAAGAGGCCTAGCATGAATGAGCCAAAAAAAACGTATGAGGCAATCGTGAGCTCCTTAGAGGAAGCCGCCTTTAAACCCCGTTTGGAGGCCCTGAAAGAAGGGTTAACCGGCGATGCGCTTGCTGCTGCGGAATCTAATATTAAAATTATTGAAGATTTCCGGGCTCAGGTGCAAAGAATGTTTGTTGGCTTAAAGCCCCTCGAGGAAAGCATTAACGCACAGCCTGATGAGTTTCTGAAAACATTAGAAGAGTTGTTTCACCATAATGGCGAACGTCGCACTGCAGAAGAAGTAATTAACTATCTGAAAAATAATGGCATATTGAATGAAATTACGCAGGGCGGCTCAGACAAAAAGATTCTGAAGGTAAGTCAGGAATGGATCAAATCCAAATACAACATGATGGAGCAATCAACCCAAGACGAGGGGATCCAGAAACAGATTAAAGAAGCAGCGGAGAAACACATAGGTGAACTGGAGTCAGCCGCGACCGCTGGTACGCAGCAGGCTGCGGGCTGGATGGCGCGTGTCAAAGAGGATCTGCGGCATCCCATTGAAAACACCAAAGCCTCGTTTGGGGGGTCTTCTCTTGTCGGTAAAACCGTAAAAGGTGCAGGTGCAGTCGTATCGGTCGGCGCGATTATTGACGGAACACGGCGTGCGATCTCCAAAGATGATGAGGGCAACCGGCATGTAGCGGTGGGAGGTTTGGAAGTAGCGGCAGGTGCCGGTGGTTTATACGCCTCCTTATTCCGCAAGTTAGGAGAGCAGGCCGCGAAAACTGCAGCCCATGCGGTTTAATGTTTTTTTCTTCTTCAAGCGTGAGAAAGCGGCTCACTAAGGGCCGCTTTTTTCATAAGATCCAAGGCATTTTTGGTCATAGATCCGTCATCATTTAATCCACGAGGCGCATGTGAGTTTAGGGCCCGCGCGTATTATCCAGACAATTTGATAAACGACGTGATTCAGGCGCTGGAGGTGATGGGGCTGAGTTCGGATCAAATCGCCAAGGTGGAACGTGAATTACCAGATTTGATCGCGCAGGTATCGGATACCGGCTCGCATGATCTAGCGCGCCAAGCACTCTTTAAGCAAATTGATGAAAAGCTTCATGTCATGGTGAAGGAACGCTTTCCCCGCCACCAGAGCATGGAGCACGCATACCTTCAAGCCGATGCCCGAAAACTCGCGGATGAAATTTCGCATCAGGCTGAGCATCCTTCTGCACCTCACGTCAACGGAGCAGGAGGCAGTACAGGGGCGCGTGTGAGCGCCCTCGTAAACGGTGGTCTGGCAACCATGTTTGCGGTGGGTGCGGCAAGGCAGTTGATGGAGGCCCGCACTACGGACGAGCAAGGGAACGTAAAATGGCATATGACGCCCCTCATGCTGGGTGCGGTTCAGGTGATGCTGGCGGGGGTCTTGGCGCATCAATCATATCAGGGATTCCGTCGTTAGCCTTCGCCCGCGACGTCTTCTATGTCACAGCTGGCTTCAGCGGGTTTGCTTCTTTGGGGTTCTTCGACGCGTACTTTGCGTGTGAGGCAGGATTTTGCTGCGCTGCAGCGACGAATTTTATGCGCGCGTCACAAGAAAAAAACTTCATTTATTCATAAAAAACATAATATTATAAAATATTACAGATTTATGACAGAGTGGGCAATAAATCGCTTTTTTTCTTGAAAAAACTTTTTCGGTTGATCTTTTGGCGTTTATTGGCTATATGTGCAGAATAGTTAAGCGTCATATAGACGCAGTATGAAAAGGGCTCTTCCGCGGCGGGAAGAGGAAAAATGATGGTTAGGAATCAGGCGCGTCTGGTCCCGTTTGCGCGGGGCCTGAGAATTTCTATTGTTCGGGCTTCTGCGTCTGCGCTGTGCCTTCTCTGCCTTACCGCGTGTGCGGCAACGTCCTCCGCGACGCTGCCGTACGGTTCCGAATCGTACCAGCCCGAGCCCGGTAGTGTTCAGCCGGGTGATCTGAATCACTTATCGCAAGGTTCATTGATCTGGTAATGCCTTTGTTCGCGTCGCCACGCGCACACTAAATGGTGTGGTGCATTTCCTGAGCGAATTCCCGTTCAAATCGTGCGATGTTGGCGTGTGACAGCGCGGCGCAAATAACCATGCGTTCTGCTTCCAGCCGCTGCTCCAGCACCTCGCCATGGGCATGCAACCAAGCTAACGCCCTTCCTGCGCCCAGCGGGAGATGATACATCCGTCTCTGGTGAAGCCGGTCACGCAGACTGCTATCCATGAGTGTCAGAAGTTCTGCAATTCCCTCGCCGGTCAGCGCGGAAACATGTGAAAACGGATGCGCATCATGGCTTTGTGCTCCGTCATCGCCGGGGGGAAGTGCATCTATTTTATTAAGCACTTCAATTTGCTGAAGGTCTGCATAATCCTCTTCAAACAGTTCCTTCAACACCCGCTCAACATCCTGACGCTGTGCCTCGCTATCCGGGTGGGAAGCATCGCGGACATGCAACAGTAAGTCGGCTTCCAGTACCTCTTCCAGCGTTGCACGGAAAGCGGCAATCAGTGTGGTGGGCAAATCAGAAATAAAACCCACCGTATCGGAAAGCATGATTGTCATACCCGAAGGAAGGGTGACCTGCCGGATCACAGGATCCAGCGTGGCAAATAAAGCATCTGCCGCATAGGTTCCGGCATCCGTCAGGCGGTTGAAAAGCGTGGATTTACCCGCATTAGTGTACCCGACCAGTGCCACCAGCGGATAGGGGACATCACGACGTAATTTTCGGTGCAAGCTTCGTGTACGTACGACTTTTTCAAGTTGACGACGAATGGCCGCAATGCGATCGCGGATCATCCGGCGGTCGAGTTCAATCTGTGACTCACCTGGCCCCCCGAGGAAGCCAAAGCCGCCACGTTGACGCTCAAGATGTGTCCAGGATCGTACAAGACGGCTCTTTTGATATTCCAGCGCCGCCAGCTCGACCTGCAATTTGCCTTCATGGGTACGCGCACGCTCACCAAAAATTTCGAGAATCAGCGCGGTGCGGTCAATAACCTTCGTCTTCCACGCTTTCTCCAGGTTACGCTGCTGGACGGGGCTCAGCGTGCCAT
>DBAU01000052.1 GCA_002291845.1 Alphaproteobacteria bacterium UBA1002 | reverse complement strand
TGGGGGTTGAACAGGAACGTCTGCGCCACCACGGAACGGCCTTCGAACGGCAGCGACCAGAAGTTACTATGCATCAGGCGCATCTGCTCAAGCTTTGCTTCCTCGCTCAGCGTGTTCGGAAGCAGCTTCTCACGTTCCTTTTCAGACAAATAGGATTCTACTTGCTGAATGTATTTTTTTGCCGATGTTTCCTCGAAAGGTTGCGTAAGGAAATCAATGGTCGGATTCTTCAATCCGGGCTTTTTGCCAATTTCAATGAGTCCAACTTCTCCGGCGGCGGCGTGCGGATTGAGAGACTCCGCCCTTTTTGCCATGGATTTGTTTAGTTTCTCCCGCAATATTCCTGCTGCCTTGGCTTGGAATTGCAGCTGGTTGCCGCATTTCTTGAGTGAGAGAGTTTTGAAGATTTGCTGTGCGTTTTCAGGAGGTGCCTTTTCAGCAATACGCTCCAGCGTCTGTTCGACTTTCTGGAGGTAGGCCTTGCTCCCATCATCCTTTCCAAGGACGGATGTTACCGACGTGGCATATTCCTGAGAAACCCACGTCTTGAATTCTGGATCGCTCAGCGAGCCATTGAACTGAAAATCCGGATGTGGCGCGATTCGTTTGAGCGAGGCCATTCCATGGGAAGGAACAGTGGATTTGAAAAGTAGCTGCTCCAGATGCTCCGCACGGGTAGCCGGATCTGCCACGCCTGCAAGCAGGGATTTGAATTTATCCTGATAGAGCTGCCTCAGGCGCGGCTGCTCCATGAACGCGGATGGGGGAAGACCGGAACCTGCACGTTCAGATGCAAGGATTCTAAATTCTTTCAAAAGCGCAGGAATATCTTCAGGAGCTTTGGCGGTTTGGACATATTCCTGCGTGAAGCCCATCACCCGTTGCCGAAGCTCTGGCGCGATGGTGCGGTTGGGCTTCAGCACATAACTCGCCAGTTCCCTCGCAATCTGGACATCTTCAAACGACAGGGGGCGTGGGGTCGTCTCAAGCACCCGCATAGTTTCATGCTGAATGATGTCATTCAGCGCAGGACGGCGAAGATCATGCTTGTCAAAAATCGAAAATTTTTGCGCTTGCCCTTCCGCCCATACAGCAAGCTCTTTGAGGTTTTTTGCCGGTAATTCCGGGAACAGGCTCTTGTTATCGAGAAGCCATCGTTCGGCGGCAGTGGCATTGGAGGCGGGATTTTGATCAAAATATCGCAATTTGCTCAACAGGAATTCACTTGCACTTTTTGTACCGCTAGAGAACTGAATTTTCACTTGCTCCAAGCCAAGCTCGTCTCTGTGTTTTATTAAGAAAGAAACGCCTGGATGATTTACACTGATACCTGCCGCACCGCTTTCCAGCTTTCCATACTCGCTGGCAAAAATTTCCTTCAGGTTCACGCCGTCCTGTCCAGTCAAAAGTCTTGGGGTATTGATATATCTTGACATGATGGCGCGGGTGTCCATGGATTTGAAACCCATAGCTTCCTGCACCAAAGGACGGTATTTCTCCGGATCTCGGGCAAGGAGTTTTTCCGTCTCCTGATAAAACCGCTCAGCAAAGGGGTGTTCTCCATCACTCAGGCCATGTATGGGCCTGATCAGTTCATGGTGCTTTTGGATAAATCCGTGGAAATCGGTCTCTAGTGTACCCCAATCTACCTTGGTCAGGGCCTCGGTTTCTTTTCTCAGCTGAATCGCCCTGAAGCTTCTTTCCGCTTCCAGCGCTTCGGCATACTTTGATGGAAATCCTGCGGTTCGCAATCCAACAATCTTTCCTTCTTGATTGAAGGAAAATTCACGCGCCTCGGAAACCTCGCCTTTGGAGCGATCATACTCTCCTTGCAGGCGTGTTTGAATGGCGGCACTGTCCAACCGCCATATTGTTTTTCCATTCACTTCGGAATGCTGGGCAGACCTAAGATAATCGGAAAATGCAAAGTTATTGGGCCGAATAACGTCCTTCAGCCTTGGGTCTGTCACGACTCCGACCCTTGCAAGCGTCTCAAGAATCTGTGGGTCACGGGTTTCCACTGCCGCGCGCACATGCGCGTCCCACGCTGTGGTGAAGGGGTTGGCGTGGGTTGCAGAAGCTATTTGCTCAGGAGTCGGCGTAGGAAACTTGGAAAGTTTAATCCTTCCAACCATAGTGGAGGATTGCCGCTCATCAAGATTCAGGCTCTTCGCAGATCGACTCACCTCCTGAGCGGCCTGACGGATTGCCTCTGGTGAAGAGGCTTTGTAGAATTTCTGCAGTGCCTGGTCAAAATCCTGAAGCTTCCCAATCGGCGCAAAAGGCTCTTCTACGGGCAGCCCACACGCTTTTAGCAATGACCCATAGATCCTATCCGTGTTTTCTGGGTACTTCGTCTTAAATTGCAGCAGGCTATCGATCACCTCGTTAATCGCTGCCCGGTGCACGGGATTCTGCTGATCGAGCGAAAGCCGGCCGATGGCTTTGAGGAGATCACCCGTGCGCGCAGAGTTGGTTGCCTCCGTTTCCAGCAGCGTCTTCAGGCTGCGAAGTTTCTCTTCGGCAGGCAGACCTTTATAGCCAATCTCTTCGAGCCGCCTCGCTATGAAGCCTTTGTAGCTTTGCTGCGCGTCGCGCATGATGCCCTTGAAGTTCCGATCTATGACCGCGTCACGAATAGTCGATGGATCCTGTTCATCTACGCCGTAGAGCTTGCGAAGAACGTAACGCTCAGTGTTACTTAGTGCGGTGACGCGCGAGCCCTTGGTGGGATGGGGATCCGTGGCGGTCTTCAGTAGATTTTTTGTATATTCCTCGTCATCGGAAAGTTTGGTGATGACGGTGCGCATGCCATCCACTGGGTAGCCAGCCTTGTAGAGCACCATCGGCGCCAGATTATCTGACGCAAGTTCTTGCAGCTTCCCGTTTGCACCTTTGCCTGCGATGTCTTCCCAGAATTTATGGCCACGCTCATGCACAAGAACGGCGGCCAGCTCGGATTCCTTCTCGCAAAGATCGATCAGGCCGGTGCTGAAGGCGATAACTGGTGGCTTCTGTCCGCGCATGATGAAGGCGTTAGGAGATGCGTCGGCTGAGAGGGCAAAGCGCACTTTATGCGCTTCTCTGTCATACCCTTCGCCCAGATATTTTGAGAGCAGGCGCTCGTCGATTGCCTGCATCCGCCTGGCAAAGGCTTGGCTGGCCGGATGAGATTCAGGAAGAAGCCGAGTTTCTTCTAGCGTTCTCTCGGGGAGTCCAGCAATACCTGCAATATTGTGCGTACCGTCGAACATCGTTGCCCCCTATGCTGAAGGCATAGAGTACATTAGCTTTATTACGGAATGATGAAAGGTTAACGTATTTAGATTTTAGTTTGCGCGAAAAGGAGGATATGACTGCCAGAAAAAAAACGGCAGTACTGCCGGGATATAAGGTTCTATCAAACCTAGTGTATTCCTGAGAAATGTGGTTGCGGGGGCAGGATTTGAACCTGCGACCTTCAGGTTATGAGCCTGACGAGCTACCGGGCTGCTCCACCCCGCGTCAAATGTCGGACAAAGCCGAAACGGACTGTGTGTGTAGGATATTTCACGTCGGATGGCAACCATTTGTTTTTGCGGTTGCCTGCGCGTCGGATGAAAGCCAGCGCTAATACATCATCGAGAAAAGTGCCCCTCATGGTCATCCCTTCCGGGCACGGGCACCCCATGATGAGCTACCTGCCAAACATTACGGAGGTGGGGATGGCATCAATTGTTCTGGGCGCAGCGGGAGCGGCCATTGGTGCCAGTATTCCAGGGCTCGGGCCAGTGATCGGCGGCACTCTGGGAAGGGCTGTCGGAGGAGCGCTGGGGGGGCTGGTGGATGATGCGCTGTTTGATGCACCCACCAGCAGCCGTGAAGGGGCTCGGCTGGAAGACCTCAGTGTTCAGGTGTCAACGTATGGGAAGCCCGTGCCGACAGTATACGGGACGGCACGGCTGGCGGGCAATCTGATCTGGTCGCGGCCAATTCAGGAAACGGCAACCACAACGACCAGCCGCTCTGGCGGGGGCAAAGGGGGAGGTGGCCGTGGGGGAGCGCGCACGGAAACCACGACCTATAGCTATTCGGTGAGTCTGGCGGTAGGGATCTGCGAAGGGCCGGTGGATCGGCTGTTACGTATTTGGGCAGATGCCAAGCTGCTTGATCTGGCGCAGGTGAATGTACGATTTTATCGTGGAGATGAGGGGCAAATGCCCGACAGCTTCATCGAAAGCATGGAGGGGGCTGGGAGTGCGCCGGCATACCGGGGCCTTGCCTATGTGGTGCTGGAAAACTTTCCTCTGGCGGATTTTGGTAACCGCATCCCTAACTTTACCTTTGAAATAAAAAGAAAAATGCTCTCTCCGGATGTCGGGAATATGGCTGTTGAGCATCAGGTGCGCTCGATGGTGATGATTCCCGGTGCTGGTGAATTTGTTTATGATACGTCCATTCAACAGAAATTGGAAGGAGAGGTGGCGGGAAGTGGCTGGGCACAAAGCGGTCTTGCCCGCCCACTTAATCGTCATACTCCTAGCGCGCAAGCCAATGCCCTGGTAGCTCTCGATGATCTGGCGGATACCTGTCCACAGGTTGAATGGATCAGTGTGGTCGTCACCTGGTTTGGAACCTCTCTTGATGCCGGGGCGTGTGAGGTGCTGCCCGCTGTTGAATACACCGTTGGGGCGGAGGCACAGCCTGAGCCATGGAGTGTTGCAGGGTACACGCGTGCGAATGCGCGGTTGATTACCCAGGAAAATGGCCGGCCGCGCTATGGTGGCACGCCAGATGATCAGTCGTTATTGCGTTATCTCACCGCGCTCAAGGCGCGTGGGTACAAAGTGATGCTCTTGCCGATGTTCTTCATGGATTTGCCCGCGAAGCCCTGGCGGGGCCATGTGACTGGCAGTCCATCGGATGTGAGTAATTTTTTTGTAAAGACAAATGGTTATAATTCATTCATTATGCACTACGCGAACTTGTGTGCGGGGCTGGTGGATGCGTTTGCCATTGGTTCCGAGTTGGTGGGGCTCACCCGCGTCATGGCATCTGCAGGTGTCTTTCCAGCAGTGGGCCAGCTGGTCGCCTTAGCAGGTGCTGTTCGTGGCGTATTGGGGGCAGGGGTCACGTTAACCTATGCTGCGGACTGGTCAGAATACCACCATACGGATGGGGGGTGGTATCACCTTGATCCGCTTTGGGCCTCCCCTTCCATTGATGTGATTGGTATTGATGCGTATTTTCCGCTTACCGATGAGCCGCAATCCTCGCTGACGCTGGCCAAGGTGATGGCAGGCTGGACCTCCGGTGAGGGCTATGACTGGTATTACAGTGATCCCGCGCGGCAGGTGAGGTTGCCGCTCGCCCCTGCCTATGCATGGAAGAATATCAACTGGTTCTGGTCAAATCCTCATGTGAATCCTGATAGCTCTGTGACGGCATGGGTGCCGCAATCCAAGAAAATCTGGTTTACGGAATACGGCTTCCCCAGCGTAGACGGAGCCACTAACCAACCCAACGTGTTTTATGATCCGGGGAGCAGTGAAAGCCATTTTCCCCGCTTTTCACGCGGTCAGGCCGATACCCGCGCGCAGCGGCTAGGTATTGCTGCGACCGAAGAGGTGTGGAAAAATTCGCCCATGGTCGAGCGGCGGTTCCTGTGGACGTGGGATGCGCGCCCCTATCCGTATTTCCCAGATCTACGCAATGTTTGGGCGGATGGTGGGGTCTGGCTCACCGGTCACTGGGTTAGCGGGAAGCTCGGCCTTTCCTCGTTGGGGGCTATTGTTGAAGCGCTTTGTGTCAAAGCAGGGCTGCCTACCGCTCGCATTGATATCACGCGTCTGACCCAGCGTGTCGAAGGGTTCATTATTCCACGGCAAGCCACCGCGCGCCAGCTGATTGAAGAGTTGATGGCGGCTTATTTTTTTGATGCCGTTGAGTCTGATGGGGTGCTGCGTTTTATCCCCCGTGGGGAAGGCAGCGAGGTACTCATCGAGGAGGGGGCGCTAGTCAGTGCCCCGGATGGGACCGACCGCGTGATGCATAGTCGTCAGCCAGAACTGGATCTTCCCCAACGCGTGCAGGTCCTGTATCTGCGTCGAAGCGCCCTGTATCAGACTGGAACCCAGTCGGCCATCCGTCCTACTGCGCCAGGCCATGGCGTGGAGACGCTGAGCGTGCCACTCGTTATGAATGATGCGGAGGCCAAAGAGATTGCAGAGGTGCATCTTCAGCGCCGCTGGGTGGCACGGCAGCAGGTGCAATGCGAACTGGATCGACGCTACGCGGGTGTCGAGCCAACCGATATTTTGTTATTAAACCATCAGGGAAACAGCTATCGGCTGCGTGTCACGCGGGCATTGTGGCAACAAGGTCGCCTGCGCGTGGACGCGACAACAGATGACCCGGCTCTCTACCGTGCTTATGCGCCCCCCATCGATGAGCCGGGCACGGGTGTGGTGAGCCCTGCCATACCGGCGAGCCGACTTGAGTTGCTGGATTTACCGGCGCTGCCGGGTGATGGCGCCGAGGATTTGCGCCTGCGCTGGGCCGCGGGGGGCATTGCGGATGGCTGGCGAGGCGCCGTGCTCTATCGTTCAGATGATGACGGGGCTAACTATCAGCGTTTGGGAATGTTAGAGCGTGGGAGTGTTGTGGGAACCGTGGTGAGTGCACTGCCCGGTTTTTCGGGCGGTAACCGCTTTGATCTCAGTAGCGTTTGTGTAGTGCGGCTGCTGGGCGAGGGGGCGCTGCAAAGTGTCAGTCGCAGTGCGCTTTTGAACGGGGCCAATGCGGCATTGATCGGTGAAGAAATAGTGCAGTTCCAAGAGGCGGTAGAGCTGGCGGCGGGTAAGTATGAGCTGCGGGGTCTGTTGCGGGCTCGGCTGGGTAGCGAATCGGCCATGGCAAGCCATGCGGTGGGGGAGCGTTTCGTCTTGCTGGAGCCTGATCTGGGTGTGGTTGAGATGGCCAGTGAAACATTGGGGCTGATTAGGCAGTATAAAGCAGTATCCGTTGGTGCCACACTGGCCGAAACTCCCGCGCAATCCTTTGCCATGCGTGGGCGGTCATTACACCCGCTTTCCCCTGTCCATCTGCGCGGGGTGCGGGATATCTCCGGACAGCTGGCGATCAGCTGGGTGCGCCGGGCGCGCGTAGATCAGGGCTGGCGCGATGCCGTGGACGTGCCACTAGATGAGCCGGTGGAGCGCTACGTGATGGAAGTGCGCGCTGCGGGTAACACATTGCGTCGCGTCACGGTAGATGCGCCAAGCTACCTGTACAGTGCGGCGATGCAGATTGCTGATTTTGGGAGCCTTCCTGCCGGTGTGGAGATCCGGGTGGCGCAATGGTCACCACGGGTTGGGCTGGGCGCGTGGCAGCAGGCGTTGCTCTAACCTATCATGGGGGAGTGACCAGGCGTAGCCACGGATGGAGTGTTGCTCGGAGCACCAAATTCGTTTCCGCAGTCAACCCCTTCCAAGCCGCAAGCAAGCCCTTGCATGCGTCCAATGTTGGCGTTGTATACGCTTTCAAGACTATCGACTAGATTAGAACGTTGCGCATCGGGATTCCCAACTGTGCCTCCAACCGCTGCCGTCACATGACTAAGTGTGCCATGCGCTGGTGAATCGGTCCCTTGACCAAATAAAGCATTTATAAACGGGAAATCCATAAGTGCGTGTCCTATGAGATTATGAATTAATAAGCCTACGTTACGCTATTTTTATTAACGCGAAATTAAAAATCACCGCGGAAGCGTAAAATTCATTAAACTGTCATAATTCATTAAAACTGTTATGATAAAGTGGAATTTATGAATGAAAACAATCGTATGAATGCACAGCCGCAGCCCAAGTTATCGGTGACGTCAAGCACTCTGGTCGGTGCGGTAACTGGCGCAGGGATTCTGGCCGCTGTGGGGGCCGGTGCCGGTTGGGTGGCATCGCTTGAATCGCTCTCCGGTGTCAAGATGCTAGCCGATCTTGGACTAACCCCGCTCAACGGTGCCATCGGTGGTGCATTGGTTGGTGCCGGTGTCGGGGGGCTTAATGGGTATGCAAGCGCGGAACGTCTGCGCCGCGAATCCGAACTTCTGCCAGATCGTTCCCGCCATGAAAGCTGGCAGGAACGCGAGATTAAACGGCGTGCCATTGCGACAGCGCGAGCACTGGAAGGCAATCCGGCTCGCGCTTAGCTGTGTGCCAGTAACTTCTTTTTCTGCTCCTGAAATTCCTGCTCCGTTAGGTGCCCTTGCTCCTTCAGCTTAGCCAGACGTTCAATCTGTGACGCGATATCCAGTGCAGATGAAGCCGCCCCTACGGTTTCCCT
>DBAU01000106.1 GCA_002291845.1 Alphaproteobacteria bacterium UBA1002 | reverse complement strand
CGGTTGAGACGTTGCTGCAGATCATTAAACGGGGCCACCATTCCGTCGCGCATGACAAGAAGTTCACCGTCAAACACTCCATGGACGCGTAGACCGGCAAGATCAGGAAACGCCGGGAGAATATCCTCTCCAGTACGCGTATAGAGCGCCACTTGTTGCCCATCACCGGAAAACTGAACGCGGATACCATCCCATTTCCATTCGGCGACGTAAGACTCTGGATGAATCGTTTTTAGATCCTCTTCTTCGAAGGGATGAGCAAGCATGACAGGACGAAAGGCTAATGCGGTAACGCTATCCGGCTTCTCCGCACGGCCCTCCAACCAAGCAAAGAGATCTGCGTAGGGTGGCTTCAGCCCATGCCAAAGCTCCTCGATTTCTTCTACCGAGATGTTCTGCCCGAGCTGCGTGAGGGCGATCTTTGCCATCCGCTCAGAAACCCCCACACGAAGCCCTCCCGTCACCAACTTCAAAAGGGCCCATCGCTCGGTTTGGTTTGCTGCATTCAGCCACGGCGTAATCAGCATACCCACATCGGCTCGCTTTGCCTGCATAAGAGATTCAATGACATGTGGCAAATCGGGGAGATAATCGTTGGAATGAGATGGCGCAGCATTCGTAAGCACCTGAGGTGTGGGCCATAGCAACGCAATGGTTTCTGCCAAATCGCCAACATAATCATAGGACAAAGCAAACAGTATGGGGTCTAGCTGAGCACTCACCAGTTGACGCAACGCCTGTGATTTGACGTCCGGAAAACGAAGTCCCCCCGTTAATATGGCCAGGGCATAGCCGCGCTCCGGGTCAGGGCGGTTCGCAAAATATTGACGCAGAAGTTCCAGCTTGCGGTGGCGTGCAGCAGCATACGAAAGCTGATCAAGAAGCCTGGCGAAGTCATTCATGGCCACGTAGCATCCGCGGATTTCATCTGCCTTGTGAGATTACTCATTCTCGGCCTCCTCGCGTCCTACCAGATGCAGGGCTTTTGCGTTAAACCCCTGCGCCTGTGCCCAATGGAGCAAGGCATCTTCACGGCCATGGGTCACCCACACGGCTTGTGGGCTTACTTCACGGATGGTCTGGCAAAGTTCGTTCCAGTCAGAGTGGTCGGAGATGATCAGCGGCAACTCCACATGCTTCTGACGCACCCTTGCCCTTACCCGCATCCAGCCCGAGGCCATGGCAGGGATGGGCTCTCCAAAGCGTCGTGACCATTTCTCAGCCAGAGCAGACGGCGGACAGAAAACAATCCTTCCCGCGAAATCCTCGCGCTTGAACTCTTTTAGCTTAAGGACTTTCCAGCGTCCAAGATCAATACCAAGCTCTGTGTAAAGTACAGCAAGGCTTTCCATTGCACCGTGCAGATACACCTCCTCATGATACCCTGCGCGACGCAACTCCATCAGCACGCGCTGGAATTTCCCTAGCGCATAGACCCCCACCAGATGCGGCTGATCGGGGAAATTCAGCAGCGAATCAAGCAGCTTGGCAATCTCATCCTGCGTTGGCGGATGGCAAAAAACCGGCAGTCCGAATGTTGCCTCCGTAATCAGCACATCACAAGGGATAACCTCGTAGGCAGCGCATGTTGGATCAAAGCGACGCTTATAATCCCCCGTGATGATCACCCGCTCGCCCGCATATTCCAGAATCGCCTGCGCCGACCCTAGCACATGCCCCGCCGGGGCAAAGCGCACATCAACTCCATTGATGCTGACCCGCTCTCCATAGGACATCGCTTGAGGTGAAACGCCACCCTGTTCACGGTAGCGAACACGCATGATAGCAAGTGTTTCGGGAGTCGCTAGCACATGATGATGACCCGGCCGAGCATGATCGGCATGGCCATGGGTGATGACGGCGCGCTCGCAGGGATAATGAGGATCAATGTAGAAGTCCCCCGGCTCACAATAGAGTCCTTTGGGTGTGACTTTGAGCCATTGGTGGGCACGAATAGGCATTCTTATCCCGCCGTTGTGAACATTACGCGCGAAACAAAGCAATCCAACAGTGGATACTAAGGGAAATGGAAAACGTCATCAGCTATTCCAAAAAGATAAGAACTCTCTTACATATAGGAAAATACGAAATAATTTCCAGCGTCATGGCACCTGCAAAACAAAAGAATTCGAGTTCTATTGATAGCCTCCTGCCTGCGCCCTTTGCCAGCTGGCTGATGAAGCGCGGCTGGTCGCTGCACCCGCATCAACGCGCCATGCTGGAAGTCGCACAGTCTGGTGCATCATGCCTACTCATTGCCCCAACAGGCGGCGGCAAGACGCTAGCGGGATTTCTGCCATCGCTGATTGAACTGGCGGAACACCCGGCGCCGGGGCTACATACGCTGTATCTCTCGCCACTGAAGGCGCTGACGCACGACATTCATCGTAATCTGCTCGCCCCTATTGAGGAGATAGGCCTACCGATTATTGCTGAAACGCGCACAGGCGACACGGCGGGGCATATTCGCCAGCGGCAACGTAAGCACCCACCGCACATTCTGCTCACCACGCCGGAATCGCTTGCGCTAATGCTTTCCTACCCGGAAAGCCGTTCCGTGTTTTCTACACTGAAAACCATCATTCTCGATGAGGCGCATACCCTGCCCCCCAGCAAGCGCGGACTGCATACGGCGCTTTTGCTATCACGGCTTGAGTCCATCGCCCCCAAAGCCCGGCGGATCGGACTTTCTGCTACCGTTGCTGATCCCAGCATACTATCAAAGTGGCTCGGGCGTGATCATGAAACGGTCCGTCTGGTACAAGCAGAAAGCCACACACAGCCCGAAATCGAGATATTGCTCAGCCGCCGAATGCTGCCACTCGCCGGACATTTTCCACGTCACGCCATCCCTGAGATTTATGCGGCCATTACCGATGCGCGCTCTGCCATTGTATTCGTCAATACGCGAGCACAGGCCGAAATGATGTTTCAGGCATTATGGGAGGCAAATGACAAGGGGTTATCCATCGCCCTGCATCACGGCTCTCTAAACCGTGAGCAGCGTCAGAAAGTGGAAGCGGCGATGGCGAGTGGGGAGGTTCGCGCCGTAGTGGCCACGGCCTCGCTTGATCTCGGCATCGACTGGGGAAATGTGGATCTCGTGATCCAGATTGGCGCGCCAAAAGGCATTTCACGGTTGCTGCAGCGCATCGGTCGCTCCAATCACCGCTACGAGGAGCCAAGCCGCGCGCTTCTCGTACCAGCAAATTGTTTTGAAGCGGTAGAATGCTACGCCGCGATCAATGCCATTAAAGAAGGCCAGCTAGATAGCGAACCTCCCTACCCTGCCACGCTCGATATTCTGGCCCAGCATCTGATTGGCTGCGCATGCGCCGAGCCGATTGAGCCAGATGCACTTTTCCACGAGGTCACGCGCGCGGCACCCTATCGAATATTATCACGTGAAACATTTGATTCGGTTCTGCAATTTGTCATTGATGGCGGCTATGTTTTGCAACGCTACGAGGCACACCAACGGCTGACACATAACGAGCACGGATTGCTACGCCCTTCGAATAAGCGTATTGAGCAACGCTACCGCATGAATATCGGCACCATTGTAGAAGCTGAAAAACTACGGGTCTTTCTGGTAACATCTAAACCGGGTGGACGTCGGCGCAGCGGGGTTTCCAACGGTAAATATCTTGGCGAAGTGGAAGAGCGGCTGATTCTTGGCATGCAGCCGGGTGATACGTTTCTTTTTGCTGGGCAACATTTACGTTACGAGCGAGTACGCGATTTGATCCTTGAAGTGTCTCCCGCAACGGGCAGTCTGCCGAAAATTCCAAGTTTTGTTGGCGGTCGCATGCCGCTTTCAACCCATCTTGCCGCGCGCGTGCGACGTCTGCTGAGCGAAGGCTCAGAAGCGCCATTCAGTGATCGCGTCGCCACATGGATCATGGCACAGGCCACGCTTTCCCAATTACCCACAGACGAAAGACTGCTCGTGGAAACGTTTGAACGCCAAGGCCTGCATTATCTGGTCGCGTATGCATTTGAGGGACGCGCCGCCCATCATAGTCTTGGGTTTTTGCTGACGCGTCGTATGGAAGTACGCGGGCTGCGCCCGCTGGGCTTTGTGGTGAACGACTATGCACTGGCCCTATGGGGCAGTCGTCCGATTACAGAAGAGACGCTGGCGACGCTGTTTGCACCTGACTTACTTACTGGGGAACTTGAGGAATGGCTTGCGGCATCACCCATGCTCAAACGAAGCTTCCGGCAAACGGCCGTAATCTCGGGGCTGATCGAGCAGAAACATCCCGGACAGCAGAAAACAGGCAAGCAGGTCACTTTTTCCTCCGATCTTATTTATGATGTGCTGCGCCAGTACGAGCCGGATCATATTTTACTACAAAGTACGCGCCTTGACGCCGAACGCGAGTTAATCGGTACGGAGCGGCTGACAGCATTATTGACGCGCTATCAGAATCGGCTGGATCACATGGCACTTCCCCGCCTCTCCCCATTTTCAATACCGGTTATACTGGAGGTCGGGCACGAAGCGGTGGCGGGCAGTGCCGTGGAAGAATTACTGCGCGAACAATCACTCGCCGTGCGGGCAGAGAGCTTATTGGAAGAGTCAGTGGGGTATCCATGACGAGCCATCCATCGAAAGGGATCCACTGCGCCAGCATAGTATTTAGCGGTCACACCTTGGTACTGGATCCACGGCGTGCGGTATGGTGGCCGAAAGCATCTATGCTGATTGTCTCTGATATGCATCTGGACAAAGGACGCTCCTACCGTACCGAAGGTACACTGCTTCCTCCTTACGATACAGTCGCCACCCTCGCACGGCTGGCCGAGCTTCTGGCATGTTATCATCCGCAGCGCGTCACGTGCCTTGGTGATACGTTTCATAATGCCGAGATGCTAGCCAGCTTCAGCGCCTCGGACCATTTTCAGCTTTCTGCACTAGTAAACGATGTTAAGGAATGGTGGTGGATAAGTGGCAACCATGATCCGATGACTAATCTGCCCTTCCCCGGTCACGTCGCCCCTTCTGTGGATGTACACGGGCTTCATCTGACACATGGAGATCATCCTCTGCCACCCAAGCCCTGCCTGCTGGGCCATTTTCATCCCAAGGACAGTACTAAGCTGTTAGGGCGCAAAATCACTGGGCCATGCTTTGCCTGGAATCATGATCGAATGGTACTTCCCGCGTTTGGTGCCTACACAGGCGGGCTAGATGTCAACAATCCAACATTACAGGTCATGCTGGGGCCGTCCGCGTGGATTGGGCTTGTGCACGGCCGGACCGTTGGAACCTACCGTTATCACGCGGAATCAACGTCGTGATAAACATGATTAGAGGCTAGGCAGGATGCGTAAGATTGCTTATATCAGAGACTATGTTTTACAACCTGCCTAAAACCATTGCAGATCTTCCGGAAACATTGCCCATTTTTCCGCTGACCGGAGCGGTACTTTTGCCGCGCTGCAAGTTGCCGCTGAATATTTTTGAACCACGTTACCTTAACATGGTGTTTGATAGCCTCTGTAACGGCGAGCGCATGATCGGGATGATACAACCCATGCCCTCCGGACATACTGATGGGCCATTAGAGACCTATCGCATTGGGTGCGCTGGGCGCATTACTGCCTTCGAGGAAACCAATGACGGGAGGGTGCTGATTAATCTCACTGGCCTTTGCCGATTTCGTATTGTGGAAGAGCTTCCGCTGGTACGCGGCTACCGGCGCATCAAAACAGACTGGCTGCCTTTTGCAACCGACCTCATCCAGATTCAAGATGCAACCATCTCTGGAGAAGAGGTTATGCGTGTTCTCGCACCATTCTTTGAAGCGCATCATCTACGGGCAGAATGGTCTTCACTGGAGCGGATTGCCGGCAGTGATTTAATCGATGTACTGGCGATGAATCTGCCTTTCCCGCCAGAGGACAAGCAAGCCCTTCTCGAAGCGACCGATACCGCCGCGCGATTTACTATATTGCGACAGATTGCAACGCTCTATGCCGCGCGGGATATCGATCAAGCAACGGATACGCGGCATTAGTCAGAATTCAAGCTACGCGGCCACGGAATAACGTGGATGATTGTCATTCTGAGGCGTCAGCTGAGATGCTTCACGATAGCGGCCAGCAGCGACCTTCAGAAAGCCCTGCGCGGCCCCCACGTCAGCGGCAGAACTATCGGCCGGGCCAGTGGCCGCGCGCGCCAGCGCCGCGGCATCCCGCGCCTGATCTTCGGGTGTCCCGCCTCCCACGCTGACCTGAACCGCACCACCAGCCGCATAATATTGACCATCTGGCCCCTGTACCAGATCATAGACAGGTATACCTTCCACTAATCCACCGGCAGCAAAGAAGTGCTGACGCTCATGACTGCGCACGCTAGCATCCATTGCTGCTAGCCGGCGACTGACAGAGAGATCCGGCAGCTGCTGGCTTTCCCAAAGGGATGCAAAGCTTGCAGAATCCATGACTGGCGCAGGAGATTGCAGCTGCGCCAAAGAGGTTGGGCGCGCACGCCATTGCACAAGTGGCGCATTAGCGGGCGCCACCTCTGGACCTTGCGAGCGGCGAGAAGTACTGACGGTTCCGCCGGCTGCGTACAGCTGACCATCCGGGCCAATGGTGTAATCAATGGATACCATGACCGTGGCATCCAGACCTTTTGCTGCTGCCTTCTGTTGTGCTTGGAGCCGAATATCCGCATCCAGCGCACGCATCTGGCGCATGGCATACCAGGCAGAGCCGAGGGAATCATTTAACTGAGGGCCATTAATTGGCATCGCTACCCACTACATGCAGGTTAATATATTAACTATTAAGGTATGAAAATATTAAGAACTACGCAACCACTATCTAGCACAACAAAGAGATATAAAAAAACCACCCATAAAAAACCCCGGGGTTTCCCCCGGGGAATTTATAACGCTGATTGCTACAAGACTAGCGACGATCACCTAAGAAATGCAGCAAAAACTGGAACATATTGATGAAATCCAGATAGAGATTCAGTGCGCCCATGATCGCAGCCTTGCCAACCTCAACTCCGTAACCAGCCAGTTGATAATACATCACTTTCAGGCGTTGTGTATCATATGCTGTCAAGCCCGCGAACAAGCCAACGCCAATCAGCGAAATCGCAAATTGCAACGGCGAGCTTTCCATGAAAATGTTCACAATGCTCGCAATCAACAGACCAATCATACCCATTACGAAAAAGCTACGAAGACCACTCAGGTCTCGCTTGGTTGTGTAGCCATAAAGACTTAGCCCCCCAAAGGCTCCGGCGGTAATGAAGAACGTGCGAGCGATGCTTTCTCCCGTAAAGACAGCAAACACGCTCCACATCGACAGGCCCATTACGGCCGCAAAGCCCCAGAACCAGGCTTGTGCAGCCGTTTCCGACATTGCATGCAGGCGCGCGCTAAGATAAAACACCACGCCCAGCGGAGCAAACATTACCAGATACGCAAACATCGTCAGACCGCCCTGAGGGGAGATCATTTTGCCCAAAAAGGCTTCTGACGTGCCTGCGAAATACGCCACAAGCCCAGTCAGAACGAGCGCGCTGGCCATGTAATTGTATATTTTCAGCATGTAGGCGCGCAGACCCGCATCAAACTCGGTCGCGCGTGCGCCGGTCTGAACCGATTGGGGTTGCTCAAAAAATGCCATTGTCATCCTCCAAAATCCAACATTTATCGAATCACATGATTCGACGTCTATTATATAGAGCGTGCCATTGTGCTTTCAAGGAAAAGCGGGATGGCATCCGCTGGCGCGCGCGGGCTGCGGGAAAGCCTTGCATTTGCGCGTCTCTGAGAGTATATACGCGGCTCCCTTTGCGGGAATTTATTGTGCGGGCGGGCGATGGCATGCCTTGGTCGCATCTTTATCACTCTGAACTTTAACGGAGATTTGAAATGCCAAAGTGCAAAACGAAATCGGGCGTCAAAAAACGCTTCTCCCTCACGGCGACGGGCAAGGTAAAATCTGCTCAGGCCGGCAAGCGCCACGGCATGGTCAAGCGGACCAAGTCGTTTATCCGCAAGGCGCGCGGCACCACCACGCTGTCCGCTCCGGACGCGCGGATCATTAAACTTTTCACGCCGTACGGCCTGAAATAGCGTAAGGGAGAAAGCACATGGCACGCGCAACAAACGGCGTGGCGAAAAAAGCCCGCCACAAGAAAATTCTGAAAATGGCGAAAGGCTATCGCGGCCGCGCCAAAAACTGCATCCGTACCGCTACTGGCCGGGTCCAAAAAGGTCTGCAATACGCATACCGCGACCGTAAAGCCAAGAAGCGCACCTTCCGCGGCCTGTGGATTCAGCGCATCAATGCCGGGGCTCGCGAGCACGGCATGACCTACTCGCAGTTTATGCACGGCCTGACGCTGACCGGCATGATGCTGGATCGCAAAGTCCTCGCCGACATCGCGGCACGTGATGCGGAAGGCTTTGCTGCCCTCGCCGCTCAGGTGAAAGCACAGCTGGACAAAAAAGCCGCGTAAGCGGATAGAGATTCTTGCTTTTGCAGGAAAAGAATTAAAAAAGGGGCGGAACAATCCGCCCCTTTTTTATTCGTCATGGCAAGGAGCAAAGGGACGTGGCAGTCCATACCGGCGGATGGATTGCTTCGCCGGCGCCCGCAATGACGGAAAACACAGGCAACGCTCCAGAAGTTACTTGCAGCGCAAAGGCGGCAATGCGATATATCGCCTCATGAGGAAATGGCTATGAATGCTGTAGAAAAGCTTGATTACATTCACTCCCTGGACTCGCTCGATGCGCTGGAGCAGGCACGCGTTGCCCTGCTTGGCAAAAAGGGAGAAATCACCGAACAGCTTAAGGCGCTGGGACAAGCCAGCCCAGAAGAGCGCAAGGAAAAAGGCCGTGTGCTCAATGAGCTAAGGGACCGTCTGACCGCCGCTATCGAGGAAAAGAAGCGTATGCTCGCCGATGCCGAGGAAGCCGCGCGCCTCGCCAGTGAGCGCATGGACGTCAGCCTGCCGATTCGACCGGAGCCCAAAGGCAGCCTCCACCCGATCACGCAGGTGATGGATGAAATCGCCGCTATCTTCGGGGAGATGGGCTTTGGTGTCCGTACCGGCCCGCTGGTAGAGGATGACGAGCATAATTTCGGCGCACTCAATATTCCCGAGTCGCACCCGGCCCGGCAGATGCATGACACATTTTATGTAAAAGAGTCTGCATGGGAACAAGAAGCGCGACAGAACGTCGCGCCAGCCCTGAGCGCCTCTCATCGCGGAGGCCAGAAGGCCGGAGCGGGAGAAAACGTACAATACGTCCTGCGCACCCATACGTCGCCGGTGCAGGTGCGGACCATGCGGAGCGAGAAGCCACCGATTCGCATCATTGCCCCTGGCTCCACTTTCCGCTCCGATTCAGATTTAACGCATACGCCGATGTTCCATCAGGTCGAGGGGCTGGTGATCGA
>DBAU01000098.1 GCA_002291845.1 Alphaproteobacteria bacterium UBA1002 | reverse complement strand
CTCCTTAGCAGATCGTTAAAAGGATGATTTTTCGTACGGTTGGCGTGTCGAATAGCAAACAGCTATCACGCCAATAGAAAGAATTGATTATACAAGCACGAACGCATCGATATAGTGAGAGAATCTTTTACGCATAGGGGGAAATTATATGCTGAAATTTAAAGGCAATTTTATTTTTACAACGGCACTTGCCGGTTTGCTTGCTTTCAGCGCCACTCCCGCGCTGGCGGGTATGGGCAACACGAAGCCTGATCCCACATCCAATCGTTTCTGGTGGCCGGAGCAGCTTGATCTCTCCCCCCTGCGCCAGCATGATGCGCGCTCCAACCCGTTCGGCGCATCCTTCAATTATGCCAAAGAATTTCAGAGCCTCGATCTCAAGGCCCTGAAGCAGGAAATCAATACGCTGCTGACCACTCCGCAGCCATGGTGGCCGGCAGATTACGGCAATTATGGCCCCTTCTTCATCCGTATGGCCTGGCACAGCGCCGGGACATACCGCATTTCGGATGGCCGCGGCGGCGCCGGGGGCGGACAGCAACGCTTTGAGCCGCTGAACAGCTGGCCGGATAACGCGAATCTGGATAAAGCCCGCCGCCTGCTCTGGCCGATTAAGCAAAAATATGGCCGTAAAATTTCCTGGGCGGATCTGATGGTGCTCACCGGCAACGTGGCGCTGGAAAATATGGGCTTTAAAACCTTTGGCTTCGCCGGAGGCCGCGAAGATGACTGGGAGCCGGATCTGGTTTACTGGGGCCCGGAGACCGAATTCCTCGCCGACAAGCGCCATAGCGGCGGGCGCAAGCTGGAAAACCCGCTGGCCGCCGTGCAAATGGGCCTGATCTACGTGAACCCGGAAGGGCCGAATGGTAAGCCGGACCCGCTGCTCGCCGCAAAAGACATCCGCGAGACGTTCGGACGCATGGCGATGAATGACGAGGAAACCGTCGCACTGATCGCTGGCGGGCACACCTTCGGCAAAGCCCACGGCGCAGGCAAACCAAAAGACTGCGTGGGTCCGGAACCCGCCGCCGCCGCCATTGAAGAGCAAGGACTTGGGTGGAAAAACCGCTGCGGTAAAGGCAATGCAGAACACACCATCACCAGCGGGCTGGAAGGCGCGTGGTCGGCCAATCCGGTAGCGTGGAGCACGCAATATCTGGATAACCTGTTCAACTTCGAATGGGTGCAGACCAAGAGCCCGGCCGGTGCCATCCAATGGGTGCCCAAAAATGCTGATGACGTGAAAATTGTTCCGGACGCACATGTCGCCGGTAAAACGCACGCACCCATCATGTTCACCACGGACCTGGCACTGAAGTTTGACCCGAGCTACCAGAAAATCGCCAAGCGGTTCCAGGAAAATCCGGAGGAATTCCAGAAAGCCTTCGCCAAAGCGTGGTTCAAGCTGACCCACCGCGATATGGGACCGCGCGCCCGCTACCTCGGCAGAGAGGTGCCGAAGGAAGAGCTGATCTGGCAAGACCCGCTGCCGAAGGTTGATCATCCGCTGATCACCGCACAGGATGCTGAAGCGCTGAAATCCCGTATCCTGAAGTCCGGCCTGAGCGTCCCACAACTGGTGCGCACGGCGTGGGCCTCCGCAGCCAGCTTCCGTGGTACGGACATGCGCGGCGGGGCAAACGGCGCCCGCCTCCGTCTGGCGCCGCAGAAGGATTGGGAGGCCAACGATCCGAAGGAACTGGCGACTGTGCTGGCCAAACTGGAAAGCATCCAGACGGATTTCAACCGCAGCCTTTCGGGCGGTAAGAAGGTGTCACTCGCTGATACCATCGTGCTGGCCGGATCGGCGGCGATTGAGAAAGCCGCCAAGGACGCGGGCTACAGCAACGTGAACGTGCCCTTCACGCCGGGCCGGGTCGATGCCACGCAGGAGCTGACGGATGTCACCTCCTTCGCAGCCTTGGAGCCCGCGGCCGATGGCTTCCGTAACTTCTACGGCAAGGGCAACACGAAATCGCCGACCGAAGCGCTGGTTGAGCGTGCGAATCTGTTGACGTTGTCAGTGCCGGAAATGACGGTGCTGGTTGGCGGGCTGCGCACGCTGGGCGCCAATACAGGCAGCACGCCACACGGCGTGTTGACCAAGCGTCCGGGCACCCTGAGCAACGATTTCTTCGTCAACTTGCTCGACATGCGCACAGCATGGAAGAAAGCCGGGCAGGAAGGCCTGTATGAGGGGTATGACCGCGCCTCAGGCAAGCGCCAATGGACAGCCACACCGGTGGACCTGATCTTCGGCTCCAACTCCGAGCTGCGCGCCGTAGCGGAAGTTTACGCATCCACCGACGCCAAGCAGAAATTCCTTGAGGATTTCATCACCGCCTGGACCAAAGTGATGGATCTGGACCGTTATCAGAACGGACAGAAACTCTAAATAAGCGCATCCGCCGCGGCAGGAATCTTCCTGCCGCGGCGTTTCGTTGTTTATCACTTGGCGAGCAGCGCCCGGATGAATATATAGGGTGGGCCTTATATGACGAAAAACGCCATGGACACAGATCGTAATGTGCTCGGCGGCCCGCTGGCCTGCTGCTGCCTGGAGCCCCTGACCGGATTCTACCGCGATGGCCATTGCCGCACCGGCGTGGCGGATGTTGGCTCGCACGTGATTTGCGCGCAAGTGACGGATGCGTTTTTGCAGTTCAGCCGCACGCGTGGCAATGATCTCATCACGCCGCGCCCGGAGCTGCGCTTTCCCGGCCTGCGCGCGGGCGATCAGTGGTGCCTGTGCGCCGTGCGCTGGCGTGAAGCGCTGGAAGCGGGGGTAGCACCGCCAGTGCGGCTGGACGCCACCCACGAGCGGGCGCTGGACTTCGTGACCCGTGAGCAATTACAGGCGCACGCCCTGCCCAATACGGCAAATGCCCATGCCGGATAAAGCGCACCTGCCCAGTAAAATCTGTCCGGTGTGCCAGCGTCCGTTCACCTGGCGCAAAAAATGGGAGCGCGTCTGGGACGAAGTGCGTTACTGCTCCGAGCGTTGCCGCCGGAGGAAATCGGAAGCATCATGACGATTCGCATTGCAATTATTGGTGCTGGGATAGCTGGTTTATCGCTGGCCTCACGTTTGCGTGATCGCGCCGAGGTCACGGTGTTTGAAAAATCGCGCGGCGTCAGCGGGCGGATGTCGACGCGCTACGCCGATCCGTTCCAGTTCGATCACGGCGCGCAGTATTTCACCGCGCGCAATGTGTCCTTTCAAGCGTTCCTCGCGCCGTTTCTTGCCGATGGCACCGTGCAAGCCTGGAGCCCGAAAGTCATCACGCTGGCCCGCGGCGAGACACCCTACAAGCGTGACTGGTTCGAGCCGCATTACGTCGCTGCGCCCCGCATGAACAGGCTATGCCAGCGGCTGGCGGAGGGGCTGGATGTGCGCGTCGGCGTCGAGATTCGCCCGCTTAGCCCGCGCAGTACGGAAGGCTGGTGGCTGCGCGACGCCACCGATGGCACCCACGGTCCCTATGACTGGGTGATCTCCACCGCTCCCGCTGCGCAGACCGCCACCCTGTTGCCACCGGAATTCTCGTGTCATGAGCAGGTACGCGCCGTACGGATGGAGGGCTGCTACAGCCTGCTGGTCGGCATGGCCGAACCGCTGCCGGTGGCGTGGGATGTCGCGGTGGTCAAAGATTCGCCGCTGGCGTGGATTGCCGCCAATCACAGCAAGCCTGGGCGTGAGGCCACCGCGCCGTCGCTGCTCGCACAATCCACACCGGATTGGGCCGAGGCGCATATCAATGAGGACGTACCCGCGATGCAGGCGCTCTTGCTGGCAGAAATGCAGGCAGTGACGGGGCTTGATCTCTCCGCTCCGGCGCATCTGGCCACCCATCGCTGGCGCTATGCGAGCGTGGCAGCTCCGGCGGGTGAGCCTTTCCTGCTTGATGAGCAGCGACAGCTTGCCGCGTGCGGGGACTGGTGCCTGGCCGGACGTGTGGAGTCCGCATGGGTCAGCGCCGATGCGCTAGCCATTGCCTTATTGGCGCAGCTTTAATCACATCACCTGTTTCATACAATCATGTGTGGTGCAGGGTATTTAGGCTGCAACAAGAATGCATGTTATCCCTTTCACCCTTTGGAGAAGTTGGACCGTCGTTACACAACGCCCAGCGCCTTGCCTACTTTGGTGATTTTCTCCAGCGCCTCATCAATCTGCGCGTCGGTGAGCGTGGCGCACATCTGCAGGCGCAGGCGGGCGGTGCCTTCCGGCACGACGGGATAGCCGAAGCCGGTGACGAAGATGCCTTCCTTCAGCAGCTCCTGGCTCATGCGGATGGCAAAGGCCGTATCGCCGACGATGATCGGCACAATGGCGGACGGCCCATCCAGGGGAGAAAAGCCCCGCGCGCGCAGGCCGTCCCGCATACGGCGGGTGATGGCGTGCAGTCGCGCCACGCGCTCCGGCTCACGATTGAGGATATCAATCGCCATGCCCGCGCTGGCAGCGATGGTGGCGGGGAGCGCGTTGGAGAAAAGCTGCGGGCGCGACACCTGGTTGAGGTAGTCTATCAGCGCGCGCGGCCCGGCGATGTAGCCGCCCGCCGCGCCGCCCAGCGCTTTGCCCAGCGTGCCGGTGATGATGTCCACCTGCCCTTCCACGCCGAAATGCTCCGCCGTACCGCGGCCATGGGTGCCAAGCACGCCCACACCGTGGCAGTCGTCCATGATCACCGTGGCGTCATATTGCTTCGCCAGCTGCAGAATGTCCGGCAGCGGGGCGATGCTGCCCTCCATGCTGAACACGCCATCGGTGATGATGAAGCGGCGGCGGGCGCCCTTGGCCTCTTCCAGCTTGGCAGTGAGGTCGGCCATATCGGCATGCTTGTACACATAGCGTTTGGCCTTGGACATGCGGCAGCCATCAATCAGCGAGGCATGGTTGAGCGCATCGGAAATCAGCGCATCCCCCTCCCCGGCGATGGCGGGCATGAGGCCGGTGTTGGCCTGCCAGCAGGAGGGATAGGTCAGCGCCGCTTCCGTGCGGTGCAGCGCGGCGATGCTGCGCTCAATCTCCTCATGCACCGTGAAGGTGCCGCAGATAAAGCGCACCGAGGCCGTGCCCGCGCCATACTCATCCAGCGCACGCTTACCCGCCGCAATGACCTCGGGATGGTTGGCCAGCCCGAGATAATTGTTCGCGGAGAGCACCAGCACCTCGTCCCCGGCTTCCTGCATACGCACCCGCGTATCCATCGGGCTGCTGAGATGCTTCAGCACCTTCAACGTCCCCGCCGCGCGCAAGGCATCCAGTTCTGTTTGCAGTTGGGTGGCAAGGGAAGACATGTGTTTCTCCTTCAAGAATGTCATTCCCGCAAAGGCGGGAATCCAGAAATGTCAGAACGGAGTCTATCCGTCTGCGTGAAAATTACGCCTGTGTCCAGTCCAGCACGACTTTGCCGCTTTGCCCGCTGCGCATGATCTCGAAGCCTTGCTGGAACTCCGTGTAAGGCAGGCGGTGGGTGATGAGGGGAGCGATGTTCATGCCGCTTTGCAGGGTGGCGGTGAGTTTATACCAGGTCTCAAACATCTCACGGCCATAAATACCTTTGATGATGAGACCTTTGAACACGATGGCATTCCAGTCCACCGCGGTGGAGCCAGGCTGAATGCCGAGCATGGCGATCTTGCCGCCATGGGCCATATTGGCAATCATGTCTGAGAGCGCCTGCGGGTTGCCGGACATCTCAAAGCCGACATCAAACCCTTCGGTCATTTTCAGCTGCTTCATCACGTCGGGCAGTTTTTCGCGCATTACATTGACGATGGCGGACGCACCCATGTCTTTGGCCAGCCCGAGCCGGTAATCATTCACATCGGTCACCACCACATGCCGCGCGCCGGCATGCCGTGCCATGGCCACCGCCATGACGCCGATCGGCCCCGCGCCGGTGATCAGCACATCCTCACCCACCAGATCAAACGATCCGGCCACATGTTCCGCATTCCCCAGCGGATCGAAGATGGCAAAAATATCTGTATCAATCGACGGATCACACGGCCAGATATTGATGGCCGGGACCGCTACATATTCGGCAAACGCACCATGGCGATGCACGCCGACGCCGATAGTGTTGGGACACAGATGCCGCCGCCCGGCAAGGCAGTTGCGGCAATGGCCGCAGACAATATGCCCTTCCGCCGTGACCAGATCGCCTTCCTTCAGACCGGTGACATTGCTGCCGAGCTTGGCGACGCGGCCCACAAACTCATGGCCCAGCACCGTGCCGATCCGGACGTTCTTCTGCGACCACTCGTCCCAGTTATAAATATGCACATCCGTGCCGCAGATACCGGTTTTTTCCACCTTAATCAGCACGTCATTGATGCCATACTCCGGCATCGGCACATCCTCAAGCCAGAGCCCGACACCTTCCTTTGATTTTACCAATGCTTTCATGGCGTGCACTGTAGCATGCGTGACGGGAGCGGACAATAACTGTACCACTCTTCAGTGTTGCGTGGTGAGCATAGCCTCAGGGTACAGTGGCAGTGTAAACAAAACTTTTTATCATTGAGTTTTGACAACATGCAGGTACCAACATATCAAGACAACCTTGGATTGTATCCATTCCTTATATAAGCAATCAATGATATTGATAGGTTACTCATATGAAAAATCTTCAGATTGCCAAAAAAATCGCCGTCTTTTTGGGCGTTGTCTTGCTGTGTGCCGCAGGACTGAATATCCAGATGACCCTCTCGATGGCAGAGCTCAACGATGGCACAAAAGAGATTGCCGATAACTGGCTACCCAGCGTTGAGGGGCTGGCACGCATCAATGCCGCGGTGCGTGATCTGCGTATTTCCCATTATCGCACCATCGCAGCACGGAACGAAGAAGAGCTCGAACAGGCGAACGAGCGTCGCAATCTGGCATTAAAAGACCTCAATGCATCGCTTGAGGCATATAAAAAACTGCTCATTAACGAAGAAGAAAGAGCGCTCTTTCAAAACATCGAATCCGCGGTTGCAACCTATCTTGAGGGCGGTGCTGCGATGCGTAGCCTTGTGATGCAGGGGCGCACGGACGAAGCCAATACCATGATCAAGGGCGATCTGGCGAGGACCTACTTTGCCCTGCTTGAAATCTTAGACAAAGCAACGGATTTCAATCGCCGTGGCGCAGAGCAGGCGCGTGAGCATGCGTTTGATATCTACATGCAAAATCGTACGATTGCGATCAGCGCGAGTCTGGGAATGTTGGCGCTGATGGTAGTGATCACCCTCCTGATGTATCGCAACATTGCCAAACCGGTCATTTTATTGAAGGACTACATGCATGTTCTAAAAAGCGGCGATTACGATCAGGCCCCGCCGCTGGATGCGCGAGGCGATGAAATTGGCCAGATGTCCGAGGCCATTGAGAGCTTTCGTGAGAGTTTAGTTGCCAACCGTGAAATTGAGCGACAACAAAAATTGGAAGCGGAGCGCAAACTGGAGCGGCAGAGACGCGTAGATGAGCTGATTCGGGCGTTTGATGCCAAAGCCTCAGGCGCCGTCAATAATGTCGCAGCGGCAGCAACAGAACTTTCGCAAACGGCCGTTTCATTAACCCAGCAAGCCGAGATGGCGAATACGAAAACGGCATCGCTGGCAGCCGCCTCGGCACAGACCTCTGGTACGGTGCAATCCGTTGCATCAGCAGCGGAGGAAATGTCTGCCTCCATCCGGGAAATTGCTCAACAGGTGGTGCTGTCATCCAAAATTGTGAGCGAAGCGGAACAGGAAACAGGCAATGCAAACCAGACCTCGAAAGAAATGCTGGATGCGGCGCTTGCAATCAGTTCGATTGCGGAGTTAATCGAAGGAATCGCCGGACAGATCAACCTGCTTGCATTGAATGCAACCATCGAATCCGCGCGGGCCGGAGAAGCAGGCAAAGGCTTTGCCGTGGTTGCCAGCGAGGTAAAAAATCTTGCCAACCAAACGGGAAAAGCCACGGAAGAAATCCGTCAGCAGCTCGATCATCTGCAATCCATGGCGGCGCGCGTATCGGATGCATTACGCACGCTGGAAGTATCTGTTGGTAAAGTCAATGAAGTGTCCAGTACGATTGCCTCCGCGGTTGATGAACAAACGGCTGTTACACAGGAAATCGCGTCTAACATGAATGTCGCGGCACACGGCGTGGAGCAGATTAATGATAACGTGGTGGGTATCAAAGAAACAGCTGAGTCAACGTCGGCAGCTACCCATCAGATTCTGGCATCATCGCAGTTGTTATCGCGTCAGGCTGAAGAGCTAAACAATGACGTGAAGCAGTTTCTTGAAGCAATTCGGGCAGCGTAACTGAAGCGCAGGACTAGCCTGCACTGCGCATCTCCTCCAGCTCTAGCCAGCGGGTCTCGAGGGCATCGAGTTCCTTCTGCGCAGTGCCGAAGCGGCGGGAGGCTTTGTCAAAAGCCTCCGCGTCGCGGGTATAGAGGGTGGCATCAGCCAGCGTGGCGCGCAGCTGCTCCAGCTCCGCTTCCAGCGCGGTGATTTTCTTCGGTAGCGTCTCCAGCTCATGTTTGAGTTTGAAGGTCATTCTGACAGAGGAAGGCTGTGGCGTCCCCTCAGGCGGAGCTGACGCGCCACCCTCTCCCCGATGGGGTGAGGGTTTCTCCTTGCTCCCTCTTCCCGACGGAGAGAGGGCTGGAGTGAGGGGGTCCTGCTTCGCCTTCACCTCCCGCCCTTCTTTCTTTGCCTTGGTCTCGAGGTAGTCGGAATAGCCTCCGACATAGCCCTCTACCTGCGCATGGCCTTCAAAGGCGAGTACCTTCGTCACTGTGCGATCCAGGAAATCACGGTCATGGCTGACCAGAATCAGCGTACCCGCATAATCGGAGAGAATCTCCTGCAGCATGTCGAGCGTATCCATATCCAAATCATTGGTTGGCTCGTCAAGGATCAGCAGGCTGCCCGGCTGGGCGAGCATCCGGGCGAGCAGCAGGCGGTTCTGCTGACCGCCGGAGAGCGTAGCCACCTTGTCACGTGCGGCTTTTGGATCAAACAGGAAGCTTTTGAGATAGCCGCATACGTGTACCTGCTTGGCCTTCTCGCCCTGCCCGAGCGTGACGTAAGCGGAGTCCGGCGCAAGCGTTTCCCAGAGTGTTTTATTGGGATTGAGCGTCTGGCGGTTCTGGTCGAAGTAGGAAATCTCCACCGTTTTGCCGCGCTGAATTTTGCCCGCGTCCGGCTCCATCTCCCCCACCAGCAGCTTGAGAAAGGTCGATTTACCCGAGCCGTTTTTGCCAAGAATCCCGATACGGTCGCCGCGCATCACGCGTAGATTGAAATCCTTGAGAATGTGCGTCTTGCGCCCTTCATGCACGAAGCATTTAGAGACATGACGGAACTCTGCCACCACCTTGGAAGCTTGCGACGGCGGCAATGGCTCCAGCTCGATGGTGCGCATGGTTTGGTTATAAGCGGCCTTATCCGCTTTCAGCTTTTCGCGCAGACGCCCCAGCTCGCGCAGGCGGCGGATGTTACGCTTGCGCCGCCCGGTGACGCCGCCTTGCGTCCAGTCGATCTCGGCGTCCATTTTTTTCTGCAGGTTTTGCAGCTCGCGGGCTTCCTGCTCAACGATCTGCTCCTGCCACTCATCAAAATACGCATAGCCTTTCGGGCAGGTACGGATGATGCCGCGGTCAATCCAGAACACTTTGCGCGACACCGCTTTCAGAAACGCACGGTCATGGCTGACGCAGACCAGCGCGCCCGGATAGCGGGCCAAATATTCCTCCAGCCACTGAATCGCGCCGAGGTCGAGATGGTTGGTTGGCTCATCCAGCAGCAGCAGGTCCGGCTCCGCTACCAGCGAGCGCGCCAGCGCGGCGCGACGTAACTGGCCGCCGGAGAGGGTGTTCATGATCGCCGTACCATCCAGCCCCAAGGGCGTGATGACCATATCGGCAAGGTAGCCCTTGTCCTCCGTCTGATCCTGCTTTGCCAGACCGGACAGCACGAACTGGCGTACCGTATCGGTGGGAGTAAACTCCACCTTCTGAGCCAGATAGCCGATGCGCAGGCTGGGATAAACAAAGCGCTTGCCGCCATCCAGCTCCAGATCTTCGGTAATCAGCCGCATAAGCGTGGTTTTGCCAGCGCCGTTTTTACCGACCAGGCAGATTTTATCGCCCTCGGTGATGTGCAGCGTTAGCCCTTCAAACAGCGGCTTACCGCCAAAGCTGAGGGTGACGTCTTCCAGTGAGAGGAGCAGGCGTTCAGGCATGCGGCTTTCTAGCCGGAATGGCGGCCGACGGCAAGGTTACTTGCGCTTCCTCAGCCGCTTTGCATTGGCGTGGACCCGCTTATGCACCGGGGCGCTGACCGCCTTCTGCCAGGCGAGCATATCGGCTTCACTCAAATGGGTGCGCCCGGAGCCGGCCAGACGCAGCCCTTCGCGCATCATGGCGACGCTGATTTCCGGCAGCACCGCGAATTTCTCACTGACCATGCCCTGCAATTCTTCCGCGTAGCGCGTCTCTCCTGCCATGGCAGCCCCGATCATCAGGCTACGCGTGCTGAGCACCTCGGTGAGGCTCAGCGACAGACGCCAGCTCTCCCACAGGAGGTTTTCCCAATGAGCAGCGAGCGGAAAGAAAACAAAGGGTGAAGACATGCGAGACATAAAACACTCTTATCGTGTTTCAGCTTAACAGACGATACGGCGCACCGCCAGTCAGCGATGATTCAGAGTTCTTGTTTGTGTCCAGTCCCGGGGAGAGAACCCTGGTGAGTCCTGTGATTACCGGTCTCTAAGCGGTTGGTTGGTACCAGCCCAAGCGTGCCTTCCAGCTCCTTGAGAATTTCTCTCAATTTATTCAGGCGGCCTTGGTCTATTTCGTCAGTCAACACCTCATCGGCACCGCCTACTTTTCTGCGGTGGTCAGGTGGCGGGTTTTTTTGTTTCTGATCCGCCGTAAGATCGACCGTGGCATTCGCTGTGGCCTGTTTCATCAGTTCTGCCGCGGAGATCCGACGCAGCGCATCGTTACCGAGCGTAATCACCAGCCCAAATAGCTCTTTGGCGGCGTGGTGGCGGACTTTGACGCCCTCATCACCGGGATTCATTTCCGGATAGGCGACATCTCTACACATCTCCGCGACAGAAAGGTTACGGCGTATCAGGGATTCACGCGCCTTGGGGGTATCCCGTGGCTCGATGTAGAGATCGCAAACAAAGGTCGCGGCATAATCAGCGAGCTTGATTAGGCGTGCCTCATCCGGAAAGGTTTGCACTGCCGATAATAGATACTCTCGCTTATCCATGCCATCAGGACGGCGGGTTGTCAGGACATTCACCAGACCCACAACACGCTTGCTAAGCGCCTCGGCTTGCTCTGCCGTCCAGCCAAGCCGGCGACACAGTGCGGATTCGAGATCACTTCTAAGTGCATCGGGATTCGCACAATAGGGACTGGGCGGCTCGTGTTTGGCGGCTGGCTCCAGCGCATCATGCAGCAAGGCGGCCATAAGCATCGCCGGGTCGTTGATGCCAACATGCATCAGGAGCTTGCAGGTGAGGAGCGGGTGGGTGGCGTACGGGACCTGCGGCCCATCTTTCGGCTTACGGCGCCATTGCCCCGCATGCGCTTCGCCCATCAGGGTAAGCGCTACGTCCACCTCGGGAGATATTCCAGGCGGCGGCGCATAAATGGTTGATAAATCCGAGTCCACGCCGCTTTATTAAAGAAATATTAACGTTATTTCCAGCGTAAAAGCAGGCATACTCTGTGAAGATTTCATGACGCGCGCACATCGCATACCAGCAGGCTTGCGCGTGACTGCCTAAACCATTAGAAAGCCGCCATTAGGATACGATATGGAACTCAGCGAAATTCAGGACACCAGCGCCAGCCAAATCATTGACGGAAAAGCATTTGCTGCCCGCCTGCGCCACCGCGTCGCCGCGCATGTGGCCGACCTTTCCGCGACTCACGGCATTACCCCCGGGCTGGCCGTGATTCTGGTCGGCGATAATCCGGCCAGCCAGGTCTATGTGCGGAATAAGGAGAAAATGGCCGTCGAAGTGGGCATGCGCTCCTTCCATGACACCATGCCCGCCACCACCACGCGCGAGGAGCTGCTCGCCAAAGTGGAGCAGCTCAATGCCGATCCCGCCGTGCATGGCATTCTGGTACAGCTGCCGCTGCCCCGCGCCGAGGATGAGCGCGCCGTGCTTGAAACAATCAGCCCGCTGAAAGATGTGGATGGGTTTCATCCCATCAATGCGGGTCGCCTGAGCATCGGGCAGGATGCGCTGGTCCCCTGCACGCCGCTGGGCTGCCTGATGCTGCTGAAAGACCGCTTGGGTGATCTCTCCGGCTTGCACGCGGTGGTGGTCGGGCGCTCCAACATCGTCGGCAAACCGATGGCAGCACTGCTGCTTCAGGAACACTGCACAGTGACCGTGGTGCATTCCAAATCACGCTACATCAAGGAAGAAACACGCCGCGCGGATATTCTCATCGCCGCCGTAGGCCGCCCTGAGCTGGTCGAAGCAGGCTGGATCAAACCGGGCGCGACGGTCATTGATGTGGGCATCAACCGCCTGAGCTTGCCCGATGGCAGCACGCGCCTGGTCGGTGATGTCGCCTTCACTGAGGCGCTGGAAGTCGCCGGGGCGATTACGCCGGTACCGGGCGGCGTCGGGCCGATGACCATCGCCTGCCTGCTGCACAACACGCTGAAAGCCGCGTGCATGCAGCACGGTGTGCCGTTTCATTTCTCGCTCACCGCCTGATTTTCCCCACCCGCATGGAAGGAAGCGACGCAATGGCCTGGCTTCCCTTTACGGATTCCCTGCTGCTATTTGTGGCCGCGGCATTCGCCACCGCGCTGAACGCCGTCGCCGGAGGCGGCACCTTCTTTGCGTTTCCCGTGTTGCTATTTACCGGCGTGCCGCCGATTGCGGCGAACGCAACCTGCACCATCGCCGTCTGGCCGGGATCGCTGGCCAGCTGCTTTGCCTACCGCCACGCGCTGCAGGATCATCTGCGCCAGCTGCCGGGAATGATTCTGCTTGCACTCGCGGGCGGATGGGGCGGCGCACAGCTGCTATTGCATACGCCGGAGCGCACCTTTGAATACCTTATCCCCTGGCTGCTGCTCGGCGCGACGTTGCTCTTTGCGAAAGGCAAGCCGCTGGCGGAAGCGTTCGGGCGGATGGCCGGACGCCACGGCCAGCACTGGCGCTGGGGCGCATCGATCGTGCTGCTGGCGCTGATTTCGCTCTATGGCGGCTATTTCGGCGCAGGCATCGGCATTCTGACGCTGGCCATGCTGCAAGTATTGGGGATGGACCATCTGCACCGCATGAATGCGCTGAAAACTGCGCTCACCAGCGCCATGAACGCCTCAGCAGTGCTAGCGTTCCTGCTTTCCGGCGCGGTCTATTGGCCGGCCGGGCTTGTGATGCTGGCGGGAGGGATTGTCGGTGGCTATGCAGGCGCGAAGATCGGCCTGCGCGTTTCACCGCAGCGCTTGCGTCAGTTTGTTATCGCAGTCGGCGGCCTGATGACCATCCTGTTCTTTGCGAAATATTATCTGTGAAGTTCGCATTCTGTTGTGCGCAGATTCGGCAGGGATATACCACCTGTTACAGCCAGCTGCACCCCCTCCGGTAAACACTGACCAAGCTGTGCAGCAATCAACGCTACCGATGATGGCACGTCACCGAGAGCAACTTCACGCACATCATGTATTGTCAGTTGTCCTGCAAAGGGCAGACGAGGAGAAAAATTCATACCGTGCTCCGTAGTTATCTTCTTCGTATCAGGAATGCGTGACGGTTTAATGACAAGCTTACCCTACACAGCCAAGCATCCGGTAAGAAGAAACTAGACTTATATTGTTCACGGGAGAGAGCACTACGCAATGCAGGAAAACCGAAAGACGATGGTGCAATGTGCCCAACCTCGCAAGAGCGCTTTATTCCGCTTGCGAGCCATGGCATAACACTGGCCATGCAACAAGTGATCGCGCTTTTTCCTGATTGGGCTTTAATGAAATGGCATGGCAGTGCCTTGTGGGTATGGGCTGCATTGCCGTTGTTATTTCTCAGCGCCTACAGCATGACCTATGTTATCGGACGGATTGCAGATGGACTTTTTAATTTTGTGCTACGCCGTAACCATAATGCACAAGAAACAGTACTGGCACTGCTGCACCCATTTGAGCTGCTTGCCGCACTAGCGATTTACAACACCGGGAAACAATTTTTTCCGCTTTCAAAGGCGCTGCGTAGTTACAGTGATCTGGGTGTACTGTTTGTTTCTACCTTTGGAGTGGCGTGGCTATTCTTCCGGCTCTCCACCGTTCTTACGGATCGGCTGGAGCGCACACTGAAGCGCTTGCAGAAGCGGGCTGCTCTGGCAATTCTGCCTCTGTTACGGCGCTTTTTGAAAATTACCATTGCTGTCCTCGCGTTACTTTTCCTTCTACAAAATCTTGGCTTCAATGTTGCCGCACTCCTCGCGGGTCTGGGAGTGGGAGGTATCGCCATCGCGCTGGCTAGCCAGAAGAGTATGGAGAATCTCTTCGGTGGTATCATGCTGATTCTCGACCAGCCCGTACGCGTGGGAGATTACTGTAAATTCAGCGAAACCAAGGGCGGGGTGGTTGAGGATGTCGGCCTGCGTTCAACGCGCATACGCACCCCCGATCGGACAGTAGTGAGCATTCCAAACAGTGAATTCTCGCAGATGCAAATCGAAAATTTTGCTGACCGCGAGAAGATGCTCTTCAAAACCGTCTTATGCCTAAATTATGCAACCACCAGCGTCCAGCTAAAGCGCATTACTGCGAGGATTTTATCCATGCTTGATGAAAGTGGTCATGTGGGCCCCGATCGGCATGTAACATTGATCAATTTCAGCCTGCATGGGATGGATATTGAGATCTATGCTTACATCCTGACCAGTGCTTATGATTTCTTTCTCGAAACACGCGCTGAGATGCTGAGCCGGATCATTGATATCGTGCGCGAAGAACGGGCGGAATTCGCCATGATGCCCGATGCAAAGCCGTAATGCTCGAAGCAATTCATAGCCAGCATGCCGCGGATGTTTGACAGGACGGCCATTCCATGGTTTTTTGCACATGCGAAGAATCGAAGTTGCCTGTTTCTATCGTGTCTTGCGTTTGTGTCAGTAAGTAAGGATATTCTATGCCGTGGATGCGCCGCTTTCTGCTCGCCCTGCCCGCCGCTCTGAGTGCGGGCCCCGCACTGGCTGTGGAGACACCACCGCTCGATAGTGGCAACACCACCTGGCTGCTGCTCTGCTCCGCGCTGGTGATGCTGATGACGCCCGGGCTGGCGTTCTTTTATGCAGGCATGGTGAGCCGCAAGAACGTGGTTTCCACCCTCCTGCAGAATTATGTGGCGCTGGCCATTGTCGGGCTGATCTGGGTCACTGTCGGCTACAGCCTGGCCTTCAGCGAAGGTAACCAGTGGCTGGGCGGCACCTCGATGGTGCTACTACGCGGCCTGATCCATGAGGTGTACGCGCCCGCCAATGTGCCCCACCTCGCCTTCATGGGCTTTCAGATGATGTTTGCCATCATCACCCCGGCGCTGATGACCGGCTCTATCGCGGAGCGCGTCAATTTCCGCGCCTGGATGCTACTGCTGGCGCTGTGGAGCCTGTTTGTCTACATCCCGGTCGCGCACTGGGTCTGGGGCCCCGGCGGCTGGATTGCCACCATGGGCGGCCTCGATTTCGCCGGTGGGCTGGTGGTACACATCACCGCCGGATTCGGCGGGCTGATCGCCGCCATCATGTTTGGCAAGCGCATCCATCACCACATCCCGACCCCACCCAACAACGTGCCGATGATCATGCTCGGCGCAGCGCTGCTATGGTTCGGCTGGTTCGGCTTTAATGCCGGCTCGGCCCTCACCGCGGGGGCACTGGCGGCGCATGCGTTTGTGATGACCTTCGTCGGCGGCGCGGCCTCGTTCCTTACCTGGATGCTGGTAGACTGGCTACGCACCGGCAAACCCACCGCGCTGGGCGCGGCCACGGGCATTGTGGTCGGGCTGGTGACCATTACCCCCGCCGCGGGATTTGTCACCATCGAAGCCGGGCTGCTGATGTGCAGCATCACCGGCATCCTATGCAACCTCTTTGCCCACTACATGAAACAGACCACGCATCTGGATGATTCGCTCGATGTGTTTGCCTGCCACGGCACCGCGGCCGTGCTCGGTTCCATCATGACCGGGATGTTCGCCTCCGCGGCCGTCAATCCGGCGGTCACTGTGCAGGGCCTGCTGATCAGCGGCGAGACCAAGCTGTTCTTCGCCAACCTGATTGGCACCGCAGCCGTTGCCTCCTTTGCCTTTGTGATGACCTATGTGCTCATCAAGCTGGTGAGCCTGCTGACGCCCATTCGTGTCTCCGAAGATATGGAGGATATGGGCCTCGATGCAGCACTGCATGGCGAATCCGCCCATTGGGCTGGCTCGCTGGCACAGAAGATGGTCGGGAAAGCGGCATAAACGCCCTCTCTGCTTCAAAGGAGCTTGCATGAGCGTCGCCTGGATTCAGTTACTCGCGGCCGGAATCCTGGAAGTGATCTGGGCCATCACGATGAAATATTCGAACGGCTTCACCAAGCCCGCGCCCAGCGCGGTGACAATTTTCACCATGGTGCTCAGTTTCTGGCTGCTCGCGCAGGCGACCAAAACCCTGCCGATTGGCACCGCCTATGCGGCATGGGTGGGCATCGGCGCTACGGGCGCGGCGCTGCTCGGCATGGTGCTGCTTAATGAGCCAGCCTCACTGGGACGCATCGCCTGCCTGCTGCTCATTATCGGCGGGGTGGTTGGGCTTAAGTTGCAGGCCTAAGAGCCGCTCACCGCCTCGCTGAGACTGCCCACCAGATCATACGCATCCGCCGCCTGAATCGTCACCGGCACAATCTCGCCGGGGCGCAGGGTCCGCTTCGACGCCACGCGCACGACGCCGTCAATCTCCGGTGCATCGCCTTGCGTGCGGCCAATGGTCACGCCATCCTCATCCTGTCCGTCAATCAGCACCGGCAGCGTACGGCCTACCTTGGCGGCAAGGCGTGCAGCGGAAATCTCCTGCTGCACCTGCATAAAGCGATGCCAGCGCTCCTCTTTGATGTCTTCCGGTACTGCATCCGGCAGCTGATTGGCCACCGCGCCAACGACCGGCTCGTATTTGAAACACCCAGCGCGGTCGATCTGCGCCTCACGCATCCAGTCGAGCAGGAAGTCCACATCCTCTTCCGTCTCACCGGGGAAGCCGACAATGAACGTAGAGCGCAGCGTCAGCTCGGGGCACATCTCGCGCCATTTCAGAATCCGGCCAAGGGTCTTTTCCTGTGCAGCGGGGCGGCGCATATTCTTCAGCACCGCAGGGCTTGCGTGCTGGAAGGGAATATCGAGATAAGGCAGGATTTTTCCCTCCGCCATCAGCGGGATGACCTCATCCACGTGCGGATAGGGATAGACGTAGTGCATGCGTACCCAGACGCCCAGCTCGCTTAAGCCCTGCGCGAGATCGATGAACTTCGTGCGCCAGCTGCGGTCGCGCCACTGGCTTTCGGCGTATTTCACATCCACGCCATACGCGCTGGTATCCTGCGAGATAACCAGCAACTCCTTCACGCCCGAGGCCACCAGATTCTCCGCTTCCTTGAGCACCTCGCCAATGGGGCGCGAGACGAGATCACCGCGCAAGCTGGGGATGATGCAGAAGGAACAGCGGTTGTTGCAGCCTTCGGAAATTTTGAGATAGGCGTAATGCTTCGGCGTCAGTTTTACGCCCTGCGGCGGCAGCAGATCGAGGTAGGGATCATGTGCGGGCGGCACCGCCTCATGCACTGCCTGCATCACGCTCTCATATTGCTGCGGGCCGGTGATGGCGAGCACGTTGGGGTATTGCTTACGGATCTCATCCGGATGGGCCCCCAGGCAGCCCGTGACAATCACTTTGCCATTCTCCGCCAGCGCCTCGCCGATGGCGTCAAACGATTCCTCACGTGCGGAATCGATAAAACCGCATGTATTCACGATGACCACATCCGCCCCTTCATATTGCGGGGCGAATTCATAGCCCTCCGCACGCAGCTGGGTCAGGATGCGCTCGGAATCGACCAGCGCTTTGGGGCAGCCAAGGCTGACAAAGCCGACTTTGGGAGCAGGGGCAGGAGCGGACATGGGCAAATCTTCGCTAAACGGCGGTTCAAGTCCGCCGTTTTACGCGGTTTTCGCCGAGGGATCAAGCGCTACCGCGCCGCCCGCCGCCAGGGCTGAAAGCGGTAAACGCCGTAGGGCGGCTGCCCACTATCCGTGCCGCGGTTCAGCGGCGGCGAGCGGTGGGCTGGTTAATTACAAGATAAAACATTCCATGCGGTTGAGAAAAAATCAACTCGCCAGAGCTTTAACAAATACCTTAGACTGTTCATCCAGCATGGTAACCTTTTCTTTCAGAGCCGTAAAAATCTTATCCAGTTCAGAAACCTTCCCATAGGTTTCCTGATTGCACTCATCCAGTGCCTGAATATTCTGAGTGATGGCCTTCACACTATGGGCAACATTCTGTACCAGTGTAGAGATTTCCTGCGTGGCGGCGGATTGCTGTTCAATAGCGGAGGCAATGTTAGATGAAATCGCGCTGATATCCGTGACCAGCGTTGCCACTTGGTCGATATTAACAGATACCTCACCACTGACCGACGTCATGGCACTGATACTGCCCTTAATCTGATCCGTTGCACGGGCGGTTTGTCCCGCGAGATTCTTCACCTCGCTGGCAACCACCGCAAATCCTTTGCCGGCCTCTCCGGCACGCGCGGACTCAATCGTCGCATTGAGTGCCAACAGATTAATCTGTCCGGCAATTTCATTGATCACATCGATAATCTGGACGATTGCTTGGGAAGTATGCGCCAGACGCTCAACCACCTGCTTGCTTTGTGCGGTATTTTCCGTTGCCCGTGTAGTATGGCCCGCGGCAAGCTGTGTTTGCGAAGAAATTTCACCAATCGCCGCACTTAACTCCTCTGCGGCAGCAGCCACGTGGGTTGTGTTGGCACGTGTTGACTCTACAGAACTCGCTGCCTCACGTGACATTTGCTGCGAGCGATCGACAATAGTGCGAATGCCATTAAACAACTGCACCACGTGCATGGTCGCATTTGCGAGATCCTGAATTACCGCACTGACGGAGCGTTCAAACTCCTGCGCCACACCTAAAAGTGCGCGTTTACGATCTTCCCGGGCCTTGGCTTCGGTAACCCGGACCTCTTGCTCTGCCAACTGTGCTTTGTGCAGCGCCTCCTCTGCCGCTTCTTTTTGTGCATTGGCATGTGCCAGAGCACGCTTAACCAACTGCACCACCCACATCAACACACCGGCTTCGATCAAAAGGATAACGGCATGCATCAGCACACGCGAAAAATCGCTATCACCAAAAAAGACCAGCGAGGGAATCATAAGGTAAAGCACCAGATGATGGGCAGCAACGGTGAGCGTGGCAAAAACCAGTGCACTCACACTGAGTAAAGCCGAGAGCATGCCAAGCACGGCGAAGAAATACATGTGAAGGTCTGTCTGGTACGCATGCCCTTTCAACGCCGCTACCGCGAGTCCCAACTGGCCCATTAAGCAGACAGCCAGCACATTAAACTTTGTCGCCTTGCATGCCATGCGGCTACTCAAGAATACGATTCCCGCCAACACTGCGGAAAGCACAACCAACAACTCAGGCGGATTCCCGGCTAATAATGCGAGCACGCCAACCAATGGAATTTGGGCAAGCGTATAGAAGCTTAAAAAGCGGAAGGCGCGGAGTGGAACCGATTCTGCATCGATCAAGAGGGGGGCATTTTCTGATGACATGACGGAACTCCCTTTGCATCCATGAGAAGAAAACCTTGTTGGATAAACGCTTGTCGCTCCGCCGCATCGGGCACCTCGACCAACACCGCATTTTGTCCCGGATCGTGGGCCAGAATGGTTCTGGCATGGTGACTGGCAAAAGCGAATGCGTCATCCTCATCGTGCAGTGAACGTGCCACCAACAGCGAGCCCTGAGATGGCCAGTAATTGACGATTGCCAGCACAGCGGAGAGAAGCGCGATCAAGGCCGTAGGTAGAATCATTGATACGGCATTCTGCATCGACTACCTGCGTAATGAACGCTTCGAAAAAAACATATATTGGTAAAATATTACTTAATAACCTGTCTCTCTACGTGCGCGCAAACCATGCTTGATCACATGAAGTGTTGCTGACAGTCTTTCTGTAAACGTGTAGGACACATCTTAGCAAAACCCCGTATGGTGTTCTGTCCAACCTGGCCCGCGATTGATGCCCTCTGCTTTCCCAGCTGATTTTTTGCTTTCACGCTTGTTGCACCGCGATGGGCTGATGCTGATTATTGACAAGCCTGCAGGACTAGCGGTGCATGCCGGCCCCAAAGGCGGGGATAATCTTGAGCGGTATTTTGATGCCCTGCGCTTCGGCTTGCCGAATCCCCCCGCGCTGGCGCACCGCCTGGACCGCGACACCAGTGGCTGCCTGATCCTTGGCCGGCATCGCAAGGCGCTCTCCAAACTCGGCAAGCTCTTCCAGAACGGCAGGGTGGAGAAAACTTACTGGGCCATCTTGCGCGGCATACCCGCTGAGCGCACAGGACGCATTGATCTCCCGCTGCGCAAGCGAAGTGACAATCCCAAAAGTTGGTGGATGGAGGCGCATCCTGATGGCATGGCAACCGTCACGGATTATGAAGTACTTGGTACGGCGGGGACGCTGTCCTGGGTGGCGTTCTATCCACGCACTGGGCGCACGCATCAAATCCGCGTGCATGCCCAATCCCTTGGCTGCCCCATCATCGGCGATCCGGTGTATGGTGGCGACGCGGACAAAGACCCGGCTTTGCCGTTGCACTTGCATGCGCGGCGGCTCGTGGTTCCCATCGCCGCCACCAAGCCGCCGGTGACGGCAGAAGCCCCACCCCCACCGCACATGCTCGACGCGCTGAGAGACTGCGGATACCTTCCCGAGGATGCGTAAAGAGAAGCCTCAGGCCGCCTTCTGGATCATTGCAAAAAGCTGATCTTTGAGGTGCAGGCGCGTCTTTTTGAGGTCCTCGATATAGGCATCCTCGGGGTTCTCCACGCCGGCATCAATACGATGCAACGCCTTATCCACCTGATGATAATCTTCAAACAGGCGAGCGAAATGCGTATCACGCATCTTTAGCTGATGAATTGTTTCCCGGTGCTCAGGGAATTCGTGCAAAAGATCATGGGCTTCCATTAAACTGACTCCTTACCAAGGTCGATGCGGTAAGCGTATGCCTTTTCCAAGCAGCCCGCTTTGACTTTCGTCAAAGAAAAACACCCGCCGGCAAGGGCGGGTGTTTTTTATTGTCTCTGACGTGGGAGACTAACGGGCACCGGGACCGCCACTCGATCCACCACTAGAACCTGAGCCACCCGGGGCTCCCGGAGAGCCAACACCGCCGCCGCCGCCATCGACTGCAGGACCAGCGCCCGGAGCAGCTTGCATCCGAACTGCCGCGGCTGTTAAAGCACTAAGCTCAGAAACTCCCACGCCGGCAAGGCCTGTCACACCCGCCGCAATCAGCTGTGCCTGAACGGCCGAAGCAGCATCGCTGGCGGCTCTGCCAAGACCAGCCATTCCGGGGACTGAGGCAACGCCTTCTCCCGGCCGTCCTGATCCAATCCCGGCAACTCCGCCTTGTCCGGCGATACCGGGCAGGTTTGACGCCGCACGACCCGCCGCTTGTTGGTCACCACGGCCACCCTGACCGGCACGGCCACCACGACCATTCCGACCCGGGCCTGCCTGAGCACCTTGCCCTTGCGCCGGCGAAGCCGCTTGAGCTCCCTGACCCATACCTGCATTTTGTGCCGGTACGGAGGTATTCGCGACATGGATAACACCATCCGCACCAATGGCGGTAGCAATCAGCGCATCCCAAGGCAGAGCAATGGTTTGATCCGACGCACCCACTTGCTGCACACCCGTTTGCGGATTCAGCTGCGTATCGTCTCGGGTAGCTGTACTCGCCCGGGCAGCCACCATCCCGTTGGGATCAAGGAAAGGCGATTCCGTAGCGACGCTATCCGCACGCGATAACTGCCAGCCGCCGGGCTGCTGGATCAGCCTTCCGCGGCTATCCGTCATAAACGTGCGGCCTTGCGGATCATTAGCCGGAGCGAGCATCGGTTGGGCCGGGCCACGCGACTCTGGCGCCGCTTCTACGCCGCCACGGAAAAACTGAGATTGACCGGCAATCCATCCATTATTAACCCCAGCCTGCCCAACCGCACGCGCAATCGCCTCGCGGTTTCCAGGATGTGCCGGGACATAATTCGGTGGAACACGCAGATCGCCGACAGAGGCACCCGGGCCACTATCTGCACCCACACGGGCACGCACCATAACAGGGACGGTCCGTCCATCTTGTGTGACCACGTCAAACGTGCGGCCATTGGGGCGGTTACCTTCACGTAATGGCACCCATTCTGGCCCTTCATTATTACCCGTCGCCGCAGGTGCTGCCGGTGCCGCAGGCGTTGCAGCCTGAGGCGTTGCCGCTGTAGCGGCTGCTGCTTGACCAGCCGGCGTGCCCGGCGCTGCAGGCTGAGGGGAGCGCTGGGACGCCTCAATCTCTGCGATACGGACGTGAGACTCCAGAGCCCTCAGCGTTTGAGAACCCACAATCCCATCGGCACGCAGACCGCTGGAAGTTTGCAACGCACGAATCGCCGCGCGCGTGGCGTTATCCATCTGGCCATTGACCGTGACGCTTGAGGCCCCAAACCCGGTAGCACGCAGCGCTTCTTGCAGAGCGCGAATGTCGTCCGGAGAATCATTGCGTCCATCACCCAGCGCATTACGCTGAGTGTTGATGGTATTACGCAGGCGATCAAGACTAGCGGATACAGCCGTTGCGGCGGCTGCCGGAGCCGCTGCTGCGGGGGTCACGGTGCCCGCAGCGCTTGGCTCGCGAAGAGGATCACGCATCACCGCGCCTGATGCAGGCGTTGCAGCCTGAGGCGTTGCCGGAGCCGGCGTAGCCGCGGCCACACCAACGCCATTTTCACGCAGTACGGCATCATTATTCGTAGCCGTGGCGAGCAGGCCCAGGGTGCGCGTATCAACCACGCCGGTAACCGGCGCGCGCCCTTCGCGCTGAATTTCACTAATGGCGTTACGGGTCGCATCATCCATCACACCATTCAGCGTGATGTTCAATCCGTGACGGGTGTTCATAAGGACCGTCTGCAAGGCACGGATGGTTTCGGGATCATCGGCGCGCGCATTGCGACCACGATCGCCCACCTGATTTTGCTGGGCAATAACTACCTGCACCAGCGTACGAAATTCATTTTCACAACTCATGTTTTAGCCTCCGGGCTCATTTAATGGTAAAAGAACACGGACTCGCTGAAACCCACGAGACGCATTCAAGTGGCACTACTTTAACAAACTTACGTCGGCGAAATGTTAAAGTTATGTTAAAATTAGCTTAACTCATCTTTTGGGCGCAGATAGGCTACATCGAAAATTATATTTTAGAGCCTTTTATAAATGTATCAGACCGCGTCTGACTGCCGTTCCGGTTTAGCACGAATAAAACCATCCAGATTTTCACAATGCTGTTCTACCCGCAAAGCATGGGTAAAATTCTCTAGCGGCACGCCAAAGCGGCGGGCACTATAAAGCAGTGGAATCAGGCAGCAATCGGCGATTGTGGGGGATTGCCCAACGCAAAACCCATCAGCTTGGCTGGCCGCAAGTAAGGATTCTAAGGCGCTCAAACCCTCATGCATCCAGTGCCGCATCCATGCCAGCTTCTGGGCCTCGTTCATACCAAAATGCTCTGTGAGGTAGGTGGTCACACGGGGTACATTTAACGGATGAATATCACACGCGATCAGCTGGGCAATCTCGCGTACACGGGCTGCTTGCAACGGATGAGAGGGTAAAAGAGACGGGCTGGGATAGATCGCTTCCAGATAATCCAGAATCGCCAGTGACTGGGTTAACCGCACCCCATGCGCTTCCAGCACAGGCACCATTCGCTGTGGGTTGGTCTGTACAAAATCATCTGCTCGTTGGTGCCCCATGAGGAGATTAACTGGAATCATCGTGGTTTCCAGACCTTTTAATGCCAGAGCAATACGTACCCGGTATGCCGCGGTCGAGCGCCAGTATGTGTATAAGGTCAGATCAGACAATGCGCGTCTCCATCACGAGGAGATGTGCAGAATACCTGCAATGGCGGTTACGTGTCCGGATGGGTATGTAACCGCCATCCTGATACATATCAGGCTTCATATTTCTTTACCTCCTGCTGAATCGCGCCGAAGATTGAGCGGCCTGCCGCATCCTTCATCTCAAAACGCACATGCTCGCCAAAGCGCAGGAACGGTGTGCGTGCCTCGCCATGCTCGATGATTTCCAGCATCCGCCGCTCGGCAATACAGGAGGAGCCGGTGGAGCGATCCACATTGGAGACAGTGCCTGAGCCAACAATACTGCCAGCACTGAGCACGCGCGTCTTTGCCGCATGGGCGATCAGCGTGCCGAAATCAAACGTCATATCAACCCCCGCATCCGGTTGGCCGAACAGTTCATCATTACGCCAGCTGAGCAAGGGCCGGTGGAGCTTACCGCCCTTCCACGCATCGCCGAGGGCGTCGGGTGTCACCATCACCGGGGCAAACGCACTCGCCGGCTTGCTGTGGAAGAAGCCAAACCCCTTGGCCAATTCGCCAGGAATCAGGTTACGCAGGGAGACATCATTTACCAGCGTCACCAGCTTGATATGCCCACGCGCCGCCTCGGGAGTCACACCCATTGGCACATCATCCGTGATAACGGCCACCTCTGCTTCAAAATCAATGCCCCACGCCTCATCGGCGAGCAGGATCGGATCGTGCGGGCCGAGCATGGCGTCGGAGCCGCCCTGATACATCAGCGGATCCGTCCAGAAGCTGGGCGGCATCTCGGCACCGCGCGCCTTACGCACCAGCTCCACATGATTCACGTAGGCCGAGCCGTCCACCCACTGATAGGCCCGCGGCAGGGGTGCGGCCAGCACGCGTGGATCAAGGTCGAAGGCAGCGGGTGCTTGCAGGTCGTTCAATGCGCCATAGACGCGGCGCAGAGCGGGCTGCACGCGCTCCCAGTGATCAAGTGCCTGCTGCAGCGTGGAAGCGATCTGCGGGACGCGAACGGCGCGCGTCAGGTCCTCGCTGACCACAATCAGCGTGCCGTCACGACCGCCTTCTTTCAGGGTTGCTAACTTCATGCATCGTCTCCGTCATCCCCCGGCGTCTCCAGACGATCCACCGTGGGGGTAATTATTTTCATCCTGTCACTTTCCACGAATCGACATAGCCCGTCCACTCTACCGAGCTGGCCGCCTCGCCGATGTCCACCGCATCACGGGTGTCAATCATCACGGCCACCTCGTCGGTTTCCTTTTTGGCCGCTTTGGCGCCTGCGGCAAACGCCTTGGGATGGGGACCATGCGGGAAGCCGCAGGGATGCAGCGTCATCATGCCGGGATGGATATTGTCGCGGCTGAAGAACTCACCGCGATGATAGAAAATGATCTCGTCATAATCATTGTTAGAGTGGAAGAACGGCACCTTCAATGCGCCAGGGTCCGTCTCGATGAGGCGCGGCACAAAAGTGCACACCACAAAGCGGCTGGTGAGGAAGGTGGTATGCGCCGAGGGCGGCAGATGGTAGCGGTGGCTCATCAGCGGGCGGATATCACGCCAGTTGAGCTTCACTGGCAGCAAGTCGCCGTGCCAACCCACCGCATCCAGCGGGTTATGCGGATAGGTGATCGTGGAGATCGCCCCCCGCCGCTTGGCGCGCACCTGCCATTCACCCGCCCCCTGCTGGGCGAGGAACGCCGCATCGATGGCAGGCACCTCCAACATCGCGGGGTCGAAAATCGCATGCGGCCCGACGACACCCTTCTCCGGCAGCTTAAAGTGATCGTTCGTCGCCTCGATCATCAGGAAGCTGGCGGCTCCCTCACTCTCGACGCGCCACATCGTCGCGCGCGGTAGCATCAGGTAATCGCCTTCGGAGAAACGCAGATGGCCGAAATCGGTAAACAGACTTCCCTCACCGCTATGAACAAACAGCAGCAGATCACCATCGCCATTGGCCACCAGATGCGGCATCGCGCCTTCCGTGCGCCAGAGTTGGAAGCGCAGATGCGGATTGGAGAGAATCAGCGGGGCCTCCCAAGGGCAGTGGCTCACGCCATCCAGCTTCACCAGATCAAACGCGCGCGGGCGAAGTGGCCCTTCCCAGGAGGTCCATGCGGTGGGCGGATGGGCGTGATAGAGATGCGTTGAGGGGCCAAAAAAACCCTCGCTGCCAAACTCCCGTTCATAGGTTCCCTCTGGCAAATCCGCATGCGCCTGTCGGGAATGGCGACCTTCACGCAGAGGAAAGGAAATCCATTTTTTCATCACTGGCTACCTTTTATATGCTTTGCATGGATTGCCCGGACGATGCCCACGCAGGCAATGACCGCTTTCTTTACTCATCCTTCAGCACCCCGCGCTTGACCTGGTCGCGCTCGATGGATTCGAACAAGGCACGGAAATTGCCCTCACCAAAGCCTTCATCGCCTTTGCGCTGGATGATCTCGAAGAAGATGGGACCAATCACCGTGTTGGTGAAAATCTGCAAGAGCAGCCCGCCATCGTTTGCTCCGGGCGCGGAGTCCGGTGCACCATCGAGCAGGATACGGTTATGGCGCAAGCGCTCCGTATCCTCGCCATGGCCCGGCAGGCGGCCTTCCAGCATCTCGTAATACGTGTCGGGCACATCCATGAAGCTGACGCCGTTTTTCCGCAGCGCTTCCACCGTTTCATAGATATTCGCCGTCGCCAGCGCGATATGCTGGATGCCTTCACCGCGATACTGATTGAGGTATTCCTCAATCTGCGATTTATCATCGGCCGATTCATTGATAGGGATACGAATCTTGCCGCACGGGCTGGTCATGGCGCGGCTTTTCAGCCCGGTTAGCTTGCCTTCGATGTCGAAATAGCGGATCTCGCGGAAGTTAAATAAGCGGCTGTAATAGCCTGCCCACTCATCCATATGGCCGCGGTACACGTTATGCGTCAGATGGTCGATATGGGTGAGGCCCACGCCCTTGGGATGCACGTCAGCCCCATCGATCGGCACAAAGTCGATATCGTAAATGGAGTGCGGGCCATAACGATCCACCAGATAGAGCAGGCTGCCGCCGATGCCCTTGATCGCGGGGATATGGACCTCCATCGGCCCCACCCGGCCTTCATACACCTCCGCGCCCAGCTCCTGGGCCCGCGTCAGCGCATAAGCCGCGTCGCTCACGCGGAATGCCATCGCATTGGCGGACGGGCCATGGGCGCTGTAAAATCCCTCGGCATACGAACCCGGCTCAGCATTCAGGATGAAATTGATATCGCCCTGGCGGTACAGCGTCACCCGCTTCGACCGGTGACGCGCGATGGGGGAGAACCCCAGAAGGCGGAAAAGCTGATCTAATTCCGCAGGATCGGCTACGGCATATTCGACAAACTCGAAGCCATCGGTTCCCATGGGATTGGCGGTATTGGTATGCACATATCCTCCCACTGCGTCATGCTGAACGGATTTCAGCCTCTTTATCACAGGCCCTGAAACGAGTCAGGGGTGACTATTTGCCACCAGATTCCTGCTTGCGCGGGAATAACGCCCATTCGAATAATGTAATCCTCCTTGCGGCCCTTCGCAATCGTGCGGCGCAGCATATGCACCGCTTGTGACGCAGCGCACACAAGCGTACAATGAATATAACCGGAATGGACGCCATGCGCCGCGCCGATGAGCACCCGTCCGATATGCGGGCGGATTATACGATTGACCAGCACTGGGAGCGCTACACGCCCGAGGAGCACGCGCGCTGGCGTACCTTGTTTGCCCGCCAGTCCGCCCTGCTTGAGGGCCGCGCCTGCGAGGAATTCCTCGACGGCATGCACCGTCTGGGCATCGTGGAGGAGGGCATCCCCGATTTCCGCCAGGTCAACGACATCCTGCGTGGGACCACAGGCTGGCAGCTCGTCGCCGTGCCGGGGTTGATTCCTGACGATGTATTTTTTACCCATCTTTCCCAGCGGCGCTTCCCCGTCACCTACTGGATTCGCGGCGCGCACCAGATGGATTACCTCCAGGAGCCGGATGTTTTTCATGATCTCTTCGGCCATGTACCGCTGCTGATTCATCCCGTCTTTGCGGAATATATGGAGGCCTTCGGCCATGGTGGCGTGAAAGCGCTGAACGCGGGGGCACTCGCTTTTCTCTCCCGGCTCTACTGGTACACGGTCGAGTTCGGTCTCATCAATACGCCGCAGGGTTTGCGAATCTACGGCGCGGGCATCGTCTCATCCAAAGGCGAGTCGGTTTACTGCTTAGACAGTTCCCTACCGCACCGTATCGGCTTTGATGAGATGCGCATCATGCAGACCGACTACAAGATCGATGATTACCAGGCGACCTATTTTGTCATCGACAGCTACGATCAGCTTTTTGAAGCGTCAAAGCCGGACTTCCTGCCGTATTACACCACATTACGCACGCGCCCCACGCTTGATCCGCATGAGGTGCTCGCCAGCGACCGCGTGTATACGTAACCGAGAAGTGCCTACTTAATAATGCTCTTCAGCATCCACAGGGCTTTCTGGTGGACCTGCGTGCGAGCGATGGCGATGTCTTCGGACTCTTCATCATCCGCATCATCCGCAATCTCCTTGGCCGCCTGCGCGGACGCCACCACGCGCTGATGCAGCGTGATGAGGTGGGCAATCATCTGATCGGCGGCTTCGTCCTTGTTCTTCACTTTGACCACCGGGCTGGCAAGGCTGGAAACCACTTTGAGGATCTCGCCATACTGATCCGGCAGAGCATAGGCATCAAGTGCCCGGATACGTTCCGCGATCTCGTCAATCGCCGTGAACATTTCAGTGTATTGCTGCTCAAACAGCGTATGCAGGCTGACGAATCTCGGCCCCTCGACGTTCCAGTGATAGTTATGCGTCAACAGGTAGAGCGCATAGGTATCCTTCAGCAGCGTTTGCAATGCATCGGCAACGGGGTTTTTCGCCGGAGCAGCTTTCGGTTTCACTTTGGTTGCGGTCTTCGCCATGGCGTACTCCTTGAGATAAATCATCCAGCGTGCGGGGCTGCGTGCGCCGGCTTCATAAACCGTGCGCGCAGGCGCGTCGCCATGAGTCGGCATAATACATAAAACACGGGGGTAAAGACCAGCCCAAATAGCGTCACACCGATCATTCCCGCAAACACGGCCACACCGAGCGCTTGACGCATCTCCGCGCCGGCGCCACTGGCAAGCACCAGCGGCACCACGCCGAGAATGAAGGCAAACGAGGTCATCAGAATCGGGCGCAACCGAAGCTTAGCCGCATCCACGGCGGCCTGCATCGGGGTCTCGCCGGCTTCTTCGCGCTCCTTGGCAAACTCCACAATCAGAATCGCGTTTTTACTGGCCAGACCGATCAACACGACAAGGCCAATCTGGGTAAGGATATTGTTATCCATCCCCGCCAGCCCAACCCCCACCATCGCGGAGAGCAGGCACATCGGCACAATCAGGATAATCGCCAGCGGGAGCACCCAGCTCTCATAGAGCGCCGCCAGCAACAGGAAGACAAACACCACCGCCAGCACGAAGGCGACGCCACCAGTGCTTCCGGCGTTCTTCTGCTGATAGGATAGCTCCGTCCACTCAAAATCAATGCCTGCGGGTAGCACTTGCGCCGCCAGTTTCTCCATCGTAGTGAGCGCCTCGCCGCTGCTCTTACCGGGCAGTGTGTTCCCCTGCAGCTCTGCTGCAGTATAGAGATTATAGCGCGGCTGGCGTGACGGGCCGGAGCGATCCGCAAACGTAGCCAGCGTGCCGAGTGGCACCATCTTGCCCTCCACATTGCGCACCCGCAGGCGTGCAATATCATCCGGCGTCATGCGATAGTCGCTATCGGCCTGCGCGTTGACGCGGTAGGTACGGCCCAGATAGTTGAAGTCATTGACGTACGCTGAGCCGAGATAAATGGTCAGCGCTTCATACACGCGGTCCAGCGGTACGCCCAGGCGCTCCGCCCGCTCACGATCGATATCGAGGAAAAGCTGCGGGGTAGAGGTTTCATAAAAGCTGAAAACCTGTGTCACAACGCCCGACTGGTTGGCCGCGCCCGCTAGCTGCCACATGGCACCGTTCAGCGCGTCAATACCGAGCCCACCGCGATCCTGCAGCATCATTTTAAAACCGCCGCCGTTACCAATGCCACGCACGGGTGGCGGAGGGATCACCACCACAAACGCGTCTTCAATCTGGCTCATCTCGGCGTTCATTTTCGCCATCAGGTCATCAAAAGAGATGCCCTTGGAGGCGCGCGTCTCAAAGTCCGCCAGCACGGGGAAAATCGCCCCGGCATTGGTCGCGTTAGTAAAGGTGGCCCCGTTGAAGCCTGCAAACCCCACGGCATTCACCACACCATCGATTTTCATCAGACGGCTCACCGCCTGCTCGATGACTTTGTCTGTGCGCTCAAGCGAGGCACCGGGCGGCAGCTGCACCGCCACAATCATGTAGCCCTGATCCTGCTGCGGAATAAAGCCCGTCGGCACCGCGCGGAAGGCGAGCACGGTTAGGATCATCAGGCCACCATAGAGCACCAGCATCCGCCCGCCGCGGCGCACCGTACAGGTGACGGTTTCGCCATAACGCTCCGAGAAGCGGGCCATGAAACGGTTGAAGTGATAAAAGATGGCCGGCAGCGGGTTAGGCGTAAAGGGCGGCGCACTGGTCGGTGCAGCCTGCTGATGATGGGTAATCAACAGCGCTGCCAGCGCCGGGCTAAGGGTGAGAGAAATGGCCACCGAGAAGGCGGTAGCCACCGCAATCACAATGCCGAACTGCTGGAAGAAACGGCCCGAAATGCCTTCAATAAAGGTGGTAGGCAGAAACACCGCAATGAGCACGAGGCCGATCGCTACCAACGCACCGCCCACCTCATCCATGGTCTGGTGTGCCGCATCCCGCGCACTCATGCCGCGGGCCATCAGGCGCTCCATATTTTCCACCACGACAATCGCGTCATCCACCACGATACCAATAGCCAGCACCATGCCAAACAGCGTCAGGTTATTCAGCGAGAAGCCTAGCGCGGCCATCACGGCGAAGGTTCCAATCAGCGACAGCGGAATCGCCACAATCGGAATGATCGCGGCGCGCCAGTTCTGCAGGAACAGGATAATCACCAGCACCACCAGAATGACGGCTTCAAAAATCGTGTCATAGACCGCATCAATCGACTGGGCGATAAACACAGTGGGGTTATAAGCAATCTTGTATTCCAGTCCGGGAGGGAAGCGCTGCGAAAGCTCGCCCATCGTTGACTCAATCGCTTCCGCGGTGGCCAGCGCATTGGTGCCGGGACGCTGGAAGATGGGCAGTGCCACCGCTTTTTTATCCCCCAGATAGCCCCGCGTGGCGTAACTCTCCGCCCCCAGCTCCACCCGGCCAATATCCTTCACCCGGACAATACGACCGTCCTCGGTGGACTTCACCACGATTTCGCCAAACTGCTCCGGCTCGATGAGGCGCCCTTGTGTCTGCACGTTCAGCTCAAAGGCATTCTGCTTTTCCACCGGCTGCTGGCCAAGGGTGCCCGAAGCCACTTGTACGTTTTTGCTGGAGAGCGCGAAGAGCACATCGCCAGCGGTCATCCCGAGCGAGGCAATGCGGTCAGGGTCCAGCCAGATACGCATGGAATATTCGCTGGCGCCAAAAATGCGGATATCGCCCACCCCTTCAATGCGGGCGAGGCGATCACGCAGTTGCAGGGTGGCATAGTTGGCGATGAAGGTCTGATCGTAAGTGCCGTCCGGCGAATAAAGATTCACCACCAGCATCAGATCTGGGGAGTTCTTGCGGGTGGTAATGCCGCGGCGGCGGACCTCCTCCGGCAGGCGCGGCTCGGCCACTGCCACGCGGTTTTGCACCAGTACCTGCGCGGTATCAAGGTCCGTACCCAGCTCAAAGGTGATGGTGAGCGACATGGAGCCGTCATTGGTCGACTGCGAGGACATGTAGAGCATGTTCTCAACGCCGTTGATCTCCTGCTCCAGCGGGGTGGCTACGGTTTTAGCCACGGTATCGGCATTGGCGCCGGGATAGCTGGCAGTCACGACAATGGTCGGTGGCACCACCTGCGGGTATTGCTCAATCGGCAGGGCGAAATAGCTCAAGCCTCCTAAAATCAGCGTAATAATCCAGATGACGCTGGCAAAAATCGGCCGCTCGATAAAGAAATGGGCGATTTTCATTCGGCAGCCTTCTCAGGAGCGGCTTCGGGCGCAGATTCAAGGGGCTTCGGCGTCACCTTCATGCCTGGCCGCACCTTAGCAAGCCCCGACCAGATGATACGATCCTCCGGGCCGACACCGGAGCGCACAATGCGCCATTTCCCATTATGCAACGGGCCCAGCACTACCGGCCGCGGCTCAATGATATTCTCCGCATTCACCACCATCACCACACGTTGCGACTGGTTGCTGGCGACCGCTTCATCCGGCACCAGCATCGCCTCATATTCCCCACTGCCCGCGATCCGAAGACGGCCAAACAAGCCGGGGAGCAACGAACCATCGGCATTCTCGAAAATCGCGCGGCCCTGAATGCTGCCCGTAGAGCGGTCAATCTCGTTATCGACGAAATCCATGGTGCCTTTGTGGACAAAGCGATCTTCATCCTGCAGCATGACTTCCACCGGCTTGGCCTCATCGCGCGAACTGGTGCGCTTACCTTCCATGTTGAGGCGCGTGTATTTCAGCAATTCCTGTTCACTGGCATCAAAGTAGAAATGAATCGGGTCTTGCGATACGACCGTGGTGAGCAGGGTCGCGCCAAGCTCTCCTCCCGACACGAGGTTCCCACGATCCACCAGATGGCGGCCAACGCGTCCATCAATCGGGGATTTTACTTCCGTAAACTGGAAATTGAGACGCGCCTGCTCCACGGCACCTTTTGCATCACGTAACTGCTGAAAACGCTCATCCAGCGCCTGCTGGGAGGAGGCACTGGTTTGTGCCAGACGGCGGTAGCGGTCATATTCTTTTTGTGCCAAGTCACGCTGCGCCTGCGCACGATCCAGCGCAATGCGGAACGGGCGCTGGTCAATCACAAACAGCACATCGCCCGCCTTCACCTGCTGACCATCGGTGAAGCGGATCTCATCAAGATAGCCACTCACACGGGCACGGATTTCCACTTTATCCACCGCGCTGAAACGGCCGGTATATTCATCCCACTCGGTCAGCACTTCACGCCGCGGCGCACTCACCGTGACGGGAGGCGCACCTGCGGTTTTCTCGTCGTCATTGCATCCAGAAAGTACGCTGGCGGCCGCACAAGCAAGCACCAGAGGCAAGAGACGTTTCATGCGGAAACTCCTTCCATGGGGCGCCCTCTTCCACCGCACGCAGCGCACCATCACAAGGAATAGCGGCGGAAAATCTGCGCCGCATTATAACGAACTCCGCTTTTGCGTCTATGCTTAGTTGACCGAGCGGCCAAAATTTGCCGCTCCGCACCATTTATGCGCGTATGATTCTGTCCCAGGCGGGCAGCATGCGGCCCAGCACATCATCACGCACGATGAAGGCATGGTACAATGCCGCCAGCACATGCACTGCAATCAGCCATAGCAACAAATTGCCGGTGAATCCGTATCACGGTGAGAAGTTCGCAATCCTTCCGGTCACCAGAAATCATCACGAAATGCTACGGAAAAAGATTGTTAATTTTCAATGTGAAATAAAACCCGTAACGCCGAACGCGTGTACGGTGGTTTGGAGAGGAACGGCCCTCCGTTCGACTTTTGCGCGCCCATCGCCTGGTCAGCGCTACGGCTTTTAGGCTGCGGATAAGCGCAGAACGTGGGCTTCACAGTGCCAATCCTTGCGAGGAGGGAAATTCGGAAGGTTAAATTGGCGGACAGGGAGGGATTCGAACCCTCGATACGGTTGCCCGTATACTAGTTTTCGAGACTAGCGCCTTCAACCACTCGGCCACCTGTCCATGCTTTGAGGGAGTTCGCCTATAGCATAAACGGCTTAAGGAACAAACTGTAATTGCGCCAGAGCGCCGGAGCCCCTAGATTGGCCTGTGGCGGCGAGGCCTGCGGGGCCTTAAGAATTGGCCGTTGACAAACGGGGCGGGAAATCTATAGTAGCGCCTCTTTTGAAATAAGAAGATAAGGGATTTCCCATGTTTGCGGTAGTTCAGACCGGCGGTAAGCAATATCGCGTCACCACGGGTGACGTGATCCGAGTAGAGAAACTGGATGGCGTCGCAGGTGACACCATCGTGCTTGACCAGGTGTTGTTTGCATCGGGCGATGGCAAAACCGAAATGTCGGCTGAAGGGCTGGCCAAAGCGCGCGTTGCGGCCCAGATCATCGCCACCGCAAAGGCCGACAAGGTCATCGTTTTCAAGAAAAAACGCCGCCATAACTACCGTCGCAAGAACGGTCATCGCCAATGGCAGACCATCCTTCGCATCAGCGACATCGCACTGGATGGCAACGTGAAGGCCGCTGCGGCGAAGCCGGCGAAGAAAGCCGCTCCGGCAGCGGAAGCCACCGGCGAGGCCGCTCCGGCAGAAAAGCCCGCAGCGAAGAAAGCCGCTGCGCCGAAAAAGGCAGAGGCAACGACGGAAGCCAAGGCAAAAGCTCCGGCCAAAGCCGCAGCAAAGCCCAAAGCGAAAAAAGACGAGAAATAGGAGTAGACCATGGCACACAAGAAGGCAGGCGGTTCATCCCGTAACGGCCGCGACTCCGCAGGCCGTCGCCTCGGCGTCAAAAAATTCGGTGGGGAAACCGTTCTGGCGGGCAACATCCTCGTGCGTCAACGTGGCACCAAGTTCTTTGCTGGTGAGAATGTCGGCATGGGTAAAGACCACACCCTGTTCGCCACGGCAGGCGGGAGCGTGCAGTTCCGTGAGCGTGCCAAGGGCCGTATGTTCGTATCGGTCATTCCGGCGTAACAAGTCTCTATCTTTTCACATAAAAAAGGCGCCCATGTGGCGCCTTTTTTATGCGCTTCGCGAGGGGCCTGTGGCCGGGAAATCCTGGCTGCCTTTCCCACGGACCCTTTTACGCATTTCCTCCCAGTCGAGAATCAGCGTACCGGGGGCCGTATTGGCGGCCGATGCGACCTGGTCTGCCGGGATCGCCTCCACATACCCATCGCGGATACGCTGTGGTGGCATCTCCGCCGCAGCAGGCAGCAGGAAGTTGCGTAGCTCATCGCGCATTTGCTGTATAACAGGGCTCGTCAGGTCCATATCGCCTTGCGCGTTCAGAAGCAGACGTTTCAGCGTTTTTGCTACATTCCCGTGCAGGCTGATCACATGCTCCTGCATGGCACGACGCTGATCCACCTTAAATCCATAAGTACGCAGGGTGTTTCCGACCGCCTCTGCAGCACCCGCTGATTCCGGCGTTGATAAGCGCGTGCCGTGAAACTTCAAGTGAATCCGCGGTGGGTTTTCTTGCGTTGAAAATGTATAAATCTCAGAATCAACACCGATCGCACTGAGAAAATTACAAAAATCCTCTTTTGTGGGCAAAGGCGAATCTGTTGGTGGCCAGGAGAATTGACCGCCCACATTCGAAAAAATCAGGCCGTTACGAATATCCTCCACCAGCGTTTGCATGGCGTGATGGGTGTAGTCCACCTTGCCAAATTCATCACGCGCAAATGCATTCAAATACTGAACTGCATTCACGTGGTCACTGTTAGGGCGCGCCATACGAAATCTTTGACCTTGATCTTCAATGATCTTCTGGCGAGCCGTCGGCACAAAGCGTGCGTGATTGGGCATCATCGGCCAGACAACAAACCCTAATTTTTTTAGTTGCTCCTGAAGCAACGGAGAGGCACCCGGAGCGGCTCCCTGAATGGTTACCACAAAGGAGGGCTCCCACACATCATCAATCCGTATGGCAACTGCGTGTGGGGTAACCTGAACGGTGATTTCCTGCGATTGTGGATCGCGCGGTGTCCCTGACATGATCAGAAGCTGCCGTAGCATCGCGGCCGCTCCTTGCATCTCGTTACCATTTGCAGCCGGTGATTCAGGGGTCGTCATGGTCATATTCTCTGTTACGCATTGCCAGCAGAGGCGAAAAACTATAACACTCGTTAATCAACGGCCATGGCCGATTTGTTAATTTTTCGTGACGCCATGGAATTCATTGATGAAGCAAAGATTTATTTAAAGGCCGGCAATGGCGGGGCAGGCGCGGTCAGTTTCCGGCGGGAGAAATTCATCCCCATGGGCGGCCCGGACGGCGGCAATGGCGGGCGCGGCGGCAGCATTATTGCCCGTGCGGTGGGCAGTCTCAACACGCTGATCGATTTCC
>DBAU01000096.1 GCA_002291845.1 Alphaproteobacteria bacterium UBA1002 | reverse complement strand
ACACGTTGGGCTGCTGGCGGGCGACGTCGGTGGCGCCCATATAGACGGTGCAGGGCAGGTTGAACAGGGCGCACACGGTGGCGGTGGCCACACCATGCTGCCCCGCGCCTGTCTCGGCGATGATGCGGGTGCGGCCCATGCGGCGAGCCAGCAGGATTTGGCCGAGGCAGGAGTTGATCTTATGTGCGCCGGTATGGTTCAGCTCGTCGCGCTTGAAGTAGATCTTCGCGCCGCCGAGCTCTTCCGTCAGGCGTTGCGCGAAATATAGCGGGCTGGGACGGCCAACATAATGGGTGAGGTAGTAATCCAGCTCTTTCTGGAAAGAAGGGTCTGCTTGCGCGGCGCGGTAAGCCTGCTCCACCTCGAGGATGAGCGGCATTAGCGTCTCGGCGACATAGCGCCCGCCGAACATGCCAAAATGGCCGCGATCGTCGGGAAGCTGGTTATGGCGCAGGGCAGAGGGCATAGATATTCCTTAAATCATCATTCCCCGAGTTTCCGGGAGCGAAACTATAGGGGAATCAAGGGCCGTTTCGATATGTTTTTCTGGATTGCCCTATAATCCGCCACGCCCTTTCAGGCAATGATGAACTCAAAGAGCATTCTTGGCGGCAGCCACGAACGCCGCGAGTAAAGCGGGATCTTTCTCGCCGGGGGCGGCCTCCAGCCGGGACGAGGCATCCACCCGCATCGCACCGCTGATGCGCAGGGCCTCGGCCACATTATCCGGCCCCAGCCCACCGGAGAGATACCACGGAAGGGTGGAGGCAAACCCATGCACCAGATGCCAGTCAAAGCTCTGCCCTGTGCCGCCAGAAGTGCCGTCTGCGGCTTTTGTATCAAACAGCAGCTCATCTGCTGCTGAGGCGTAGGCATCCGCGCGGCGGATATCGGTGGCGTCATGCACGGCAATCGCCTTGATGACGGGTCGCCCGCTGCGGCGGCGTATCTCCGCAGTGCGCTCGGGCGATTCCTCCCCATGCAGCTGAAGCGCATCGGGCTGAAAATCACGCAGCAGGTCCTCCAGCTCATGATCGGACGCATCGACCACCACGGCAATGGCTCGGCGCTGCGGTGGCACCAGCGCGCGCAGCAGCGGAGCGTCACCCATGGCCACATGGCGGCGGCTGGGGGGGAAGAATATAAAGCCCAGATCATCTGCTCCCGCATGCAGTGCGGCGACAACATCCTCCGGCCGTTGTAAGCCACAGAGCTTAACGCGCCGACTCATCGCCCCACCACTTCTGTCGGCAGGAATCCATTCAGTGGGGCCGGGGTTCGCGCAGAGGGATAGTGAAGATGTGTCTCCCGCTCTAGCTCCAGCGCAGTTATTTCCTGCTGCATGGCCTGTACACGCTCTGACTGAAGGCGCAAATCTCGGCGTAAACGAAGGATCTTTCCCGTACTGTAAAGGCTACCCATGCCCATGCCTACGGCTAACCCCGCAATCAGCAAGATGGCGGTCAATGCGTATACCGGTGCATCCACTTCAAATGGAAGTGGAAAGAGACGCAAAACAACCATTTGGTCGTTCGATAAAACGAACGAGGCAGTAAAGGCAGCAAGCGCCAGTAACACAAAAACACGTACGCAAAGCCCCAGATAATGCATCATGCGGGCCTCACAATATTTTAGTGGTTGATGCGCTCGCGGAGTTGTTTACCGGCACGGAAATAAACGGCAAAACGTGAGCCAACACTCACGGAGGCGCCATTCTTTGGATTGCGAGCGACGCGCGGTTCACGCTTGCGAATGGAGAACGCGCCGAAACCACGAAGCTCAATACGCTTGCCTTGAACAAGACCGTTGGCAATGTCGCCAAACACGGTGTTTACAAGGCTTTCAATATCGCGCTGGAGCAGATGCGGGAAGCGCTTGGAGAGGCGGGCAATCAATTGAGATTTGGTCATGGGTGTGATGCTTTTTTCTTATGTTTTTTCAGGTGCCTGAAAATTAGGCGTTTAGAGTTGCGCAGGTTGCCAGATAAGAAGTAATCCGTCAAGCTTCAGTGTGTTGAGCGATGCAGGCAAAGTAAAACCTGCCATGCTGGTGAGGCTTTCCAGAAAACCCCGGTCTTCTTTTGGAGGCTCCACCTTGCGAACTGCCAGGGTTTCATCCAGTTTTTTTTCCTTTTTGAGCCACGCGACGGCGTCTTCCTCATTCCCGATGGCATCAATCAGTTTTAGGGATAGGGCCTGCTGCGCGCTGAGAATACGGCCATCGGCAATGGCAGCAACATCCTCAAAAGGCAGTTTTCGCGCATCGGCGATCATTTTGACAAAGACTTTATGGAAGTCATCGATCAATGACTGAACCACCACTCGCCCGGCAGGGTCCAGCTTTTCGAATGGGCTGGGCGAGCCTTTTAAAGGACCGGATTTTATAATCACCGGCTCAATGCCCACTTTATCGGCAAGTCGGCTGACGTCGGCGGACTGGATAATCACGCCGATGGAGCCGGTAATGGTTCCATTGCTAGCATAGACACGATCTGCGGCCACAGCGGTCATAATCCCAGCCGATGTGCACAACGAACGCATCAGCACAATCACCGGCTTTTTCGTTTTCAGCTCCTGAATGCGCCGATAAAAATCCTCGCCTCCCACGGCTGTCCCGCCCGGGGTATTGAGATACAGAATCACGGCCTTCGCATGATCATTGTTCTGGAGGTCTTTCAGGATTTTATGCTCCGGCATATCGTCCGTAATGACACCCTCAATATCCACGCGTGCAATGAAGGATTTGCTTACGGTTACCGCATCCGGCTTTTCAATCAGCATGACCAGGAAAAAAACCACCGCACCAATCGCGGCCAGTCGCCAGAATGAAACCTGACGCTTCATGCGTGAACGCTCAATGAGCATATCTGTGGAGATAGCCATGCTGAAATTCCCTTACCTAATCCAACGTGACTCGAACATGTCGCAGGATGAAGGGCATGTCCAGAAAATCATTCCCCCACAGCATGCCAGATGCTGCGGGGGAATATCAGAGGCCTGAGAGCAGCTACTCGGATTTCGATTTGCTGCTTTTCTTCTTGGTTTTTTCCTCTGCTTGGCCAAGAGCCGCACCAAGGATTTCACCGAGCGAAGCACCGCTGTCGGACGAACCGAACTCGGCAATCGCTTGTTTGTGGAGATCGTTCTCCAGCGACTTGATGGAGAGTGAGACTTCCCCATTCGCGCTGGTGGAGACGATTTTTGCATCGACGCGATCACCCACAGCAAAGCGCTCTGGACGCTGCTCTTTGCGCTCACGCGATAGCTCGGTCTTTTTGATGTAGCCCGACTGACCGTCTTCCATCGTAACAGCGATGCCGTCTTTCTGGACTTCAGCGACCTTCACCGTCACAACCGAGCCTTTTTTTGCTTTGGCGCTGCCACTGGCAGCCGAAGCTGACGCAGGCTTTACATCGTCAGGCGTACCAGCTGGCTTCTCAGTGAGCTGCTTGAGGCCAAGGCTGACGCGTTCTTTCTCCACGTCGATCAGTAAGATCTTCGCTTTGATCGTGTCGCCCTTCTTGTACTCCTTCACGGCTTCCTCGCCAGACTCGCCCCACTTGATATCTGAGTGGTGAACGAGGCCGTCAATGTCACCTTCTAGCCCAACAAACAGACCAAATTCGGTGATGTTGCGCACGGTGCCTTCGATGACATCTCCTTCGCCGTGCTTATCAGCAAAAGCTTGCCAAGGGTTGGTTTCGCACTGCTTGATGCCCAGCGAAATGCGGTGCTTCTGCGAATCGATATCGAGCACCATGACGTCGACTTCCTGGCCAACGGCAATGATCTTGCTCGGATGGACGTTTTTCTTTGTCCAGCTCATCTCGGAGACATGCACCAGACCTTCGATGCCTTTATCCAGCTCGATGAACGCGCCGTAATCCGTGATGTTGCTGACGCGACCGGTAAATCTCGCGCCAACTTTGTACATCTCTTCGACATCTTTCCACGGATTCTCTTCCAGCTGCTTCATGCCGAGCGAGATGCGCTTGGTGTCTTCATCATATTTGGTCACCATGACTTTGATCGTATCGCCAATGGAGAACACTTCAGATGGGTGGTTGATGCGGCTCCAGGAAATATCAGTCACATGGAGTAGGCCATCAACACCGCCCATATCGATGAACGCACCGTAATCGGTGATGTTCTTGACCACGCCTTCCAGTACATCGCCTTCGCGAATGCGGGAGAGGAGCTCATCACGCTGACCCTGACGGGACTCTTCCAGTACCGAGCGACGTGACACGACGATGTTGCCGCGTTTGCGGTCCATCTTGAGAATGATGAACGGCTGAGCTACCCCCATGAGCGGGCTGATGTCTTTGATTGGGCGGATATCAACCTGACTGCCCGGCAGGAATGCCACGGCACCTTGCAGATCCACGGTGAAACCACCTTTGACCTTACCGAAGATAACCCCTTCGACATGGGACTGGTTGTTGTGTGCGGCTTCCAATTTACCCCACGACTCTTCACGCAGCGCTTTCTCGCGGGACAGGACGCATTCACCAGCGCGATTTTCAATACGCTCGACATAGACTTCGATCTCGTCACCGGCACGCAATTCCATAGGTTCACCCGCGCGGTGGAATTCGCGCAGAGAGATGCGGCCCTCTGATTTCAGGCCAACATCGAGGGTTACGATATCATTGATGACCGAAACGACGCGGCCTTTGACAACTGAACCTTCAGAGATATCAGACTGTCTGAGGGATTCCTCGAACAGCGAGGCAAAATCCTCCTCCGCAGCGGGGGAGTGTTTCATAGCAGCTTGGGATTTCATGTAGTTTCCTTTCTGGCCGGGGTTTCCGGCGTATTTTACTGCCTGCCACAAGGGTCAGGGCTTACATAAAGAGGGCCACTAATAGCCAGAAAACTGTAAAAATCAAGTAAAACTGAGGGGTTTTTATTGCAAAGGGGGTGGTTTGTCGTAGTCCGGCAAAAAAATTATGAGTGTGAAAGATTAAACAGCGGTTTGTTTACCTAACATGGCTTGTCCTTCAATATGGCGTAAAACAAATTCAAACGCTTCTTGTGCTGTCATCCCAGTGGTATCGAGTACCAATGCCTCCTCAGCGGCTTTCAGCGGTGCGGCATCACGCTTGGAATCCCGCTCGTCACGCTCTTTCAGGTCGCGCAGAACGGATTCATAAACCACTTCAATTCCTTCGCCGGAAAGCTCACGGTGGCGGCGTTTGGCACGGGTTTCCAAATCGGCCGTGATAAAAATCTTAAAGTCTGCATCCGGGCAGACTACGGTGCCGATATCGCGCCCGTCCAGCACGGCGCCTTCGGGGCGGCGGGCGTAGGTGCGCTGATACTCTAGCAAGGTCTCCCGTACGTCTGGCATCGCGGAGACGATGGAGGCTGCCTTGCCAATGCGCTCCTGCCGTAGGCGTGGATTGGCGAGATCGGATTCGGTAATGGCGCGCGCGGCTTCCACCGCGGCCAACGGGTCGGTCGGATCCTGGTCGCCATAGATCAGGCGCAGGCCCACGGCTCGGTACAAGCTCCCTGTATCAAGATACGCATAGCCATAATGGGCCGCCAGACGGCGAGCGAGGGTGCCCTTACCCGATGCCGCCGGGCCATCGACCGCAATAGTGCGGCGTGGAGCGCGTACTGGGCGGGGCATCGCCACGCGCGCACTGGCAAAGCCTTTTGAGGTGGCGGTCTGCATCTGCATGTCGGCACCAAGCCCGTTCATCAGCAGCAGGAAGCCAGGGAAGCTGGTGGCGATAGCGCGGGTATCATCTACCGTCACCGCCTGTTCAGACCCCATGCCCATGACCAAGAAGCTCATGGCAATGCGGTGGTCGAAATGGGTGATGACCGTGCCGCCGCCTTTCACCGTACCCCTGCCGCCTTTAACAGAAAGCGTATCACCTTCAATCGTTGCTTCTACGCCATTGACGCTCAGTCCGGCGGCGATGGCGGCTAGCCGATCGGACTCTTTGACGCGAAGCTCGGCAAGGTTATTCATCACCGTATCACCCTCAGCGTAGGCTGCGGCAACAGAGAGAATGGGATACTCATCAATCATCGACGGTGCACGCCCGGCGGGTACATTGATGCCGCGAAGCATGGAATGGCGTACCCGCATGTCAGCGACGGGCTCGCCGGACACAATACGTTCGTTCTCATAAGCGATATCGGCGCCCATCTCTTGCAGGGTTAGGAACAATCCCGTACGCAGCGGATTGATGCAGACCTCTTCAAGTAAAATATCTGCCCCCGGGGTAATGAGGGCGGCGACAGCCAGAAATGCTGCAGAGGAGGGGTCCGCCGGAACCCGCAAATGCCGCCGCGCAAAGGGGAGTTCTTGTTGTCCCTCCAGCGAGATGTGTGTGTGTCCCGCGTCATCTTGGCGAACATCCACCCGATAGCCTAATGCCTGCAGCATCCGCTCCGTATGGTCTCGGGTAGGTTCCTTTTCAATAACGGTTGTGGTTCCAGGCGTATTCAGTGCCGCCAGCATAATGGCCGATTTTACCTGCGCCGATGCCACCGGCAGTGTGTAGGTAATGGGTATAGCAGTTTGTGCGCCATGCATGGCCAGCGGTAGGCGTCCGCCATGGCGGCTCATGAAGGTGGCGCCCATCATCTCCAGTGGGCCAATGACGCGTTGCATGGGGCGTTTGCTGAGGCTGGAATCACCAGTAAAGACGCTCAGAAAGGGGTGGGACGCCAGCAAGCCCATCATTAGTCGTGCCCCGGTGCCGGCGTTGCCCATATCCAGTACCTGCGCCGGCTCACTGAGGCCGCCAATGCCAACGCCCTGAACCTCCCAGCGGCCATCACCCTGCCGGGTCACGCTCACGCCCAGCGCCCGCAGCGCTGCGGCTGTGGCCAGGACATCCTCGCCCTCCAGTAATCCTTCAATATGCGTGGTTCCCAGTACCTGGCTGGCAAGCATCAGGGAGCGGTGGGAAACGGATTTATCCCCAGGGACCCGTGCTTTGCCCTGAAAACCAGCGATTTTACGAGAAATAGCCGGGGTGGGTGAGGTGGCGTGTGTGCTCATGTATGTTACCGATTTTCAACAAGCGCGTGTCCCTCTTAGCAGTGCTTCCGCCCTACGTCCAGATGGAGGCTTGACAGTTGATTAACACTTCCTGCGTAACATGGTGAAGGAGTTTTGCTCCAGTAACGGCTAAACAGCGATGAGGGGAGGTTTGCGTGACCAACGCGAAACTTGGTGAAAAAAGAGAATGTGCGTCCTGCGGCGCGAAATTCTATGATTTGAACAAAACGCCCCCGGTCTGCCCGAAATGTGGCGCCGTGTACCAGCCGCCAAAGGAAACGGCGAAGCCTCGCAAAGCAACCGCCGTGAAAGTACCTGCGAAGCCTGTCAAAAAACCCGTCAAGAAGTTGCCAGTACATGATGGCGAGGAAGAAATGGATCTCGAGGCTTTTGGCGATATCGAGGTAGAAGATGAAGTGGCTGGTGACCTCGAAGAAATCGATGACATGGAGGAGGATGTCGAGTCCCTTAGCGAGTTGGGAGACCGCGAAGTAGAGGAAGACCGCATAAACTCCGATGACGTGGATGACGACCTGCTGATCGATGAAATCGAAGTTGATGAGCCCTTGGTCGATTCCCTCGACGAGGAGGAAGAGCCTGATGAGGATGAGGAAGACGATCGCTAGCGTCTTCCTCATCCTCAAGCGGCTGTATCGTATCGATAATTACGCCGCCTCCATCTCGTCTTCCGCGGCTGGAATGGCCATACCCAGTGCCACGAGGTAGAGATCCAGCATATGCTCCTGTTCCTGGCGATCGGCAGCTTCCATTTTGCGCAGTTTAAGCACCTGACGCATAGTTTTTACATCAAAACCATTGCCTTTGGCTTCCGCGAATACATCGCGAATATCATCGCCAATGCTCTTTTTTTCTTCTTCCAGCCGTTCAATGCGTTCAATGTAGCTGCGCAGCTGTTCAGCGGCGATATTACCTACAGTATTGGCCATAAGGGTGCTCCTTCGGTGTTAATTCGCGCAAAAGGCGAGTGATATCGTCAAAAATACAAGGAAATCTCTCATAATTTGGAATGGGCCGGAAGGCAACGGGAATGAGGAACTTTTCTTTGTAGTGCCCCATGTGGTATAGTCTGGGCTTGCCTTGGCGCTGGAAACGGCGTACAAGTCCCTCTTCATTTAATTTCAGATGCCCCGAAAGGAGGTAACTTGCGTGGTTGAAGTCAGTGTACGCGACAACAATGTCGATCAGGCCCTGCGCGCGCTCAAAAAGAAAATGCAGCGTGAAGGAATCTTCCGCGAAATGAAGATGCGCCGTCACTTCGAGAAACCGTCCGAGCGCCGCGTGCGTGAATTGGCGGAAGCTCAGCGCCGTTTCCGCAAGCTCCAGCGCAAGCGTGAACAATTTGAGTAGAACCCTCGGGTAAGGGCCCGGTCCCACAACCGGATGAAAGGGGCGGCGTCAGGCCGCCTTTTTTGTATCTTACGCTTACGTGCGCTTAATTCAGTATGTACTTAGACGGGCGAGGCCCACGGGCCAGGCAAAAACATCTGTCCATTAGGACTATCAATGCCCGCCCTTCAGCGCTTTTACCAGATTCTCCGTTACGGCTTTGGCATCGCCAAAGAGCATCATGGTGTTATCATTAAAGAATAATTCGTTCTGAATCCCGGCATACCCTGCGGCCATACCGCGTTTGACAAAAATGACTGTTCCGGATGCTGCAACATCCAGCACTGGCATCCCGTAAATGGGGCTTTGCGGATCCGTTTTTGCTGCAGGGTTGGTGATATCATTCGCGCCGATAACATAGGTTACATCTGTTTTGGCAAAATCATTATTGATTTCCTCCAGCTCAAATACCGCGTCATAGGGTACATTGGCTTCTGCCAGAAGCACGTTCATATGGCCCGGCATGCGGCCTGCAACAGGATGGATGGCGAAACGCACCTGAATACCTAAATGCTCCAGCGTTTCAGTTAGTTCACGGACAGCATGCTGTGCTTGACTGACCGCCATGCCATAGCCCGGCACGATGATGACGGAGGTGGCGTTCTTCATCAGGTAGGCGGCATCTTCGGCATTGCCGGGTTTCACCGGGCGATCATCCGCGCTACCCTCTGCCGTAGCGCTGCTTTCCTCTGCCCCAAACCCGCCAAAAATCACGTTGATGATGGAGCGGTTCATCGCTTTGCACATGATATAACTGAGGATGGCTCCCGAAGCCCCTACCAGTGCACCCGTGATGATGAGCAGAGGGTTGCCGAGCGTAAAGCCAATCCCTGCCGCCGCCCAGCCGGAATAGGAATTGAGCATGGAGACCACCACCGGCATATCCGCGCCGCCGATGGGGATGATGAGCAGGAAGCCGAGCAGGAAGGCAAGGGCCGTCATCAGCAAAAACAGGCCATGTGATTCATTGCCAGAGAACACCACAATCATCAGTAAAATGGCGGCGCTAATCCCTGCATTGACCAGATGTTGTCCAGCAAAGCGGATAGGCTTCCCAGACATCAGGCCTTGTAGCTTGGCAAACGCAATGACCGAGCCGGAAAAGGTGATGGCCCCTATCACTGCACCGAGGCTCATCTCTAACAGACTACCGAAGCTAATTTCACCCGGCAGCCCAATGCCGTAATTCTGCGGATCCCAAAGCGCAGCCATGGCAATAAAGACCGCTGCCAGTCCCACCAGCGAATGAAACGCCGCCACCAGCTGGGGCATAGCCGTCATGGCAATGTGCTTGGCAATATAGGCCCCGACCGCGCCGCCGATCAGAATAGCCAGCATGATCAGGCCATAGCCTTCAATCATCGGCAGGGTAAACGTGGTGAGAATGGCCAATACCATCCCGCCAATGCCATACAGGTTGCCCCGTCGTGCCGTTTCCGGTGAGGAGAGGCCCTTGAGGGCGAGGATGAATAAAATCGCGGAGACGAGATAGAGATAAGCAGGCAGGCCGGACATCTTATTTCTCCGCTTTCGGACGTTTTTTATACATCGACAGCATGCGGTGCGTGACCATAAAGCCGCCGAAAATATTTACCGCGGCAATCGCAACGGCAAGGAAGCCAATGATGGTGGAAAGGCCACCCTCAGCCGGGCCAACGGCAATGATTGCTCCCACAATGATAATACCCGAGATGGCGTTCGTAACGCTCATCAGCGGAGTGTGCAGGGCAGGTGTCACCTTCCACACCACGTAGTAGCCGACAAAGCAGGCCAGCACGAACACCGTGAGCATGAATACGAACGGGTCTACCATCTGGCTGGCTTCCGCCTGCTGTTGGATGGCGATGGCCTTCTGTGCCAGCGCATTGGCCTCGCGGGCGAGTTGCTGGGCCTGTTCAGAAAAGCGGGAAATATCAGCCATAGGAGACTCCTCAGGCGGCGTTGGCAAATTGCGGATGTACGATCTGTCCCTCGCGGGTGAGCAGCGTACCCCGGATCAGCTCGTCATCCCATTGCACGGAAAGGGATTTATCCTTCACCATCAAGGTTGCAATGAAATTATACAGATTGCGGGCATACAGGGCGCTGGCATCGCTGGCTAGGCGGGCAGGCATATTGCTGTAGCCCAGAATTTTCACGCCGCGATGCTCCACGATCTGATCCGGCTTGCTAAGCGGACAATTACCGCCAGAGGCTACCGCGAGATCAACAATCACCGCGCCGGGCTTCATGGACTCCACCATCTCCAGCGTAATGAGAACGGGCGCTTTTTTTCCAGGAATCAGAGCGGTTGTGACCACAATATCCTGCTTGGTGATAGTCTCGGCAATCAGGGCAGACTGCTTGCGCTTATACTCTTCGCTCATTTCCTTTGCGTAGCCACCGCTGGTCTCGCCAGATTCCTCTGCGGGCACCTCGATAAAGGTCGCGCCGAGCGATTGTACCTGCTCTTTCACAGCGGGCCTTACATCAAACGCGGAAACCACCGCGCCGAGCCGCTTGGCGGTAGCGATGGCCTGAAGCCCCGCGACACCTGCGCCAAGGATCAGTGCTTTAGCCGGTGGCACGGTGCCAGCAGCAGTCATCATCATCGGCATGGCCTTGGCAGAAGCGGCCACAGCATCAATCACGGCACGGTAGCCCGCAAGGTTGCTCTGTGAGGAGAGCACATCCATCGATTGCGCGCGGGAAATGCGTGGAAGCATTTCCAATGCAAACGCATCTACCTGCTTTTCCGCACAAAGCGTCATCAATGGCTGGTTATCATAGGGTGCGAGCATGCCAACCAGGGCGCTGCCGATGGGCATCTGCTCGATCTGTGTTGGGGTAGGGGCGCTGACGCAAAGCACAATAGACGCCGCATTCAGCGCATCTTCTGCGCTATCTGTCAGCGTGGCCCCGGCCTCAGCGAACGCATCATCCCGTACGCCCGATGCGTC
>DBAU01000023.1 GCA_002291845.1 Alphaproteobacteria bacterium UBA1002 | reverse complement strand
GGTCGCGGGTTATAAGTATCGGCACTGGCATCCGACGCGCAGACGCCTTATATTCAACGCTATGTTAGAGACCTCTCCCCTACGTACGGCCCTGCTTGAGGCCACGCTATCCTTGGTGCCTTTTGAGGGCTGGAATCTCCGGACCCTAGAGCGTGCCGCCCACCAATGCGGTCAGGACACTGCGGCGCTGCACCGCCTGTTTCCGCGTGGCGTGGAGGATATGCTGGATTATTTTTCTCAAGAGATGGACCGGCGCATGCTGGATCATCTGGCAACCATTGAACTGCCTCGTATGAAGATTCGCCAGCGTATTGCCGCCGCCGTGCGTGCACGGCTGGAAGCGATGGAGCCGTACAAAGAAGCAGAACGACGCGCGGTAGCGCATTTCGCGCTGCCGACCCGTGCACCGCAAGCCCTTGCCTTGCTGTACCGTACGGTGGATGCCATGTGGCGCGCCGCGGGTGACACATCTACCGACTTTAATTTTTATACGAAACGGCTACTGCTGGCCAAAGTGCAGACGAGTACCCTGCTCTATTGGCTCAGCGACACCTCAGATAGCCATGCAGACAGCTGGGCATTCCTGGAGCGTCGTATTGAGAATGTCATGCAGATTCAAAAATGGAAAGCACAGGCTGGGCAGTGGTTCAGCGATCTGGCTCCCCAAATGAAAACAGGCATGCGCTGGTTTTAATAGCGTCGTTCCGGGAAAGCCAACGGCGACGAGAAATCACTAACAAGTAGCGCTTACGCCTCGATGGCGATGTCCTGCTCACTGACGCGGGCAACCTCACGCTCCATGGCGCGCAATAAGCGTTCAAATGATAGATCATTCGCCATTTCCTCAGGGAGCTCATTCCTCAGCCGCGCTTCAGCGGAAGCAATGTCGGAGGCATCCCCCGTGAGCATGAGGGCGCGGAGCTGGCGATATTCCCTCCCCGCAACGGCCTGCGCCTTGTCACAAAGTTTTTGCTCTTCAAGCGTATCGTCTAGGAACATGGCATTTCTTTCCGTGAAGGTCCTTATGTACCGCAAAACAGACCTTTACACAATGCAGGACGTCACAAAAGGTTAACATTCTGGTGCTATGTTTACGTATCTTAATGGAGTTTATCATGCGCACCATGACCACTTTCACTTTTGAGCAGCCACGCAGTCGCTATGATACGCAGGCGGCTTCTCTCGCCTTGCTCGCCGCCGCCATGCCTTATGTTGAATTTGAATGGATGTCCGGCGGGCAGAAAATCCAACCAGGTAATGCTTTTTTTCAACAGGTAAAAAGGCTGCAAGAGTATCTGGGCGCAGACAAAGACAGCGTCTCACTCGGCCTCGTCCTGAATGACAAGGGTAAAGTGGTCATTGATAGCATCAGAGCGGGATTTACTGCTCATGATGTTGGCGCTCTCAATAAATTGAATGCGCTGCTCAATAATACCGTACATGAGCGCAAGGGGCTGGATGGAGCAGTCCTGGACTTCACTCCCGAGGAAACGGCAGCGATCCTTGAGAAATTACCGCCCTCCCGCTACGAGCAGCCTGGGCATGCGGCAGGTCGGTGAGCCTGAGCACTCCCTTCCCTTACTACATGTGAATCACCTTGCCGTAGGCATCGAGCGTGGACTCGTGCATCATCTCCGATAAGGTCGGGTGCGGGAAGATGGTGTGCATCAACTCTGCTTCCGTCGTCTCGAGCGTTTTGCCGATGACGAAACCCTGAATCATCTCGGTGACTTCCGCGCCGATCATGTGCGCGCCGAGCAGCTCACCCGTTTTCTCATCAAACACGGTTTTCACCAGCCCATCCGGCTCGCCCAGGGCAATCGCCTTGCCATTACCCATAAAGCTGAAGCGGCCAACCTTTACCTTGTAGCCTTTCGCCTTGGCAGCGGCTTCGGTGAGGCCAACGGAGGCGATCTGCGGACGGCAATAGGTACAGCCGGGGATGTTTTCCTTTTTCATCGGATGGACGTCTTTCTGTCCGGCGATTTTCTCGATGCAGATGATGCCCTCATGGGAAGCTTTGTGGGCTAGCCACGGTGCGCCCGCCACATCGCCGATGGCGTAAACGCCCGGCTCGTCAGTGGCAAGGTAATCGTTCACCACGATCTGTCCTTTGTCTACCTTCACCTTAGTGTTCTCGAGGCCGAGATTCTCCGTATTGGCGACAATGCCCACCGCGAGAATCACACGGTCCACCGTCACCTCTTCCGTCTTGCCGCCACTCTCAAGCGTGCAGGTGACGTTGTTCTTGCCCTTCTTCATGGCTTTCAGCACGGTCTTGGTGCGCACCTTCATGCCCTGCTTCTCAAACTGCTTCTGGGCGAACTTGGAAATCTCCTCATCCTCCACCGGCAGGATGCGCTCCTGCACTTCCACCAGCGTCACGTCGGCGCCCATGTTGAGGTAGAAGCTCGCAAACTCGGAGCCGATGGCCCCAGAGCCGACGACGAGCAGCGACTTTGGCATTTCCTCGGGCACCATCGCCTCGCGGTAGGTCCATACCAGCTTGCCATCCGGCTCCAGCCCCGGCAGCACCCGCGCCCGCGCACCCGTAGCGATGATGATGTGCTTCGCTTCCAGGTCGGCCACTTTCTTACCGTCCTTCTCCACCGTCAGCTTGCCCTTGCCGACGAGTTTGCCATGGCCGTCATAGACGGTGACCTTGTTCTTTTTCATCAGGCCGGTGACGCCTTTGGTCAATTGGCCGGACACCGCACGCGAGCGGGCAATGACCTTCTTGAAGTCGAACTGAATATTGTCGGCCGAGAAGCCATACGCATCCAGTGAGTGCAGCAGATGGTTGATCTCCGACGCGCGTAGTAGCGCCTTGGTCGGGATGCAGCCCCAGTTGAGGCAGATGCCCCCCAGATGCTCCCGCTCAATCACCGCGGTTTTCATGCCGAGCTGTGAAGCACGAATGGCCGCGACATACCCGCCCGGACCGCCCCCAATAATCACTACGTCAAATGCGTCTGCCATGTTCTTCTCCGTTTGCTGTCATCCCGCATTAAGCAAGGCATAGATGCGGGCTCAATGTTCGTTTTTCTGATACCGCATCAAATGCGGGATAGCACTCGCCTCGGCTACACCACCATCATCACCGGGTCTTCGATGTAGCGTTTGAACGCAGCAAGGAACTGCGCACCTACCGCCCCATCGACCACGCGGTGGTCGCTGGAGAGCGTCACGGTCATCATGGTGACGGCAGTGAACTGGCCGCCTTTTACCACCACGCGCTCTTCACCCGTGCCGATGGCAAGGATGCAGCTTTGCGGCGGGTTGATGATGGCGTTGAACTGCTTGATGCCGTACATGCCGAGGTTGGAGATGGAGAAGCCACCGCCCTGGAATTCCTCCGGTTTCAGCTTGCCGTCACGGGCGCGCTTGGCGAGGTCCTTCATCTCGTTGGAGATGGCCGCCAGCGACTTCTGATCGGCATTCTTCACCACCGGAGTGATGAGCCCGCCATCGAGCGCCACGGCGACCGAGACATCCACGTTGTTGTACTGCTTGATCACCGTATCGGCCCAGGAGGCATTCGCCGCCGGAACATCACGCAGCGCCAGCGCCACCGCCTTAATCACGAAATCATTGACGGAGACTTTGTAGGCAGGCTTCTGATCGGTACCTTTCACCGCTGCTTCCGCTGCGGCGTTAATACGGGTGCGCGCGGCGTTCAGCGCGTCGATCTCGCAGTCGATGGTGAGGTAGAAATGCGGGACGTTCTGCTTGGATTCCAGCAGGCGCTTTGCAATGGTCTTGCGCATGTTGTTGAGCGGCACATCCACCGACTCTTGCGGGTTGCGGCCATACGAGACCGGGGCGAAAGCGGCGCCACCGGATGCCTTGCTCGCTCCGCCGGATTTTTTTGCTTCCTCCACATCCGCTTTGATAATGCGGCCATGCGGCCCGCTACCTTGCACAGAGCCAAGATCTACGCCCTCCTGCGCGGCAATGCGCTTAGCAAGCGGCGAAGCTTTCACACGGTCACCTGAGGCATGGCCATTCACGGCAGGGGCTGCCGATGGTGTGGCAGCCTCAGCAGGTGTTGCAGCGGGCGCGGCTTCTGCTTTTGCCGCAGCCGGGGCAGCGCCTTTGGCGGCATAGTTTGCGACGGCCGACGCGTCTTCACCATCCGCCAGCAGTAGCGCGATCAGCTCGTTTACCTTCACGCTCTCAGTGCCTTCCGCCACGACAATCTTGCCGAGGATGCCTTCATCCACCGCTTCGACTTCCATCGTCGCTTTGTCGGTTTCTATCTCGGCAATCACGTCACCAGATTTGACCTTATCGCCCTCTTTTTTGTTCCACTTAACGAGATTACCCTCCGTCATGGTGGGCGACAGTGCGGGCATCAGGATTTCAATAGGCATGGGTCTCGTTCCTGTTGGTTGGATTATTTCAGCAAATAACTCGCCGTGACCGACGAGCGGATTTCGACATCGCCTACAGGCGGAGCTGCAGACACTTTACTGGACGCACTGGCATATTCGCTACGCATTATGGCTATCGGCTGCGGGGGCTGGATGTACGTGCCGGATTCCTGAATGGTGAGCACTTCAGCCGCTTCGGTGCCCGCGGCTTTGGCAAGACGAACAGCCTTCCGACGTGCGACATCAATGGCTTGAATCAGGGCATCTTCTTTCAGAGATCCTTCCTTCTGTAGACCATAGGCAATGTTATCCACGCGATCGATACCACGCTCTACCATCGCCTGCATAAGCGCACCAAGCTTATCAATATCCCGCAGCGTGATGATAATGCTGTGCTGGGCTGCGTAGCCTTCGAGCGTTGGCTTACCATTCCCAATAGCCGGATAGTCATAGCGTGGTTGAATAGACGTATACTGTGTGCGCATGTCTTTTTCTGCGATATCATATTCTTTTATGATGCTACGCAGCGTCACCAGCAGTCGATCAACTTGCTCTTTTGCCTTCACGGCTTGTTTAGCTTCACGATAGAGAGTTACGGTTAAATCAGCCTTATCGGCTGCCGCTTTGATAACCACCTCCCCCTGAACAGTGATGGAGCGGACAGGTGCCTGCTGCGCATCGGCCGCCTGCGCAGTGAGTGCCAGGGAAACAAGCAGGAGCGGGAGCAGCGTGCGCATCATCACACCTTGCGATAACAGGTTTCCTTGACCGCCGCGATGATGTCTTCCACTTGCGGCAAAGCGAGCCTCTCGAGGTTTGCGGCATACGGGAGCGGCACGTCTTTACCGGCCACGCGCGTCACGGGAGCATCGAGGTCATCGAAGCAACGTTCCATCGCGATAGCGGCGATCTCGGAGCCAATACCTGCGACCGGCCACCCCTCTTCCACCGTCACCACGCGATTGGTTTTTTTAATAGAGGAAACGATAGTCTCTACATCAAGCGGCCGCAGAGTGCGCAGATCCACCACCTCGGCATTAATGCCCTCCTTCGCCAGCTCCTCGGCGGCCTGCAAAGCCTTACCAACCATGATGGAGAACGTGAAGATGGAGACATCCGTCCCTTCACGCTTCACTGCGGCCTTACCGATGGGCAGGATGAAATCATCACTTTCCGGTACGTCGAAGGATTGGCCGTAGAGAATCTCGTTCTCAAGGAAGATCACCGGGTTCGGATCGCGGATGGCGGCTTTCAGCAGGCCTTTTGCATCGGCGGCGTCATAGGGGGCGATCACTTTCAGGCCTGGCACATGGGCATACCAGCTGGCATAGCACTGCGAGTGCTGCGCGGCCACGCGGGCTGCCGCACCATTGGGGCCACGGAACACGATCGGGCACTTGATCTGGCCACCGGACATATAGAGCGTCTTGGCGGCGGAGTTGATGATCTGGTCCATCGCCTGCATGGCGAAGTTAAAGGTCATGAACTCGACCACCGGACGCAGTTCCAGAAACGCCGCACCGACGGCAAGGCCCGCAAAGCCATGCTCGGTGATCGGCGTATCAACCACGCGGCGCGCACCGAATTCCTGAAGCAAACCTTCGGTGACTTTATAAGCCCCCTGGTATTCTGCTACTTCCTCGCCCATGACGAAAACATTCTCGTCACGGCGCATTTCTTCCGCCATTGCATCACGAAGGGCGACACGTACGGTTTGGGTTGCCATGTGTTTTTCTCCTTAGGCTTCGCGTACAACGTCCGTCCACAGCTCGGATGCATCCGGCTCCGGGGACTCCTTAGCAAACTCTGCAGCCTCGGCAGCAATGGCCTTAGCTTCCTTGTCGATGGCCTCCAGCTCGGCTTCGCTGACCATCTTTTCGTTCAGCATCCACGCATGGAGATTGGTGATCGGGTCGCGATGCTCACGGTAATCCGTCACCTCTTCCTTGGTGCGGTACTTGGCCGGATCGGACATCGAGTGGCCACGATAGCGGTAGGTTTTCATCTCCAACAGGATCGGCCCGTTGCCTTCGCGCACGAAATCCACGGCTTCGCGGGCCGCACGCCAGACTTCCATCACGTCCATACCGTTGACCTGCTTGCCGGGAATACCGAAGCCTTCGCCGCGGCGGAACAGCTCCGTGGTTGCGTGAGAGCGCTTCACCGAGGTGCCCATGGCGTATTCGTTATTCTCGATCACGTAAATCACCGGCAACTTCCATAGGCTCGCCATGTTGAAGGCTTCGTAGACCTGGCCCTGATTCACCGAGCCGTCACCGAAATAGACGACACTGAGGTTACCGCTGTCCTTGTATTTATGCGCGAAGGCGATGCCCGTGCCAATCGGCACCTGCGCGCCCACAATGCCATGACCACCATAAAAATGCTTGTCGGTGGAGAACATGTGCATCGAGCCGCCTTTGCCGCGCGAATAGCCCCCCTCGCGACCTGTTAACTCGGCCATAACGCCTTTCGGGTCCATGCCGCAGGCAATCATGTGGCCATGGTCGCGGTAGCTGGTGATGATGCCATCGCCTTCTTTCAGGCAATGCTGGATACCGGTCACCACGGCTTCCTGACCAATATAGAGGTGGCAGAAACCACCAATCAGTCCCATGCCATATAACTGACCCGCTTTTTCTTCAAAGCGGCGGATGAGCAGCATGTCGCGATACATCGCAAGTAATTGCTGCTTATCAGGAGTAAGTTGAGGAGTATTCTTATTTTTAGTACCAGCTGCCGTTTTGGCCATAATTTTACCCAATTGCATGACTAGGTTATGTTGCGGCGCACAAAGGATTTCCGCGGGTTAGCGGGGGATAATGACTATAATTTTAGTGCGTTGGCAATGGGAATTTTGGTGGCTTAAAACTCCGCAGAAAATCTCACTTTCATGCGAACAGCACAGAGCAGCTATGCACAGAACGCATACATATCGATGCGTGATGGTGATGGCTATTCGTCGGTGGTGATGACGATCTCGTCTTTACCGATGACACCGAGATAACGCCGAGACTGCTCATCCAGCAAGTCTCGATCCAACGTTTCGGGGCGCAGCAGGCTAACCCGGTGCTCCAATTTTTCCCGTTCTGCCTTGGCTTTGCTCAGTTCCTGCGTGAGTACATCCTTGCGATGCTGCTGCACCAGCAGGGCATACAGCCCATGCTCTCCCTGCACCGCATGAAAGCCCAGGTAAGCTAAAGCTCCTGTAAAAAGCAAGGAACGCAGTGCATTACGAATAAGCGGACGGCGCATAACAAAATATCCCTACCAGAACTCACGATAGAGTAGCTGATATCTCATAACATACGCTGTTTATACGGCCCGGCGCAAGATGGAGCGGCCCGCATAGCGGCTATCCGCACCCAATTCTTCTTCAATGCGGAGTAATTCGTTGTATTTTGCCAACCGATCAGAGCGGGACAGCGAGCCGGTCTTGATCTGGCCACAGTTGGTAGCTACCGCAATCTGCGCGATGGTGGCATCTTCCGTTTCGCCGGAGCGGTGGGAAAGCACGGCGTGGTAGCCCGCCCGTTGAGCCATCTCGACCGCCGCCAAGGTCTCCGACAGCGTGCCGATCTGATTCACCTTCACCAAGATAGCATTAGCCAGCCCCTTCTCGATGCCATCGGCCAAAATCGCGGGGTTGGTGACAAACAGATCATCGCCGACCAGCTGGATGGTCGCTCCCAGACGGCGCGTGATCTCCGCCCAGCCTGCATGGTCATTTTCCGCGCAGGCATCTTCAATAGAAATAATGGGATATTTTTTGACCAGGGCCTTATAATAATCAATGAGCTGCCCCGCATCGAGGGATTTGCCTTCGCCTTCCAGCTCGTATTTTCCGTTCTTGTAAAATTCGGTGGAGGCGGCATCGAGGGCCAGCATCACATCCTCCCCCGGACGATACCCCGCGGCCTCAATAGCCTGCATAATGTAAGATAGCGCTTCATCCGAAGAGCCAACATTCGGCGCGAAGCCGCCCTCATCACCGACATTGGTATTCAACCCGGCGTCTTTGAGTTTTTTCTTCAGCGCATGGAAGATTTCCGCCCCCATACGGATAGATTCCGCACTGGACGCCGCGGATACTGGCATGACCATGAATTCCTGAATATCCACCGGGTTATCGGCATGGGCACCGCCATTGATGATGTTCATCATCGGCACCGGCAGCACGTGCGCGCGTGCACCGCCCAGGTAGCGATAAAGCGGCAGGCCCGCCGATGCAGCCGCGGCTTTGGCCACCGCCAGCGAAACCCCCAGAATCGCATTCGCCCCAAGCCGGCCTTTGTTCTCCGTGCCATCAAGCGAGACCATCATGCGGTCGATTTTCAGCTGCTCAGCAGCATCAATGCCGGTAAGCGCCGAGGCGATCTCGGTATTGACGTTCTCCACCGCTTTTTGCACGCCTTTGCCTAGATAGCGCTTTTTGTCGCCGTCACGCAGCTCCAACGCCTCGAGCGTCCCTGTGGATGCCCCTGACGGCACCGCCGCCCGACCAAACGCGCCATCTTCCAGCAGCACATCCACCTCCACGGTAGGATTGCCGCGACTATCCAGAATTTCCCGGCCTTTGATGGATAGAATAGCGGTCATGATTATACTCCTCACCAACACTCGTTGCGGGAGCAATGTCAGAGGG
>DBAU01000093.1 GCA_002291845.1 Alphaproteobacteria bacterium UBA1002 | reverse complement strand
GAGTCGATGAAATCGGCGCTTTCGGCCTATGTTATTGAGGGCATCGCGCACAACATCAGCTTCCTGCAATCCATCCTCGCGCATCCGAAGTTCGTGGCGGGGGACATCTCCACCAACTTCATCGCCAAGGAATATCCGGAAGGCTTTACTGGCGCGGATGTGAACGAGGAAACCACCCGCGTGTTCCTCGGGGTGGGGCTGCACATCTTCCTGCGTGATGCGGAGCGCGCGTCGCAGACCACGCAGCAGGTGCCGGGCCGTGCCCGGGTGATTTCTGCGCGTTGGGTGGTCAATGTCGGCGGGGTGAATTATCCCGTCATCGTGCGCCCCACCGATTACGGCTATGACATTAGCTACGATACCGGCCTGATTGTGATGCGCTCATCCTGGAAGCTGGGGCGTAACCTCTTCCAGGGCACCGTGAACGGCAAGCCTGTCTCTGTGCAGATCAAGACGCTTACCGAGGGCTGCCGCCTCAGCTATGGCGGCTCGGAAATCGATGTGAAAGTGCGTTCGCCACGGGTGGCCGAGCTGGCGCAGTACATGCCGAAGAAAGAGTCCGGCAAGCGCCGTGATCAGGTGAAAGCGCCGATTGCCGGACTGGTCACTACGCTGGCCGTGAAGAAGGGCGACAAGGTCCATGCTGGCCAGGAGCTGCTGCGCATCGAGGCGATGAAGATGGAAAACGTCATGTATGCCGACGCCGACGCGAAAATCAAACGCGTGCTGGTGAAAGCGCCGGAATCCGTGCAGGCCGAACAGGTGCTGATCGAGTTCGAATAATCAACCAGACGCAAAAAAAAGGACCCGCTTGGGGTCCTTTTTTGTAGATGACTACGCGAATTCAGGCAGCAATCCCGCTACCTATGTGGCGGTGGTTGGCCACCACGCTTTTCATGCCGTTGGCCAGCGTTTGAACTGTGAGCGAGCCCACAGCATAGGTGCCCAGATGGTTCGGTGCGGCGTTTGCGGCGACGGCATTCACAAAATCGGCCAGCTTCGCGGTGAACGCGTCATCGATCTGCTCCACCTTCGTGATACTGGTCATCGCCGAGGCAAGGGCCTTGTAAGCGTCTGTCTCGCGGACCGCTTCCATATCCACCGCGCCGTTCTTGAGCAGTTCGGCCTTCAGCGACGGAAAGAACGAGCCTCCCTGCGTAGAGCTACGTACGGCATCTTCAAGATAGTGGATCATCTTGGTATCAAGCCTGCGGTTGGTAAGAGCTGCAACAAAAGACATATATCCTCCTTGTAAATAGCGATGCCAATGACCTAGCATGGTAACAAGCAACTGTATGTGAAGATTTTATGACTATTTTCTTTGGAGAAAGCACAGGGTGAACATCGTACGTCATCTTATCATCTCCGGCCGTGTGCAGGGTGTGGGCTATCGCGCCTGGGTGGCGGCGCAGGCGGAAAAGCGCCGCCTGGATGGCTGGGTGCGCAATCGTACGGATGGCAGGGTGGAGGCCGTGGTAAGCGGAGCAGAGGACGTGGTGCGTGATTTTCTGTTTGCCTGCCACGTCGGGCCGCGCATGGCCTCCGTGAAGCGGGTGGAGGCAACGCCGTATGAGGGCCTGGTGGCTCGCGGTTTTCAGGTGCTGCCGACCTTTTAGGCGTCAGCGCTGGAGTGCTTCCGTTTCGACCTGCTGGCGCTCGCCCATCAGCCGCGCTAAAAATCCGCGGGGGGGGCTTTGAGGTGTCTGAGCGGCAAGAATGGCCTGCATTGCCTGGTCCTGACGGAACTGATCGGTCAACGGCGTGGGAGGCGTGACGGCGCGCGGTAGCGCGGCGGCGGGAGCAAGGCCGCTAAGCTCTTTTTCTTGTTGAGCACTTTTTGCGGCTTCTGCTTCCAGAACACGTCCCCGCTCTGCCGAGGCTTCCGTGGAATGCGCAAACTCCCGGGCTTCTGCGGCAATTGATCCAACCCGCCATGCGGTGTATCCCATGGCGGTGAGGCCTAGTCCTCCGGCCATAACCAGCGCTCCGGGGCCATAGCTGGATAACAACCCAAGCAAGCCGCCAGAAATACTGAATGCGCCGGCGATGCAGAGCAGCGCGCCCACTGTCATGGCCGCACTGCTGGTGAGCCAGCTGACCTGTCCCTGGCGACTAAGCAGACGGGCCGGTAAAGGAATATCAGAAAGCCCTTGATTCAGCGCGTCGTTCAGGCCACGGCGGTAGGCCGCATTATCCCGGCGCACCTGATCGGCTTTCTCGGTGCTGCGCCACACCGCCAGCGATCCAAAGGTGCCAAGCAGCAGCGGCGTGAACGCTTCGGACGCCACCAGTGCTGCTTCTCCCACCCCGGCTGCATTACCGATGGCCTGAAGGCCTTCACTAATACCCGGGAGTCCGACGCCCGAGGCATAGGATGCGATGCCAAGCGCAATGCCCCCTAGTGCGACCGTACGGCCAGCCCAGACGAGCCAGGGCGATGCTTGGGGCGGGCGATAGTAGCTCATGCAGTCATCAGCCTTCCGGGCAAGAGAGGGACGCGTATGGCATAACCATTTGAACAGATTAAACCAAATATAGATTAGCAAGGAAGCGTGACATTTTCATGACGCCAAGACCACTAGATATGGTGGGCAGGGAGAGATGTAGCACAATATCCACATGGGCTACACATTTGCGGATGAAATGTGAGAACCTCTCTAAAACCCGTTGACAGCATTCCACCATATCTAGTTAGCTCCATTTTATGGGCACTAGATGTTGTGTTTTTTAGACAAGTTTTTGATCAACCGATTGATAAGAAAAAGATTATATATGCAGATCAAAAAGAGCGGTGCTGAATTAATAAAAAAGATGTGTTCGACCGCATCCGATTTGGTTACGGTGGAAACTTCCCGCAGCGATATGCCATCTAGCAGACAGGCTGAGAGACACACGAAGAAAGACAGGTTTAGCTTTGAAAAAACAAACACTTGGTTCTGTGCCAAGTGCGTGATAAACTAAGGATATTCAGGGGTATGAAGACTATGCGCGCCACACGTTTTACCATCCGCACCGACGCTAACCGGGACAGCCTCCTCACCGATTTCGGTAAGGCAACCCTGCGTGACCGTTATTTGCTTGATGGTGAAACCTTTCAGGACATGTTTGCCCGCGTGGCATCTGCCTATGCGGATGACGAGTCTCATGCCCAGCGCCTCTACGACTATATCAGCCAGCTATGGTTTATGCCGGCGACCCCGGTGCTCTCCAATGGTGGCACAGATCGTGGGATGCCGATTTCCTGCTTCCTGAATGAAACGCAGGACTCCCTCGAAGGCATCGTCAATCTGTGGAACGAGAATGTCTGGCTGGCCGCGCGCGGCGGCGGCATCGGCAGCTACTGGGGCAACCTGCGCTCCATCGGTGAGAAGGTGCGCGGCAACGGTAAAACCTCGGGTGTGATTCCCTTCATGCGTGTGCAGGACTCGCTCACGCTGGCAATTTCGCAAGGCTCGCTGCGCCGTGGTTCCTCGGCGGTCTATATGCCGATCTATCACCCGGAAATTGAAGAGTTTATCGAAATTCGCCGCCCGACTGGTGGGGACCCCAACCGCAAAACGCTGAACATCCACCACGGCGTCGCCATCACGGATGAGTTCATGCAGGCCGTGGAGGCGGATGAGGAATTCGCTCTGCGCAGCCCGAAGGACAACAGCGTGGTGCATATGGTGAAAGCCCGCGAGCTGTGGATCAAGCTGCTCACCGCCCGCATTGAAACGGGCGAGCCGTATATGCTGTTCATTGACAACGTGAACAAAGGCATTCCGGAACATCACCGCCAGCTCGGCCTCACCGTCAAAACCTCTAACCTGTGCAGCGAAATCACCCTGCCCACCGGTAAGGATCACCTCGGCGAAGAGCGCACGGCGGTATGCTGCCTCTCCTCGCTCAACCTCGAGACCTATGACCAGTGGAAGGACAATGAGACCTTTGTTGAGGATGTCATGCGCTTCCTCGATAACGTGCTGCAGAATTTCATCGAAACCGCACCGGAATCGATGCGCCGCGCCACCTATTCGGCAATGCGTGAGCGCTCTGTTGGTCTGGGCGTGATGGGCTTCCACAGCTATCTGCAATCAAAGATGATCCCGTTTGAGTCCGTGATGGCGAAGGTGTGGAACATCCGCATTTTCCGCGAGATCAAGGAGCATGTGGATGCCGCCTCCCGTAAGCTGGCGCAGGAGCGCGGGCCGTGCCCGGATGCGGCGGAAGTGGGCTTGATGGAGCGTTTCTCCAACAAAATGGCGATCGCACCGACCGCCTCCATTTCCATCATCGCAGGGAACTCCTCGCCCGGCATCGAGCCCTATGCGGCGAATGTGTTCACCCAGAAAACGCTCTCCGGCTCCTTCGTGGTGCGTAACAAGCACCTCAAGAAGCTGCTCGCTGAGCATGGCTATGACAATGAGGATGTGTGGGGCTCTATTGCCCGCAATGAAGGCTCGGTGGAGCATCTCGAATTCCTCAGCGAGGACGAGAAGGAAGTGTTCCGCACCGCGCAGGAGATCGATCAGCGCTGGGTGGTGGAGCATTCCGCTGATCGCACGCCGTTCATCTGCCAGGCGCAGTCAGTCAACCTTTTCATCCCGGCCAACATCCACAAGCGTGACTTGCACCTGTTGCATTTCACCGCGTGGAAAAAGGGCCTGAAGAGCCTCTATTACTGCCGCTCCACCTCGCTGCAGCGCGCCGAGAAAGGCCACGCCAACGCCGAAGCCACCCCGGCCCTGCAACTGGAAATGTCGCTCCTCAAAAAGGACCGCCAACCCGCTGCCGCAGAGACGTCAGACAACAAGTATGATGAGTGCTTGGCCTGTCAGTAGTGGTCGGTGGATGGTTGGGAGACGCAGCCTATGAAGAGTCTAGATTTTGCTCCAACTTCGCTTGAAGAATGGAAAAAACTTTTGTTCTCATTTCAAGGACGCACTGATCGAAGAGCCTATTGGCTGATTTTCGTAATACTTTCAGTTCTTTGGCTGGGGGTGGAATTTATTCTCAGGATGTGGATAGACTCAGCAGGCGGCATCAATCAAGTAATAGAACAAATTAATCCATGGTTGGCGCGCGCCATTCTCTTAACCTGGCTGATTCTAAATATTTGGATAGCGCTTGCTATACAAATTAAGAGGCTGCACGATTTAAATAAATCAGGGGCTTTTGTTGCCATTAACCTAGTTCCTTACATCGGAAACGCTGTGATGATGATATGGCTGGGTTTTTTCCCGGGTACTCCTAGCGATAATGAGTTCGGTCCTTCTCTATCTAAATCTCTTTAATCAACTAAATCTCTAAAGGTTTCACCATGTCACTTCTCGATGCCAAACCGATCTACAAACCGTTTCAGTATCCGTGGGCCTATGAGGCGTGGCTGATGCAGCAGCGCATTCACTGGCTGCCGGAAGAGGTGCCGCTGGCGGACGATGTGAAAGATTGGAAAGCCACGCTCACTGCCGATGAGAAGCACCTGCTGACGCAGATTTTCCGCTTCTTCACCCAGTCGGACATTGAGGTGAATAACTGCTACATGAAGCATTACTCCAAGGTGTTCCAGCCGACGGAAGTGCAGATGATGCTCTCGGCGTTTTCCAACATGGAGACCATCCACATCGCCGCCTATTCGCACCTGCTGGATACGCTCGGCATCCCGGAGACCGAATACGCCGCCTTCCTCACCTACAAGGAGATGAAGGATAAATACGATTACATGCACAGCTTCAATGTGAACGATAAACGTTCGGTGGCGGTCACGCTGGCGGCGTTTGGCGCGTTCACCGAGGGGCTGCAGCTGTTTGCGTCGTTTGCGATCCTGCTCAACTTCCAGCGTTTCGGCAAAATGAAGGGCATGGGGCAGATCGTCGCCTGGTCAGCGCGCGATGAGACCCTGCACACCCAGTCGATCATCCGCCTGTTCCGCACCTTCCTGCACGAAAACCCGGAAGTGGCCGACGAGGAGCTGAACCGCGAGCTTTACAAAATCTGCCATAAGATCGTCTCGCTCGAGGATGCGTTTATCGACCTGGCGTTTGGCGTCGGCGGCATTGAGGGCCTGACCCCGCAAGAGGTGAAGTCTTACATCCGCTACATCGGTGACCGTCGCCTCGCGCAGCTCGGCATGCAGCCGCTGTATAACATCTCGAAGAATCCGCTGCCGTGGATGGACGACATCTTGAACGGCGTCGAGCACACCAACTTCTTCGAGAACCGCGTGACGGAATACACCAAAGCCGCCACCACGGGGACATGGGAAGAGGCGTTCGCGTAACGTTGAGAACCTGGTTTTAAACGACAAAGGGAGGCAATTGCCTCCCTTTGTGCGTTCAGAAGGCTTTGCGGGTGCACTATTCCGCGTGACAACCCCTTTGTTCTTCGTTAAGTAGAAGCGCCATGAATGACCTCGCGTCATTGCGAGCGTCAGCGAAGCAATCCAGATGGATCGCCACGGTCGCTCCGCTCCCTCGCGATGACGAAACCTTAGGAGCGCCCATGGCACGCACCCCCGCATCCCCCATTATTGAAGCGCTCACGTTTGATGACGTGCTGCTGAAGCCTGCCTATTCCGAGGTGCTGCCCGCCACCGCTGACACACGTACCCGCGTCACGCGCGGCATTGAGCTGAACATTCCGCTGATGTCCGCCGCCATGGATACGGTGACGGAAGCGCGGCTCGCTATCGCCATGGCGCAGCTGGGCGGGCTGGGGTGCATTCACAAGAACATGGACCCGGAAGCACAGGCCGATGAAGTCCGGCGCGTTAAACGCTTTGAATCCGGCATGGTGGTCAACCCGGTGACGATCACCCCCGATGCATCGCTCGCCGATGCGCTCTCTCTGATGCAGCAGCACGGCATTACCGGCCTGCCGGTGACCGAGAAAAGCGGCAAGCTGGTCGGTATCCTCACCAACCGCGACGTGCGTTTTGCTTCCAATAAGCGCCAGAAAATCGCCGAGTTGATGACCAGCGATGACCTGATTACCGTAAAAGAGGGCACCTCCCCCGAGGCGGCGAAGAAGCTGCTGCACAAACACCGCATCGAGAAGCTCATCGTCGTGGATGGCCAGTACCGCTGCATCGGTCTGATTACCGTGAAGGATATTACCAAAGCGCAGCAATACCCGATGGCGGTGAAGGACGACAAAGGCCGCCTGCGCGTGGCGGCCGCCACCGGCGTCGGTGAGGCGGGCATCCACCGTGCGGAAGCGCTGATCGCGGCGGGCGTGGACGTGCTGGTCGTGGATACGGCGCATGGTCATTCCAAGGGGGTGATCGACGCGGTGAAGGTGATTCGCAAACTGTCGAAGGATGTGCAGATTGTGGCGGGTAACATCGCCACCGGCGAGGCGGCCGCCGCGCTCATCAAAGCGGGCGCAGACGCGGTGAAAGTGGGCATTGGCCCCGGCTCCATCTGCACCACGCGCATTGTAGCTGGCGTCGGCGTGCCGCAACTCTCGGCGATCATGGATGTGGCCCCGGTGTGCCAGAAAGCGGGGGTGCCGCTGATTGCCGATGGCGGCATCAAATATTCCGGTGATCTGGCCAAGGCCATTGCCGCAGGTGCCTCCTGCGCCATGCTTGGCTCGCTGTTTGCTGGCACCGAGGAAAGCCCCGGCGAGGAGATTCTCTATCAGGGCCGAAGCTATAAGTCCTACCGTGGCATGGGCTCCGTCGGCGCCATGGCGCGCGGTTCGGCCGACCGCTATTTCCAGCAGGAAGTCGCCGATACCCTGAAACTGGTGCCGGAGGGCGTTGAAGGGCGCGTGCCGTTCAAAGGGCCGATTTCTGCAGTGGTGCATCAGCTCGTCGGCGGCCTGAAGGCGGCCATGGGCTACACGGGCAATGCCACCATTGACGCGATGCAGAAGCACTGCCATTTTGTCCGCATCACCAACGCCGGCCTGCGTGAGAGCCATACCCACGACATCACCATCACCCGCGAAGCCCCGAACTACCGGGCCAGCCAGTAGACAAAAAGGCTGCATACCAAAAGGCACGGCATCCTTTCGGTGCAAACGTATCAAGAGAGCTGGCGCCGGCTTAGGAGAGACGTCCCATGACCATCCGATCAATTACCGCTGATGATATGCCCGGCTTAAAGGCGGTGATTGAGGCAACCGGCCTCTTTCCGGCTGATATGCTGGAAGGAATGATAGAACCTTACTTTCAGGGGCATACCCCCGAGCTTTGGCTGACGGTGATGGAGGATGCCCCTCAGGCAATTGCCTATTGCGCGCCAGAGCGTATGACGCAGGGAACCTGGAACCTGTTATTGATTGCGGTCCATCCTTTGCGCCAGGGCCAGGGTATTGGCCGCCGTCTGATGCATCAGGTGGAAGAAATCCTGAGGGAGCAGGGCGAGCGGGTGCTGCTGGTTGAAACCTCCGGCCTTCCGGCGTTTGAGTCAACACGCGCATTTTATCGTGCTCTCGGCTATGAAGAAGAAGCCTGTATCCGGGATTTTTATCAAGCGGGGGAAGATAAAATCATTTTTCGCAAAACGCTGCATGCGTCCTAAGCGGACTGGGAATCCGCTCCCGCATTGATTCATCTAACCCCCCTTGATGGCGCTGTTCCCGGTTGCCAGTCAGGGGAACTTCTTTTACCAGTAACCTACAACCAGAAACCGTTTGTCATTATGAAACCCGGAGCGCAAGTCGCCGCCGCTATCGATCTCATCACGCTGGTCAACACGGCCTGGCAGGATGGCAGCCGCGCGCCAGCCGATAGCTTGATTGGCTCCTATTTCAAAGAGCGGCGCTATATCGGCTCCAAGGATCGCGGCATGATCGCCGGGCTGGTGTATGGCGTCCTGCGGCAGGGTGCAGCGCTGGAGTGGCGGCTGGAGCAGGCAGGCTTGGCGGTTGATCCACGTACGCTGGTGCTGGGCGCGCTGGTGCTGATGGAGGCTCGCCCGCTGGCTGATCTGAGAGAGTGGCTGAATGGCGAACGGCATTGTGCGGCGCCGCTATCAGAGCCTGAGCGCCGGGCATTGGCGACGCTCGAAGGTCAGCCGCTGGTGACGGACGCCATGCCGGAAGCGGCGCGCTACAATTTCCCGGATTGGATGGGCCCGTCATTGAAAGCGGCCCTCGGCGACGCCTTTGTACCCGCCTTGGAGGCCATGGCTCAGGAAGCCCCGGTGGATTTGCGCGTCAATACACTGAGAACCACGCGTGAAGCATTGCTGCAGCAGCTACGCGAGGCGGGCTATGAGCCGGAGCCGCTGTCATTTGTGCCGCATGGCATCCGGCTGCATAAGCGCGGCGCGGTCTTTACGCTGCCGGCATTTCGCGATGGGGCCTTTGAAATGCAGGATGCGGGCTCACAACTGGCCGCTTCGCTGGTGCAGGCAAAGCCGGGTGATAAGGTGGTAGATTTTTGTGCGGGGGCAGGTGGCAAAACGCTAGCTCTTGCTGCGGCGATGCAAAATCGAGGGCGGATTCTGGCGTGGGACGTCAACGCCAAGCGTCTGGCGCAGATGCCCAAACGTCTGGCACGCGCCGGGGTACATAATGTGCAAATCCGAGTGCTTGCGTCCGAGAATGATGCCTTCGTCAAGCGCCATAAAGCCACGGCGGATTGGGTGCTGATCGACGCACCTTGTACGGGCAGCGGCACCTGGCGGCGCAGTCCGGATTTGAAATGGCGGACCGCGCCGAAGGACCTGCAAGAGCTCACTGTGGTTCAGGCCAGCATCCTCAGCAGTGCCGCGCGTCTGGTGAAACCGGGTGGACATCTGGTTTACGTCACGTGCTCCATGTTTGATGAGGAAAATCGTCAGCAGGCGGAAGCTTTCCTTGCTGCACACAAGGACTTTGCGATTGCGCCCTTACCACTGTTAGCGCAATCAGTGACGGGAGAGGCAGAATATTTACGCCTCTGGCCGCATCGACATGAGACGGATGGATTTTTTGCCGCCGTTTTTCAGCGAAAAAAATAGCCTTACTCAACGGCCATGCATCACACCAAGCCCTGTGGCTTCTTGCGGGTGACCCACAATATTTTGCGGGTAGCAAAAAAATAACCTACTATATTTACATATTTTTAAGAAATTTTCTGATGTGACCCCTGACTCAGGGATTGATTCTCCGGGGGGGGTCTGGCATAACCGTGTGGGCCAAAGATGACTTTGGCGCGGAAGCCACTAAAAAACGGACAAAGCATGGCCAAGCGTAAGACTTCTTTTTCCCTGATCCGCCGCCTGTTTCACACCCGCAAGATCATCATCGTCTCCGACCATGCGGTCGATTATTATCCGATGTCACGCAGCGTCCAGGGCATGCTGCTGGTTTCGGTGCTTGGTTTTGTATCCTGGGCCTCTTATTCCACGGGAAGCTTTATGGCCGCCCAGTCACAGATTCAGGAAAAAGATCGCGCGATTGCCAAGGTGAATCTGGAAAATCAGAAAATCAGCAGTGAGTTTTCGCTCCTCAAACAGGATCTGGTCCGCATGAAGGATGAGGATGGCGATCTGTCGGAATATGCGGAGTTTGTGATCAAGCAATATAGCGAGAATAACATTGCGGCGCTGTCAGATGTAAGCCCGCCGGTGGATGGTGCTAACCATACGATGATGTTTGAGCGGATTAACTTTCTGGAGCAGCGGATAGCGACGCTGCGTGAGGAAAATAAAGAGTTTGTTGACGCCATTAAGCAAATCACGGAAGGCAAAATCACAGAGTTGGAGAAAGCCATCTCCCTCACCGGGCTGGACCGTGAGACGCTGAAAGATCGCTACACGGCCGAGCAAGAAGAGCTTGCAGGCACTCAGGAAGATGATGATGGCCCCAAAGGTGGCCCCTACATCCCTTATCGCTCCTCTGAGCTGCTTTCCGGTGAGCAGAAAGACCTGGTTGGCGATATGGAAGAAATGATGCAGTTGCACGCGATTTTGGAGCGTATGCCGCTTGATAGGCCGATTGGCAGCACCAAAATCAGCAGCGGCTTTGGCCGCCGGATTGATCCGTTTACTCGTCGCCTTGCCCAACATCTGGGCATTGATTTTTCCGGGCCGGTGGGGGCAAAGATCTACGCCACTGCGGATGGGAAAGTGACGTTCACAGGGTATCGCGGGGCCTATGGTAATCTCGTTGAGTTGAAGCATGGCTTGGGCATAAGCACGCGCTATGGTCATTTAAGCCGCATTCTGGTGGAAGAAGGCGACATGGTGACCAAAGGAGCAATCATTGGGATACAGGGCAGCACTGGGCGGAGCACGGGAAATCACTTGCATTACGAGGTCCGCTACAATAATCGTGCGTTGAACCCTTTGAAATTCCTAAGCGCAGGCCAGCATGTTTCAAAAGAATAACCCCCCCGCGACCCCAACGTCACCCGCGCTGCGCAAGCAGCCCCCAACCGTGATTGCCGCAGACGTCAATCTGCTGGGGAACATCATCAGCGAGGGTACGCTGGATATTGACGGCCGCGTGGAGGGCAACATTAAATGCAAAGGCATCAGCATCCGCAAAAATGGCGCGATTATTGGTGATATTATTTCAGATTCGATCCACGTCTACGGACGCGTCAAAGGGCTGATTAAGGCAAAGGATGTGCACCTGTATGCCAGCGCACATGTGGAAGGCGTGATCATGCATGAGTCGCTGTCGATCGAGGATGGTGCCTTTGTGGATGGTCAGTTCAAACGTACCGAGAACACCAAAGAAGAAGCCGCGATCAGTGAAGCGGAAATGGATATTCTTCAAAATCTGAAACTGATCAGCTAGCGCTAATCGCGCCGGCATAACACCTGTACGGTGAAGCGCCCGGCGACGGTGCGTATACGGTTGTCCGATTGCAGGTACTGTGAATCCGCCTCCGTGTAGTACACCCGGTGGCGATCCAGAAATTCCTTTAATGTGGGTACGGTGATGGCAACATCACTTTTTTCTATGCTCTTTCCGCCAGCACGGTTTGGATTGCTGTAGTAAAGCGTTGCTTTGGCAGTAACCACACCGACCACATTCCCTGCCTGATCGAGCAGGGGGCCGCCGCTGTTGCCCTGACGTGCCGAGTCAGTGAAGGTTAGCCACTGGCTTTCTTCCTGCGGACCATACAGGGATTTAATGGTCGCTTCGCTGACATGGGCTTCGCCACGTTCGCCATACTCCTCCGGATACCCCATCATCTGCACGCGGTCGCCCGGGCGCATGAGTTCAGGCATCCAGCGTAGCTTACCGACAAAGCCAGGGCGGCTATTGGTGCGTAGCAAGGCAAGGTCTTTATCGGTTTCCGCCGCCACCAGGGAGGCGGGGATCAGACCGCTTGGGGTGCGTAGCTGGATCTCCAGGCAACCGGGCACCACATGCGCGTTAGTCACCACATGGCCATTACGGCTGACAAAGAAGCCCGTACCGGTTGAAAAGTGAGTGACACGGGCAGGCGCGGCGCTGGATGTCAGCACGCAGGCAAGAAAAAGCAGGTGCACGGGGCACCTGCTTACCTTGAATCGGGCTCTTCTTCTCTGTGCGGTCATCCGCTTGTTATTACCCGACCAATTCCGGTTCTTCTTCGCTGGCGCGGGTGGCTTTCTTCTTGCTGCTGCCTGCTTTGGTCTTCAGCACCAGATCGCCATCCTTCACCTGCACAGTGACATCGCCACCTTTGGTGAGGGCGCCAAAGAGCACCTCGTCGGCCAGCGGACGCTTGATCTTGTCGGCGATCAGGCGGGCCAGCGGGCGGGCACCGTTGGATTTGTCGTAGCCTTTTTCCACCAGCCAGCTGCGCGCCTCGGCAGAGAGTTCGATGGAGATGCCACGCTCGGAGAGTTGCGACTCCAGCTTGTAGATGAACTTGTCCACCACCGAGCTGACGATTTCCGGCGTCAGATGCTTGAAGGGGATGATCGCATCCAGGCGGTTGCGGAACTCCGGCGTGAACATGCGGCTGACCGCTTCTTTGTCCTCACCCACGCGGTCTTCCTTCAGGAAGCCCATGGCAGGGCGGGCGGCATCGGCGGCGCCGGCGTTGCTCGTCATGATGAGGATGGTGTTGCGGAAGTCAATGCTGCGGCCATTCTGGTCGGTCAGCTTGCCGTAATCCATCACCTGCAGAAGGATGTTGTAAATATCTGGGTGCGCCTTCTCGATCTCGTCGAGCAGCGACACGCAGTGGGCCGTCTTGACGATCTTCTCGGTGAGCTGGTCAC
>DBAU01000084.1 GCA_002291845.1 Alphaproteobacteria bacterium UBA1002 | reverse complement strand
GCGCGGTGCTGCGTGACTTCCAGTAAGTCAGCCCCTGGCATCACCCGTACGTGACGCTCTAATGCTCGCAGAGACGCCACAGGAATATTTTCAAACTCCAGCGTCACCACATCCACAGATGCCGCAAAACGCGCCAATGCGTCTTCATCATCATAGGGTGCTACCGTTGTCGCACGCGACACCTCCTCGGCCGGAGAATCTGTTTCAGGAGTAAAAATGTGCACGTGATAGCCAAGACGTGCCGCGGCCATACTCATCATGCGGCCGAGCTGACCACCGCCGAGTATCCCAATGCGGGCGCCTGGGGGTAAGGGGCTCATGGCTTAGCTGGCACTAGGCGCTTCTGCAACGCCATCAGTCTGCGCTGTGCGAAAATTTTTCAGGCGTTCACGCAGGGATGCATCGTTTAGCGCGAGGATTGAAGCCGCCAGCAACGCCGCATTTTTTGCACCGGCCGGACCAATTGCCAAAGTACCTACGGGAATTCCCCCCGGCATCTGAACGATAGATAGAAGGCTATCCATGCCATCCAAAGCCTCGCTTCGCACGGGGACCCCCAGTACAGGCAGATGGGTCAATGCCGCCGTCATCCCAGGCAAATGCGCGGCACCCCCCGCCCCAGCAATAATAACATGAATGCCGCGTGACTCGGCGGAACGTGCGTACTCATACAACCGCTGTGGGGTGCGATGCGCAGAAACTATCCGGCATTCATGCGTCACCTCCAGCTGCTCAAGGATGGCAGCGGCGTGTTTCATGGTTGACCAGTCAGACTGACTGCCCATAATAATGCCTACATGTATGGCTTTTTCCTGCATATTTTTTGCTCATTTGCGAAGGCGGGAACATAGCGAAAACCCCTGTCTAAGGAAAGTAATTTCCACATGAGTGATGCGACCGACTTAAGCGCAGGGCATCGAAGCCGTTTGCGGGAACGTTTTTTAAATGGCGGACGCATCGCAGTGGCCGAGTATGAGATGCTCGAAATGGTGCTATTTGCCGCCAAACCACGTGGGGATGTAAAGCCGCTTGCCAAGCATTTGATTCGCCAATTTGGCAGTTTTCGAGGGGTCATCACGGCTCCCGTGAATGAGTTGTTGAAAGTGGAAGGCGTAGGCAGCTCTGTGGTTGCTGCGCTGAAAGTTGTTGAATCCGCCACCGAGCTATTACTGCAACAGGAAATACAGGACAAACCGGTGATTCAATCATGGACCGCGCTGCTGGACTACTGCCGATTAACCATGGCAGAAAAGAAGGTTGAGGAATTCCGCGTGCTGTTTCTCAATCGCGGCAATCACCTGATTGCGGATGAAATTCAGCAACGTGGAACGGTAGACCAGACGGCGGTTTATCCGCGAGAGATCCTCAAACGTGCGTTGGATCATGGGGCCTCAGCCATCATACTGGTGCATAACCACCCCAGTGGAAATCCCACGCCGAGCAAAGAAGATATTGAGATGACCAAGCAGGTAGTACAAGCTGCTCAGCCGTTTAATATTCGCGTGCATGACCATCTGGTCATTGCTAGAAAAGGTCATTATTCATTTAAAAGTCATGGGCTTATATAACCATCCCGACACCAAACGTCACAGAATCTTCACGTGCGAAGTCATCAAAAATGGTTAAAAATTATAAGCCTATGATGCAGACTCCACATGATCACCCCATGCAGCCCCACCAGACACAGGCAGGCGCGGTGCTGGCCGACCCCAATCTGCTCGAACTGCAGAAAGTCCGCGACAGCATTCTGGGGATCGTGAATCGCTATGCTGGTAGCGAGCAAGAACGTAATAAATTGCGCGAATCTTTGGTCACAGCACTTACCTATAGCACTCCTCAGGGACGCAGCGAGTACGGGGCCGTATTCCGTGATCCATTTGCGACGTTGCAGGATGCTGAATTACCCGGCGGCGCCGCGGGGAATGCTGTGTATGTATCTCCATATCCCAAAGCGACGGTCGTTACGGATGTGGCGGTCACGTATGCCATTCCCGAAACGCAGGAAGTGTTTGTACTGCTGGAGCGTAAGCTGAAAGACCCCAGCCGCCCGGAACTCGGCATGAAAGAAGAATTCATCCTCCCTGGCGGGCATCTGGAAGCGCACACGCCCAATGAGCCGAATGTGACCACCCGGCCGTTCGATAAAGACCTGGCCGCCACCGCCCGCCGCGAAGTACGGGAGGAGACCAACCTGATTCTGCCCGAGCATTACGAGCCAAAATCCCTTGGCGTGGGTTCGGAATATGGCGTGAATGGCGATCCACGTGAACATCCGGTGGTGGATTTCCGCCATGTAAACATGACTGGCAGCAAAGCCGATTTCGAAGCGCTGAAGCGCTCGATGAAAGCCAGCAGTGACGCCGCCGAGATCAGGTGGGTGAATGCCCGCGATTTTGAATACCACCCGGATACACCGCCGCAGGCCTTCGGCAGCACCGTCTCACGCTATCACATCAATATCGGGGTGAACGGCCAGCATAAGCATCTGCCCGTGCGTGATGACCACGGTGCCATGCTTGATAAAGCCGTCTCCGCGGCACGCACACAGCTTTTGCTGGAGCGCCAGAAAATGCACGGTTATCAGGAAGCACCAGCGGCGGTTCCCTCGACCGCCCTTGGCCCGCAGGCGGATGCGCTGCATCGCGAACAGGTGGCGTATCTTGACCGCTTCATGAAGCAGGAAACGCCAACCGCGGGCAAATGGACACAGATGGTGAGCCAGCAAGCCGCGGGTGAGAATGCGCCCGCCACCCCGCGCGGCGTCGCCTGATTTTTCCCGTTTCTCCGCCGCGCGGCATTTGCTAGAAGCGCATCATCACCCGCAAGGCTTGCCGTTGACGTACATTATCCACACCTTCTACCAGTTTTTTGATTTCCCCGCCTACCGGGAGTGGAAGGCCCCCTTGCTAGCCTGCATGGAACGCGAAGCCATTCGCGGCACCATCCTGCTTGCGGCGGAGGGGCTGAATGCAACGGTCTCGGGCAGTGAGTCAGCGCTGGCGCAACTGCATACCATGTTGGCTACGCTTCCCGGCATCGCGCCGCTGACCGTCAAAACCAGCACGCACGACACCCTGCCCTTTGGCCGCGCCAAGGTGAAACTAAAGAAGGAACTGATCTCCCTCGGCGAGCCAGCCCATCCGGCGCGGCAGGTGGGCACCTATGTCCCGCCGGAGCAATGGAACGAACTGCTGCAACAGCCGGATGTGGTAGTGATTGACGCGCGCAATAGCTACGAGGCTTACCTGGGCAGCTTTCGCGGTGCGGTCGATCCGCAAACGCGCAAATTCACCCAGCTGCCCGCCTTCACGCGCACGCATTATGACCCACGCCACCAACGCCGCGTCGCCAGCTTCTGCACCGGCGGGATACGCTGCGAGAAATACACCGCCTGGCTGCTAGAGCAGGGCTTTGAAGAGGTGTACCATCTGGAGGGCGGCATCCTGAATTATCTTGAGAAAGTCCCAGCGGAGCAAAGCCTGTGGGAAGGTAGCTGCTACGTCTTTGATGAGCGCATTGCGGTGGGCCATGGGCTGGTGCCGGATACAAGCATCACCGCCTGCCCTGCCTGTGGCCATCCGCTCACCCCAGCTGACCGCACCCATCCCGATTACCGCGCGGGTGAATCCTGCCCCCATTGTCCCCATTACCCCCCATCGAACGCATGACCTCCCGCTGCCCCGTTTGCCAGGCTACCTCCGACCAGAAACACACGCCGTTTTGTTCGCCGCGCTGCGCCGATCTTGACCTCGGCCGCTGGTTTACGGGCCGCTACGCCGTACCCGTGCTAGAAGAAGACAGCCTTCCCCCGGATGAGGATGAAGATCACGGCTAATGCCGCACATGCCCCTAGACAGGCTGCGTGTCATTGGCTATAACGCCACTTCCATCCGCAAGGACGGAGTGCCCAGATAGCTCAGTTGGTAGAGCAAGGGATTGAAAATCCCTGTGTCGCTGGTTCGATTCCGGCTCTGGGCACCATTCTCTCCCCCGTTTTTTTTTATTATTTTTCCGAAGTCTCCGCTTCAGGCAAGACCACGCCCGGTTTCGTGTTGTGGCGGCAAGCATGTGGACAGGCTGTGCATCAGCACGTCAAACAGCGCGTCAGGATCCTTAATAGCCGTTGCTACCTGGGTCGCGCTTTGCGGATGGGGCGAAAAATCGCTGCGGCCTGTGCGCGATTCAGCGGTATGGAGATTATCTTTCGCATGCACCTGCACCGAGCCGCGCACGGTTTCATACTGCTCGGGATGCAATAAATACAGAGCGCAATGCACATCATGCATCACCGGGGCGCTGTTGAATTTCTCCCGGTCGATGGCTGCCGGAGCCGTCATCATCCCAAGCAAGGCCTGCTTCACCGCCGGGCGCGTCTGATAGGCCTGCGCAACCCGTGCTTGCCGCTCCGGCGTACAGGTGAGCTGGTGAGTGCAGTTCATGGGTAGCAGCGTGATCGGCAAGCCGCTTTGCATCACCGTCTGCGCGTCAGCGGCGGCCTGCTGAAAGTTAAATTCCGCGTGATGCGTGATATTCCCCCGCCGCGACGGCACATCATGCGCCGGCATCTCCTCTGTGCAGCCGCCCATGATGATAATCTGCTTCACGCGTTGCATGGTTTGCGGCTCGCGGCGGAATGCCTCCGCAAGGTTGGTCAGCGGGCCAGAGGCGGTGATACTGACCGTGCCTTCAGGCTGCGTACGCAACGCGTGGAGCATAAAATCCACTGCTGCCGTGGTTTCATACGGCGCAGGCGAGCGCGCGAGACTCACTTCTCCCATTCCCTCGCTGCCATGGGCGCCATCGCCATCCAGTGGCGGTGAATCACTGGGCCCTTTGGCACCAGGATAGACCGGCACGTGCGCCGCTTTCAGGAAATGCAGAATGTTACGCGCATTTTCCTGTACCTGATCATGGTGCGTATTGCCAAACACGCAGGTCGCGCCCAGCACCTGCACCTTTTCCGGGTGCGCCAGAAGCACGGCGGCGAGCTGCATTTCATCGCCGCCCCAATCGCCATCAATGATAATTTTTTCCATCGCCGCCCTTTATGAAAGATGCCACACAGACTTACCTGAGAATGATGACAGTTTTATGGCTAATTCGTGCGCGACGATCAAACCGTAAAAAAACATTCCGACTCACGATTCCCCCTTGAAACAACGCCTCGTACAACGCATGTAAAGAGGACATAAATGAGAGTCCTCATGACCCCTGCCGCGTTAGGCGATATCGTCGCCACCATCCCCTGCAAAATCTGCTCAGAGACGCAGGCGGAAGTCGTTGGCACCGTGGATCGTGACGGCAGCCCGCTCACCACGGTCATCTGCACCGGCTGCGGCATGGTACATTCCCACCCTATCCCCACGCTGGAGGAGCTGACGGAGTATTACACCGTCCATTACCGCACCAGCTATAAAAGCACCTACACCCCCAAGCCCAAGCATGTGCTGCGCGCCGGCAAAAGCGCCATGGAGCGGCTGGATCGCCTGAAGCCCCTCACCCGCCCCGGCATGGTATTGCTGGATGTCGGCTCCGGCGGTGGCGAGTTCACGTACCTTGCGAAGCGTGCCGGGTTTTCTGCCAGCGGCATCGAGCCCAACGAAGGTTACGCCTCCTACTCACGCGAGCAATACGGCATCCATGTGCGTCCCGGCACCTGGGAAACGGCGGAGATTGCGCCCGAGAGCGTCGATGTACTGACCATGCACCATGTGCTGGAGCATTTCCAGTACCCCCTCTCCGCACTGATAACGCTGCATGGCTGGCTGCGTGACGGCGGGCTGCTTGCCATCGACGTACCGGATATGGAAGGCCTGCGCCATGCGCCCGCCACCCAGTTCCATTACGCGCACATCTACAACTTCAACCATGTTTCGCTGAAAGCAGTGGCGCGCAAAGCGGGCTTCACCCCGGTGGATGACAGCGTGCGCACCACCTCGATCATCTTCCGCAAAACCCATGCGCCAGACCGCGAGCTGATACTGCGCAACGAGGCCAATTATCAGCATCTGGCATCACGGCTCAAATCGCATACCCGGCTGTCGCATTACACCTCCTGGACGCCCTATGAGCGTTTGCTGAACAAGCTTCGCAAATACAGCGTAGAAGCCATCACCCTGCGTGATGCACCAAATGGGCGAATCATACTGGATCGCCTCAACGGCTAATTCTTGACTGAGCGGTCTTGAATCTCGGCAGGGTCCGCGCTATCTGAGTAGGGCACATCATACAGGAGCCCCTCCATGGCACGTTTATCCGGCAAAAAAGCACTCATCACGGGCGGCAGCCGCGGTATTGGACGGGCCACCGCCCTGCGCTTCGCCGCGGAAGGCGCCGACATCGCCCTCACCTACAGCAGCTCGCCCGACGCCGCGAAGGACGTCGTGGCCGCGATTGAAAAAATGGGCCGCCGCGCGGTGGCGTTTCAGGCCGATGCCCGCCACCCCAAACAACTAAGCGGACTGATCGGCCGCGTGGTGGAAGCCCTCGGCGGCCTCGACATCCTGATGAACAATGCCGGGGTCTTCATGGGCTCTCCCATCACCGACACGACGGATGAAGAGTTTGAAACCACCTTCGCCGTGAATGTGCACAGCGTGTTCATGCTGGGGCGCGAAGCCGCACGCGCGCTGCCCGAAGGCGGGCGCATCATCAATGTGGGCAGCATTCTGGGCGAGCGCTCGCTGTTTGAAGGCATGACCAGCTACGCGATGAGCAAATTTGCCGTCGCCGGGATGACGCGCGCCTGGGCCCGTGACCTCGCCCCGCGCCAGATCACCGTCAACTGCATCCAGCCCGGCCCGATCGCCACCGACATGAACCATGAAGAAGGTGACATGGCCGACGTGATGCGCAGCCAAACCGCGCTGAAGCGCTATGGCCGCGCGGAAGAAATCGCCGCACTGGCCGCCTTCCTCGCCAGCCCTGAGGCCGCCTACATCACCGGCACCGTGCAAACCATCGACGGCGGATGGCTGGCGTAACGCAGGGAGCATACGACGGGAGGCCTTCCCATGGGCGCGGATGACAGCGAGGACTTTATCAACGACATCATCCGCATGGCGTGGGCGGATGAGATTTCGTTTGAAGAAATTAAGCGCAAGCGGGGCGTATCCGAGTCAGACGTCATCAAACTGATGCGCGCCCACCTCAAACCAAACAGCTTCAAACTCTGGCGAAAACGCGTCTCCGGACGCTCCACCAAACACGAAAAACGCCTAAAACACTCACGTGCGGAACCGCTTCAGTAGCCCCCTCGCGCGGTGGTAACACACAGACGCATGGCGCATGTTGGAAAGAGAGTAAACGCGTGAAGTTTTGGTGGTCCGTAGTGGACAGAGTTTAAAACGTTCGGACAAACTTTTCGAAGAAATACAGTGGGCGAATAGTTTATACGATTCCATTATGGTGACACCGCCGGCGAGCGATTAAGCGGCTATTAGTTTTGTCATATAATCTTCATATGCATGCATAAGCAAAATTCACTAATGTGTGGCCATGACAAAAAAATGGGCAGATGAAACGGAAAAAGCAGAACATCGCAAACCGCGATTACTGCTGGTCGATGACATGGGCATCATGTTGCCTAAGCTTGCAGAGAATTTGGAGAAGCAAGGATTTGAAGTCATCAAAGTGCATCTTGGAAAAGACGCGCCGAGTGATGATAAGAGCGTCCTTCACATTGCCACTATTGAAGACGTAACGAAATACGCGATGACGCCTGCCAACCGTATTGATACTGTTGTCACGGACTTGAATGATCGCAATTACCCATACGGCCGTTATGTCGTCGCCGATTTAGCGAAGCATAAATTTAATGGGCCGATTGCTGTGCACAGCGGGGAACCGAATCCAGAGATGGATGCGAATGTAAAAGCAAAAGGCGCTATCGGTCTTTTCAATAAGGGTGAGCCTGAAGTGATCGCGCAGGCCATTAAACAAGCCTTGGCAGAATGCGCTAAAGCAAAAGGCTAATTCAGTTTCGACACCCTGCAGAAATCAGGCCGCTCAAGTTTTTGAATGGTCTGAAATAAAATGTTCGAACACTAATATAGAAAATTGGTGGTCGGTGGCGGGAAGCTATCGAACTGTCCGGACAATTTTATCGAGGAACTTCAACGCATCGACATGCTGTTCGTGCTCTGTGAGCTGGATGGCAAGAGGTCTAAGCCAGAGCCGGTGATCAATTATTGGATTTAGTTCAATAACAAGTATTTTGATGATATTTGGAACAACAAGGATTGTCTCATGATTTATGTTATTTGGAATAGAGCTTATTAAAGGTCATAAAGTGGAAAACGTTCCTGCAAAAACCATAAGAGACTCAGAAGGTAAAATTCTCCTATTTAGCTGTTCACAGTTTGTAGAGGATATATGCCAAGGATCGTGCTGTTTTATTTGCGGAGCAGCATCTGGCAGCAATAAATTCAATAATGAACATGTATTTCCGCGTTGGTTGTTAGAGCGTTATAATTTGTTCAATAAAACTGTTACTTTGCCCAATGGCCAGAAACATCGATATGGAACATACATCATTCCATGCTGTCAAGACTGCAACAGTCTTCTAGGTTCATCTATTGAAGTCCCTGTATCTCAGTTGCTCAAAGGCACTTATTCAGAAATTGCCCAAGCAGTAAAAGAATATCAAGATTTGCTGTTTACTTGGCTTTGTTTGTTGTTTGTAAAAGTACATCTTAAGGACAAATTGCTGAGGGCTAATCTCGATCATCGAGAAGAGCAATATATGATAGCGGATACCTACTTCTGGCCTGAACTGCATCATATTCATGCCGTAGCGCGTTCAATTTACACTGGGGCAACACTTACAAATGGAGTTATAGGATCTTTAATTATACTTCCGATAGATGATCCAAGTACTTCTGAACTGTTCGACTGGATGGATTTGACCAATCAACAAACTATAGCTGTTCGTATTGGCGAAGTTGGAATTGTGGCTGTCTTAAGAAACGCTTCTGCTTGTGTCGTTGGTATCCGTGATTTTGTCTCACGCATTCGTGGACCATTAGGTACCACTCAACTGAGAGAGCTAGGGGCAAGAATGGCCGCTGCAAATGCTGATTTAATTACTAAGCCATCCTTTGGCACAGTTATATCCAAAGAATTAGACAAGTTTCAGTTGTGGGCAAAATATTCTGATGAATTAGATTTTAGCCCCTTCAATCATGAAAAGTATGGCCAATTATTAGCACATTCATTGAGTGATAGATTGGAACACTTGTCAATAAACGGCGAATGCGGCACGGAGAGAGTTAAGGCAATGCTTCTTACAGGTAAAGTTTCCTTCATACTAGATGCCAATGGCAATTTCAGACCTCCAGCGAACAATCCAGTTCGAACTGTTCAGCAATCTGAATCTACAGGAGAATCATGTTCAAACAAGGGGATGGTGGTCGGTAGCGGATATTATGCGAACTGTTCGAACAACTTATTAGAAGCAATTCAACGCTCCAGCAAGTTGTTCGACTCCGTTATGGACAGTGGTGCAATGAACCAGAATGAGGTATCTTTTTCGGCAGTTGCATAGATTGATTGTGGGGGGCGCAACATGAAGCAGAAGAATGCCGGTGATATAAATCGTAGCCTTACCAAATTGCAGCGCCGTGCATTGGCAGAGGCATTAGAAAAAGACAAGCCAAGACTAAAAACGCAGACGCTGACGGGATTAAAAGAACGCGGAGCAACCCCCGTGGATACCGCCGCCAGACGTGCGGTTATGAAAACTCGTAAAAAATAGTCAGTGCCGCCTAGCAAGGACATCAACCATGACATTCGACCTATCAGTGGAAGGCGACATCAAATCGCTGCGCCGGGGGCTGCACGCCCTAGAAAGGCAGGTTGTGCCGGAGGCAACGGTTCGGACGCTAAACCGGGTAGCAGATAGCGCGAAGATCGCCAGCGCCGCGCATATCGCCCCGCAGATGGGTAGCAGGCAGGCGGGTATAAAGCGGCGTATCGAAACGCGCCGTGCCAGCTTCAAACGCTTATGGGCGACGTTGGTGGCAAGTGATCGCCCCCTGCATCTTATCGAGTTCGTGGTGGGGTCGCGCAAACCGACACAGCAGCCGGGTGGGAAGCGCGGTCCCGTAAAAGCGAAGGCATGGGGAAAAACGAAAACCTATCGCGGAGCGTTCATCGCACCGCGTAAGAAAGGGTCGAGCAGCACGGAAGTGTATGTGAGGAAATCAGGAAAGCGGTTGCCGCTGAAGATGCTGTTTGGTCCCGGCATCATGCAGCTATTCAAGCAGCGGGAGAATGCGGCAATCATGGAAACCAAGGTGAAAGAGCGCCTGCCGGTGGAGTTTACGCAGAACCTCGCCTTTTACCTGTCGCGGTTGAAGCGTTAGTATTCGCTGGTGAGCATGATGGTGAGAACGCGGGTGGTGATGTCCGGGTTGGCCGGGTCTTCAGAGCCGTATTCCAAGCGGTTGTCGTAATAGCTGATTTTCCAGAAACAGCTTACGCCGTTCACCACTACCTTGCCGAAGTCATGCTCACCATACGGGTCGTTATCCTCGGTGAACGTATCGAATTCCTGCACGGCGCGGAAGATAGCGTGTTGTGTGTCTTCCGGCAGTGCGGTGATGCCGGGTGTCATCATCACTTTGCCACCCCAGTATGTCTGGCGCAGCCGGTCATTGAGGGCGGCGATGCGGGTGATGGTTGTATCGGGTGCAGTCTGCATATGTTTCTCCTTTAGGAACAGTTGGTTATTCCTAAACGGATAACAGGGCTGCACCTGCAATCAACGCTCTTTTATATGGTATTACAATAACTTGAACAGGTGTGCCGATGCCGCTTATGGCATGGGGTGCTGCCTTGGTCATGGCCTCCTTTTAGCATAGGCCGTGGGGTAGAAGCATCCCGGCAACGGCACCTGTAGCGGCGCTTCCCGGTGGGGAGTGGTCACGCCCCGTTGACCTGCTCCCGCCCCGGAGCGCCCGCCTGCCGCCGCGCTGTGATCGGCGCGGCGGCGGGTCCTTCCCGGCCATCCTGCGAAAGCTGGGCATCAGCGTCACGCCGTTCGAGCCATACCGTGTGAATGATGGCGATGAGATTGATAAGGCAGAGAGTATCAAGCTCACCCGCGAGTTTTTGCACGCCATTGGCACGGACAAGCTGCGCTGGTCGTCCATTTTCATATCCAGTGTGCTGAATAGCGTGCCGTTCCAAGCAGACCGGCAGCATATCGCCTGCATCTGCGCGGCGCTGGCGGATGATTCAACCCGGCTTTACGCGGTGGCATCAGCCAGCAACCATATCAATCTCAAGCAGCTGAGTGGTTACCATTCGCTGAATGAGCGTCAGTCAGGCGCGGTGCTGTTCAAACTTGATTACGAACCGGGCATTACGCTTGGCGACATCGCCACATCGCCGAAGGTGCAGAAGTATCATTCGCAGAAAGAGTTCTACGAATTGTTCAAGGAATTCTTCGCCAAGGTGCAGGTGAATGAAAGCAACAGCAACGTGCAGGCCGTATGCTCTAAGCCATTGGCTATCAATCCGAAAAGACTGAAAGCAGCTATCGCCTTTGAGTTTGACCTACCGTATCCTGACGGGAGCCGCATGGGGCTTGTGGAGGAAGCCATTACTGCCTTTGAACAACGGCTGGGAATGAAGTTATGATTATCTTGCTCGACCTGAACTACACGCTGGTAGCCAACAGCACGGAAAAGAAACGCCCGTTCGCCATGCAGATTCAGCATGAAAAATACCGCGAATGGCTGGTGAGTCTGGTTGCGCCATACCACACCATCCTGATGACAGCGCGGCCTGAAATGCACCGGCAGGCTACGCTTGATAGCATCTATTTCAAGGTCGGGTGGACTCCGCAGGAGGCGTTTTTCAACCGTTACCACAAACCACCGCATGAGGCGAAACGCATTATGCTGGAGCAGCATGTCTTTCCCAAGCACGGGCAGAACGCACAATACCTAGCGATTGAAAGCAATCCCCGCACGCACGCCATGTATGCGGAGTACGGCATTCCTTCGATAAAAATAGTCGAGAACGAACAATGGACAGAACTACCGATAACGCCATCCACATCCCGAAAGAGTGGACATTCGAGAACGCCTCGGTAGCCAAAGGATTCAACCTGCATGTGCGTGAGCAGCTGCCGTGGTACGATTTGGTAACCGGCGCGGTGGCGCACATCGCCCGTCATTACATCCCGCAAGGTGGGCTGGTCTATGACATCGGCGCTTCCACCGGCAATATAGGTCGTTCGCTGGAAGCTGCCCTCGCGCAGCGCCAAGCGCGGCTGGTGCCGATTGAACCGAGTGCTGAAATGTGCGCCCGGTATGATGGTCCCGGTAAGGAGAACCTCATCCAGATGGATGCCTGCCGCTACGACTATGAGCCGTTCGATGTCGCCATTTGCTATCTGGTGATGATGTTTATGCCGGTGGGTGCGCGTGCCGCCTTCATCGCCAAGCTGAAATCGTCGCTGAAACCCGGTGGCGCAATCATCATCGTCGATAAATGCCAAGCGGCCACCGGCTATCAGGCAACCGTGCTATGGCGGCTGACGCTTGCCGGTAAAGTGGCTGCCGGGGTGGAAGCAGAACAAATCATTGCCAAAGAACTGTCACTCGGAGGGGTGCAGCGACCGCTTGACCCTGCGATGCTGGGTGATGATGCCGCAGAATGGTTTCGATTCGGAGAGTTTGCAGGATGGGTCATCACGTCATGACAGGAATTCCTTATGCAGATTCTCCACAAAGTCGCCGTGATTGCACGGTTTTTGAACCTGACCGAGCGACGAGTGCAGCAGCTGGCGCGGGATGGAATCATCCCCAAACCAGAGAAAGGCAAATACGACCTGGTACGCTGCGTGCAGCAATATGTGCAGTATTTGCAAGATCGCGCCTTTGGTAGCGGCGTTTCCGCGCAGGACACGCACCACGAACGCGCCCGGCTGATTAAAGCGCAGGCAGATAAAACCGAATTGGAAGTGGCCACCATGCGTAACCAGCTGGTGGCGATTGAAGCCGTCGAAACCGATTGGCTCCAACATATCAGCGCCTGCCGGATGCGGCTTTTGGCGCTGCCGACCAAAACTGCCTTTCAGATCGCCGTGATGCAGGAACCCGCCGAAATCGAGCGGTTCCTCAAGCATAGCATTTACGAGGCGCTAACCGAACTCGCCAAAGATGATGACGCAACCGACACTGTATCAGAAGCTGCGGCGGAAGGTAGCGCTGGCATGGATGCCGCCGCCGGAACTGACAGTAAGCCAGTGGGCAGACGCGCACCGAAAACTAAGCCCGGAAGCAAGCGCCGAACCGGGAAGATGGAGGACTGACCGAGCGCCATACCAGCGCGGAATGATGGATGCGGTGAATGAACCCGGCGTGCGCGAGGTGGTTTTTATGACTTCGGCGCAAATCGGAAAAACCGAGATTCTGAATAATATCCTTGGCTATTTCGTTCACCAAGACCCGTCGCCCATCCTGTTTATCCAGCCGACGCTGGAAATGTCGGAAGCATGGAGCAAAGACCGCCTCGCGCCGATGATTCGGGACACGGAGGCGCTGGGCAATCTGTTTAAGGATTCCAAGACCCGCAACAGCGACAACACGCTGCTGCATAAGAAGTTTACCGGCGGTCACCTGACGATGGCGGGAGCAAACAGCCCTTCGTCGCTGGCAAGCAGGCCTATCCGCATCGTGCTGCTGGATGAGGAAGATCGTTACCCATCCTCAGCCGGTGCGGAAGGCGAATCCCTCCATGCAGCGGCCACGCACGCAGCAGCGCAATCTTCAGCTGGTGATCGAAGGTTATGTGAAGGCCAGAGGCGATATTGATGCCGAGGCCGACGCATTGGCATTGGAGGTGGAGCAAATCATCGGCGCTGACCCGACGCTTGGCGGGTTAGTGAAGGATGCCACGCTCGACACCACCAGCACCCAGCTTTCCGGCGAAGGAGAAAAGCCTGTCGCCATCATCAGCCTGACATTCGCAGTCCTGTACTGCGTCAAAGAAAACGCGCCGCAGACGCTCGTTTAACCCAACTCAACTCAACATTAGGAGAAACATTATGGCTAAGCGCCAGCACACCACTTCCACCGAGCGGATGCAAAAGCATCGTGACACGAAGAAACGCGATGTGACAGAAAGTGACGCGGCGAAACGCAGCGTGGCACGCGGTGACGCAAAAAAAGCAAAAAAGGCACCAGATACAGATAGCAGATTACAGACTTCAGACTCAGATGCAGAAACGCAGAAAAAACAGATTTCAGATAAAAAAATAAGAGCGAGAGCAGAGGGAGAGCGCGAGAGGGAGAAAACAAAAGCCCTGCCAGACGACATTGCAGAGCAGATGCTGCAAATCTGGAATGCAGAAGTTCAGAACAAACTGACCAAAGGGCAAAGCGCCAGAATTACACCCAAACGCAAACAGCAAATGCTGGAGCGGTGGCAGCAGGACTTCCAGCAGGACATCCGGGCATGGCGGTATTTCTGCGAAGTCATCGGCAGCAGCGATTTCTGCCTTGGCAAAGTGGCAGGCAAGGATTGGACGATTGACCTTGGCTGGGCGGTAGAATCCTCCGACCATGTGGCAAAGATTCTGGAAGGCGGCTTCTCCGGCGGCAGTCATCCACCCAAACCACCAGCCTGCGATGTACCGGGTTTGCAGCAAGCATGGGATGCGGTGCTGGATGCCTTCCAGCAGAAGCACAGCAAGGCCTCATGCCGCAGCTGGCTTGCCAACACGGTTGTCACCGATTTGCAGGACAACACTGTCATCATCCGCTGCCCAAGCGCCTTTGCTTGCCAGTGGATTAACCAGCATTACATGGCAGACCTGACGCGCTGGTGGCGCACGGCCACCGAGGGCGGCGCGGCGGTGACCTCCGTAAAACTCATCACGGAGGGCAAGGCATGAGATACAAAACCCCCGAAAAATGGACAGTCACGGACGTTGCCGACCGTTTTGAAGATGCGGCCTACACGCTAAAGCGCCTGCCACCCGTGCGCGTGCAAGGCTATTTCAGCACATGGCCAGCCATCGTGCGAACCGTCGCGGAGCAGCTGGCAGAAGACCGCCTGCCGATGCGCCTTGGTCCCCCGTCGGCGGAAGCCGTGGCGCGGATGGAGGAAACCATTCAGTGGATTTTCTTCCTCGATGATGAAGCGGAGCGTCGCCTGATTTGGCTGCGTGCGGCGCGGGTTCCGTGGAAACCCATTTGCTATCGCATCGGCTGTGGTCGCACCAAGGCATGGCAGATGTGGACGATTGCGCTTTTGAAGATCGCCATGCGCCTCAACGCCAAGCAGAAAGGGCGCTGAGATGTTCGAACAAGAAAACGCTAAACACGGTGAACAGAATTTGGTATGTGTACACATATCATCGCGGGACGTGCGACCATCAGCACTCCACAGCACCCAAAGCCCATTTTTTCATCGTTTTGAATCAAACCCACCTGCATGCGCGCAGGCGGCGTTTATGTGTGTTGGGGGCTGGCGATGATTACCGACCTGACCCCATACAGAAAGCATGTCGATCAGTTCGATTTAACAGACGAGCAAAAGCTCGAACTGGTGAATGCCGTCTGGATGATAGTCGATAGTGTTTTCGACTATCACTTGGGAGTTAACCAGCTGGCGAGAAAGGAGAAAGAGCCTCAAAAGAGCATTGATTCGCAGATGCAGGGTGTTATCCTGCCGAAAGCCCCTCAAGATACTGTTTTATAACGGGGCTTCGGATGCAGGAGTCCATGCAAAAAGCGGTTATTTATTGTCGGGTATCTGACCCCAACCAAGTGAAAAACGGACACGGCCTAACTTCGCAAGACACACGCTGTAGGGAATTTGCAAAGCACCGCAATCTTGAAGTCATTCGCTCCTTCCATGAGGAAGGCGTATCGGGCAGCTTGATAAACCGCCCAGCCATGATGGAGATGTTGGATTTTCTCCGGCAGAATCCCGACCAGCAAACAGTCGTTATCATTGATGACATCAGCCGGTTAGCACGCGGCCTTAAAGCGCATTTAGAATTACGCACCGCGATTCAGGATGCAGGCGGCATCTTGCAATCGCCATCCATCGAATTTGGCGAAGACTCCGATAGCCAGCTGGTAGAGAACCTGCTGGCCAGCGTATCGCAGCACCACCGGCAGAAAAACGCCGAGCAGGTAAAGAACCGGATGCGTGCGCGGATGATGAACGGTTACTGGATTATGAAAGCACCGCGTGGCTACAAAATGCAGCGCCGTGCCGGTGATGGAAAAGTGATGGTGCGGGATGAGCCGTTGGCGACCATCGTTCAAAACGGCTTAGAGGGCTACGCATCAGGCCGCTTTGGTTCGGTGGTCGAGTTGCAGGCATATCTCGAAAACCAACCCGCTTTTCCCCGCGATAGAAAGGGGCAAGTCCATATCCAGCGCGTGCTGGATATGCTGAACCAGCTAGTTTACACAGGCTACTATGAGTTCCCCCAGTGGAATATCAGCCTGATGAGGGGCAAGCATGAGCCAATCATCAGCTACGAAACATACACGCAGATTCAGGAACGGCTGAATGGTCGTGCCAAGGCGGAATACCGCCCGGTAGTACGGCAGGATTTTATATTACGCGGTTTCGTACTGTGTGACTGTTGTGGGCATCCGCTCACGTCATGCTGGTCGAGAGGGCAATACAAAGAGCATCCGTATTACCTGTGCCGCCAGAAGGAGTGCCAGCTATACGGCAAGTCGATAAGCCGCGATAAAGCCGAAAAAGATTTTGAGGATTTGCTCAAACAGCTAACTCCCGCACCTGGCATGATTGATCTCATGCTACAGGTGATTGAGGAAGCAAAGAAGGCTCGTATGCTCAATGCTGAGGATGCTGAAGCAACCCTCAAGAAGGAGCAACAGCTCATTGATATGAAAATCGAGCAGCTGGTTGATCGCATCGTGGCTGCGGATAGCCAGATTTTGATCGCCACCTACGAACGGCAGATTAAACAGCTGGAGGAAAAACGCATCATCGCGGACGAAAAAATCCGTAATTGCGGCACGGTCGATCAAACTTTGGGAAACATCAATCGAACTTTTTTGCAATTCCTCCAAAACCCGCATGAATTCTGGCTTTCCTCGGATTTCGAGCGTAGGAGAACGGTACTAAAAGTGACTTTGGTACACCCTGTGGCGTATAGCAAAAAAGAGGGTTATCGAACTCCCGCTCTGGCGCTGCCATTCTCGGTTTGGCGGGATTTTGATACCCGCAAGTCCGGTTTGGTGGAGGATAGCGGAGTCGAACCGCTGACCTCTTGCATGCCATGCAAGCGCTCTACCAGCTGAGCTAATCCCCCACGGGCCGTAAAACGGACATGTTGGATAGCGCAATTGCGGTTGCATTGCAAGTGGAACTGTGGTCAGTTTTAGGCACGCGTGAAGCGTGCGAACACCTCAGCAAAAGGGCCGTTTCCATGCAGATTATTGTTCTTGGCGCACCTCGCAGTGGTAGCTCCCTCATCACCCGCCTCATCAATATGATGGGCGCATTTTTTGATACGGGCCACGCATCCATCGGCTTCAGCGATGAAAATCCCCGCGGCTTTTGGGAACGCTCCGACGTGATTGCCTGCAATGACCGGCTGCTTTCCCTCCAACAATGCCGATGGGATCGTCTGGCGCGCTGGAAGCCCCTCAGCCATGCCACATCGCGCAAAGCTACTAAATCCAGCGATACTGCGGCGCATGACATCGAGGAGGTACTGCGGATTTTAAATGCAAATCGCCCCTGGGTGATCAAAGATCCCCGCCTGTGCATGACCCTTCCTCATTGGCGGCCCAAGCTTGAAAAACCCGTGATGGTATGCGTGCATCGTGATCCGCTGGAGGTGGCGCTTTCACTGCAGGCACGCCATCGCTTCAGCATCGCACATGGTCTGGCGATGTGGGAATATTATACCATCCACATGCTCAATGGGCTGGCTGATCTGCCCGTGATTCATGTCAGCCACCACGACCTGATCCGTGAGCCTATTGCCACTACCAAACGGCTGCATGCGGCGCTGGAAAAAGCCGGGGTGGAGGGATTGCGTATCCCCAGCGAGCAGGAGATCACGACGTTTATTGATCCCACACTACACCGCTCCATAGTCACCCCGGAAACCTCACGCGCACAGCTGAGTGATGATTATCAGCAGCTCTGTGCGATGAGTATGGGCCACCAGCCCCTGCCTTCGAAGTTGTTGGAGCCCTCGCTCGCAGCGCGCGACGCCATGGATGTGTATGAAAGCACCATGCAGATGCAGGAGCAACTTCGCACGCTCCATGAGCGCTGCTCTCAGGCGGAGCAGGAAGCTCATACATTGCGTGACATTCGCCAAAAAATTCTGACCGATGTGCAAGGTGAAATTCTGCGCATGCGCCGTGAAATTGAGCAGAAAAACACTCAGCTTCAGCGCGTGCGCGCCTCGGCAAGCTGGCGTGTGGGGCATTTACTGGTCCGGCTGGTCACGCTTCGCTGGCTGAGTCGCGACACCCCCGCAGAAACGGCGTGATAAATCAGCGTGGCGTCACGGGGGCACCCGCCGCGTCGGAAGATTGCTGGGTCAGCTGGTTGCGAACCTTGCGTTGATCGGCGAGTTCTACGGTCAGATCCTTGGCTTTAGCAGGCGTCATGAGCGCGAGGATAGGAGCGGCCTTGCGCTCCGACATTTTATCGACCACCAGCAGCAGAATGGGCATCTCCATCTCGTCGAAAATCTGCGCTGCATCTTTGGGTTTCATGTTCTCGTAAATTTTCACCAGGCTGCGGATTTCTGCTTCCTCGTGCTTACTATATTCATCTAGCAACGTGCGCAGACTGGCCTGCATACCTTGTATTTCATCAATTTTTCGATCCAGCCGGACTTCCGTCGCCTCGAGAAGACTCTCTTTCATCTTAATATCTTTTTCCCAGCTATTCAGCTCATCGCGACGCGCCGATAAACGCTGCAGCAGATCCACTTCCACCGGCGAATAATACGCTTGTTGCGAAAGGACAGGATCTTCAATCGGGCGATTGGCCACTTTTTGTTCTTCCGCAGAGGTTGACTGTGTCTCATCGGCTGGCTTTTGGGCGATCGCTTCGTCTTTTGGTGCATCCTCCGCAGGGGCTGCCTCTGTTTCAGTCTCTTTGTTCTCTGTCTTCTTCTCATCTTGTGCAGCGGCCTTTTCAGGGGCTTCCTCCTGCGCATAGGCTTCGCCAGCAAGCAAAAGATGGGTACCGGTGTAGACTTCAAAGGATTTTGAAAAGAGCAACAGACTCAGAAATCCGATGGTCAGCGGCAACAGGCGAAAACGCGGCGTGACAGTATCGCTCATGCGTTCCCCTTTGCTTTCAGTGCATCATACAATTCCTGCTCTGCTTTGGAGCGCATACGCGCCCCTACCCTACGCCCGCCTGCTGCAGGGGGGGCTTGATTGCCTTCTTGTAACTCTGCCGCGCGGGACTTTAACGCCTCAATGCCTTTGGCAGCGCGCTCAGAACGTGAAGGAAGAGGTGCGGCATCTTCCGGGGTGGCACGGGCCGCAGCAACGGGAGGCTCAGGCTCGACGGCGGGAGCGGCTCGCCCCGTGCGGCCTGCCATGGCGGAGGCTTTATCCGCCACTCCACGGCTGGCCGAGATTTGCCCATCCATCCGCTCCGCCAGCTTGTTCGCTTTTTCAATCATAAAGGCGAGATCATCGGCGAGATAATTCGCCTTATCGAGGCGCGCCTGCATATTCTCATTGATCTTCTTGCTCGCCTTGTGAATCTCACTAATGCTATGCGTCGCAATCTGGGTGGATTCATCAAATTGACGTATAAGTTCCGCCAACTCGCTCTTGCTATCCTGCAGCACGCGTATGCGGCGGTTAAGCCGAACACAGTAAAAAATGGTGATGCCCAACAAACCTGTCACGATGGCATTGAGAAGCAACGTTATCAAAAAATGGGTTTGCGGGGTCATTTAAACCAGCTCCTTTGCTTTGGCACGCGATACAGGCTCAATCAGAGAAACCGCCATACGGTCTCCCAAACGCCCCAGCTTAGCTTTGGTCAGCTTTACTTCACCGCATTTCATCCAGATGTCAGACTGCGGCGTGGCCTCCAGCATAATGGTGCTACCCACCTTCAAACGAATGATGTCGCCGATAGGTACGGTTTTTTCATCCAGCACAGCATGCACATCCACATCGGCCAGCCGCACTTCCTTACCCAGATGTTTCTCCCACACCGAGTCCTGGCCAAACTTCTCGCCCATGAAAATCTGCATCAGCAGATCACGAATTGGCTCCAGCGTGGTATGCGGCAGCAAAATTTCTACAATTCCCCCACGGTCATCCATATCAATCCGTAGCCGCACCAGAAGTGCCGCGTTATTTGGGCGGGTAATGGTCGCAAAACGTGGGTTATTCTCCAACCGCTCGTGCTGGAACGTCACCGGGCTTAGCGGATCAAATGCTGAGCTCATATCCGCAAGGATGATATCAACAAGATTTTTGACAATATCTTGCTCGATAGTCGTGTAAGGGCGCCCCTCAATACGGATAGGCCGCTGCGAGCGTCGCCCACCAAGCAGCACATCCACCGTGGAATAAATCAACGAACTATCCACGGTAATCAGGCCAAAATTCTCCCATTCTACCGCTCTGAACACCGTCAACAGGGCCGGCAAGGGAATAGAATTCAGATAATCATCAAAGCGCAGAGACGTCATAGAGTCGATGCTGACATCGACGTTATCGGAAGTAAAATTTCGCATGGAGGAAGAAAGTATCCTAACCAGACGATCGAACACGACCTCCAGCATCGGTAATTTTTCATAGGCCATCAAAGACTTGCCTAGAATGGCTTGAATACCATTCGCATCGCCACCGTCTTTGTTCGCGCTATCAAAGCCGAGGAGCAGGTCAATCTCATCCTGATTCAGGACACGACCGGCCTCTTCTCCGCCGCCGTCACCACCGGCGAGCATTTTTTCCCACTCGTCGGCCGCGCCGTCACCCTCGGAATTATTGGTTTCTTCAGCCATGTGCGCTCCGTCTTCTAGGCGTCACTGTACAATAATTTCCTTGAAAAGTATATTATGCACCTTCGCGGGACTGGTCGCTTTATTCACGCGACGCAACAATTCCTCACGTAGGCGCTCCAGCCCCGCAGACCCAGCAAGGTCGGTCGCGCGGAGTTCGCGCAGATAGGTATTGAAGTCATCCATAATGCGAGGTTGCATGGTTTGCACGCGCGCCAGATCTTCCGCTGAGCCAATCTCAAGAATGATGCTCACTTTAATAAAGCTGGTTTGTGTACTGCCGGTATTCAAATTATTGATAAACTCCGGCAGTTCAAAAAACACCGGATCGCCCTGCTTGGCTGGCTCACCTGCTTTTGCCTCAGCTTTCTTTTGCTCTGCAGGTGCTTTAGCCTCTTCTACCGGCTCTTCTTTTTTGCCACCGAGTAGCCCACTGAAGTATAGACCAGCCCCGCCACCGCCAAGCAGGAGAACGATTAAACCGATAACCAAAATGAGGCGCTTCCCTTTTTTGGCGCTGCCTTCTGCTTCATCACCATCTGCTCCGCGATCATCATCTGCCATAATGCACTCCTTAACGTCATTGGGACCTATATAATAAGGTCAGGCCTGCTCAGACAACACAGCCAATGCAAGCAACGCGCCACGGCAGACATTTTGCCTGAAATGTGCGGCTTTCTGGCACGCCAGCACAATCTGGCACGATTTATGCAGAGGTTAGCACAACACCTACGGGGAAGATCATGGATAACAGTGTTTACATCATGCTATCACGCCAAACAGCGCTATTTCGCAAGATGGAAAGCACCGCGCATAATATTGCGAACGTGAATACCACGGGGTATCAGGCGGAAAAAAATATGTTCGTCGATTATCTTGTGGATGATGGCAACAAACAAAAAATGGCATTTACCCGCGACAAAGCCTCGTACCTGGATACGCGCGAAGGCCCCATGCAATCCACGGGCAATGAGTTTGATCTTGCCATCAGCGGCGATGGCTATTTCACGGTGCAAAGCGGTGCAAACATTCGCTACACACGAGCGGGCAACTTCACGTTGGATGCGCAAGGCTATATTGTGAATCCCAATGGCGCATTTCTGCTGGATGATGGTGGCCAACGCATTCAAGTGGAGCAAAATGTCCGCAATCTGCAGATAGGCGAAAATGGGTCCATCAGCGCAGATGGACAGGATGTTGGCAGGATTGGGATTGCTGAATTCCCCAACCGTCAGACGCTTGAGCATGAATCCGGCGCGTTATTCCGCGCGACCACCCAGCCTCTTGGCCCCGTCAATTCACGGGTCCTGCAGGGTGTGCTGGAGAAATCCAATGTAGAGCCCGTCACTGCGCTGGTGGAAATGACACAAATTAACCGTTCGGCCGGCAGCACCGCAAAATTCATTGAGGTAATGTACGACCTGCAGCGCAAGGCAAGCAATGTCTACGCGCAAGGTAGTAACGCATAATAAAACACTGGTAATCGGAGGACACCCCCCATGCGATCGTTGAATATTGCCGCCACCGGCATGCAAGCTCAGCAAACCAACGTCGATGTCATTTCGCATAACCTCGCGAACATGACGACCACCGGCTACAAGTTGCAACGTGCCGAATTTCAGGATCTGATTTATCAGGATCTTCGGCGGGTCGGTACCAACTCCGCGGATGTCGGCACCATTGTGCCAACCGGTGTGCAGCTGGGCTTGGGTACCAAAACGGCTGCCATCTACCGTCAGATGTCACAAGGCACACTGCAGCTGACCGATAACGCACTGGATCTGGCTATCAACGGTCGTGGCTATTTTGTGATTCAATTACCAGACGGTACTCAGGGATTTACTCGCAATGGTACATTTCAGTTAAGCCCTCAAGGGGAGCTTGTTACCTCGGATGGTTTTATTGTCTCGCCAAACATCACCATCCCGCAGGATGCCATCAGCATCAGCGTGAACCAGAACGGTGAAGTGCAAGTCGAAACGCAAGGGCAAGTTGAACCGCAGATTGTTGGACAGCTTGAAATTTCCACCTTCATCAACGAGGGGGGCTTGCGCGCCATTGGGGATAATCTCTATCTGGAAACGGCGGCCTCTGGCCCTCCCTTCCAGGGGATTGCCGGCCAAGAAGGTTTTGGCGTGGTGCTGCAAGGCTATCTCGAGAATTCTAACGTGAACCCGGTATCCGAGATCACTAACCTGATCGTGGCGCAGCGGGCCTATGAAATGAATTCTAAAGTGATTACTGCCTCCGATGAAATGTTGCAGGCACTGAACCAGTCAGCATAAGCTAACACCCACAAGCTTGCATCAGACAAGCATGGGGCCAGGGGAGAAAGAAATGCGTAAGTTTATAGCGAAAAGCGGAATGCTCGGGGTAGTGGTGATGGCATGCCTTGCCATGCCTCTGCCCACCGTGGCGCAGCCTGCAGCATCGCCACTCTTTTCGATTACGCTGGATGACGCACAGGACGCAATAAAAGCCGCTCTGATGGCCGAAGGCGCTGCAGACTCTCTGCACGCGGAAATCATCAGCACACGCCAACCGCTGCTCTATCAGTATAAGCAGCCGTTGGAAGTGCAGGTTAAGACACTTAAATTTGACGAGGCTGATCACACGTGGAGCGCCAATTTACTCTTCTCGCATGCGGGTGAAGTGGTTTCTGCGATGCCAGTGAGCGGGCGTTATGAGGAAACACGTCAGATTCCGGTGCTCACGCAGCGCTTAACACACGGGGAAGCCATCTCTGCAGAGCACATTACGGTCAAAGAATTCCCTGTCTCCCGCATACGCCAGAATGTTGTGTCAGAGCCCGAGGCGTTGATTGGGAAGACACCACGCCGCACTATTTCGGTAAGCCGCCCTATCCGCGCTGATGAGGTGCAATCCCCGGAGATTATCCAAAAAGGCAGCGTGCTTAAAATGACCTATCAAACGCCTTACATGGAAATTTCTGCCGTTGGCGAGGCGTTAGAAGATGGCACCGAGGGCCAGACCATCCGCGTGCGTAACCGCGATAGCCATGTCACAGTGTATGGCACCGTCATTTCTGCTGAAGAAGTGCGCGTCACCCGTCCGGTTCGTGATCGTAGTGTCGCGCGGCGATAGGAGGATTTATGCAACATGCCCAACGCTCAGCCTGGTTGATCTGTCTGCTGACCGCCGGGACTCTTCTCTCCGGATGTGCCTCCACACTGGAAAAACTGGAAGAGGTCGGCGATGCGCCGCGCCACACAAAAATTGAAGACCCCACACAAAAGCCCGGCTATACCCCGATGAGCTGGCCTAGCCCCGATCCAGAGCCGGCCTCACGACGTTACTCCAATTCCCTCTGGCAGCCCGGCGCCCGCGCCTTTTTTCGTGACCAACGCGCCAGCCGGGTTGGTGATATCTTGCGTATTCGCGTGATGATCGATGATCAGGCACAGCTGGTAAGCAATTTCCAGCGTCAACGTCGATCGGGCGAGGAAGTGGAAGCGCCTGCTGTACTCGGGTTGGAGGACCGTTTACCATTCGGCGCCAATCCCGAGCAATTGCTTGATATTACTGCCAACACGAATTCCAACACCATTGGTCGCCTTAACCGGCAGGATAAAGTAGAAACGCAGGTCTCTGCTGTGATCAAGCAGGTGCTACCTAATGGGAATTACGTCATCGAGGGTACGCAGGAGGTGCGCGTCAATTTTGATATCCGCGAGTTGAAGGTAGAAGGCATCGTGCGTCCGCAGGATATCGACTCGAGCAACACCGTCGATTCATCGCAAATTGCCGAAGCGCGCATCACCTATGGCGGCCGTGGCGTCCTCACCCGCGGTACACAGCAGCGCTGGGGCACCGAGGTCATCGATATTCTCTCACCTTTCTAAGAAACCCTCCCGGTTTCCAGCCCAACAAAAAACCCCGCCATGGCGGGGTTTTTTTATCGGCAGCTCATGATGATAACCTCTTAAACCATCATCCCCATACCGTATCCTTGACTGCGGGGCATGCCGACATTCATGGCGGATAACTCGCCAAGATCGGAGATGCTTACATCACTAGAGAAGCCTGCCATCGAGGCTAGGTTAATACCTGAAAGAGCTTGGGAAATACCTTCATATTGCGCAAACGAGGGAGCGACCACCTCAGCGGATGCGGGGGCATTTGGGGCTAATCCGTCAATCACTCCGGCGAGATGTTCCCCTCCGCGATCCAAGGCCGCACCGAGTTCCTGGACTCCACACCCCAGCCATGAACCGACGTCTGCCCAGCCCTGCTGGGTTTGAGCATCCAACCAGCGAATACAATTTCCCAGAATCGGGATGCCTGAAAATATCTGTGAGCCTAAAGGTTGATTCCAGAGCACAGTGATCTCCAACACTACAGCTCAATATTAACATATTTACTTAATATTTCATATGACAGTTTGATGACAATGCCATCAAACAAATCCTAATCATTGATTATTATGGATAATTTAGTTAATGCGCAAGGGGAAGCAGGCTGCATTCATGGCATTGAGCTTACGGCAGGCCGACTCAGCTTCCGTTTTGGATAAATTTCCCAGCCTTGCGCGGTGGATAGCAGCCTGTTGCTCGCCTTCGGAGGTGATGTTCATGTAGGCATGCTTCAACTCGTCCTCCACCATCTGCATCGCCTTGGCAATGGCTTCCCTTGCCTGTGATTCGCTGCGGAATGCACCCACCTGAATGCCCCACTCACCCTGTATGCCACGCATTGACGCGTTTGACTGATCTGGGGCCACGTTTGGCTCCAGCTTCGCATACTGATAATCAAGTGTCTGAGAGCGCGCCGCCGCAGGTGGGGTGTAAGCAACGCGCACAACTGGGCTACCTGCTTTAGGAGCCAGTGCAGGCTCAGACGCGTCGGGAGTTGCTGCGGGGGCTACCGATTTATAAGCAAATGCTGCCCGTGGCGCGGGTCGGTTCTCGGCGCTGGCAAGCACCCTTTCATCTAGCGCTTCCGCGCTAAGGGCATTTCTGGTTGCCTGTGAAGCAGGCTGCGCCAGAGCAATTGATGCCTGCGGCCCGCTGGTGGATGGTTTGAGCTGGGGTGCCGGCGCGTCAGATGGATTGGCAACGCCGGCATTCAAGTTGGCCGCTTGCGTGGTTGCTTGGGCATAAGCGGTCCCTGCAGTACCTTGCTTTTTCATCGCGACTAGCGTGGGAAAATGTTTTTTAAGCAACGTCACCATGTGATTGTCCCGCGAGGCACCGGTGATGCCGCCCATCACGACCGCCACCATCGTGACCCCATCCCGTTTCACCGAACTGACCAGATTAAAACCGGAAGCATTGATGTAGCCCGTTTTAATGCCATCCACCCCTGGGTAGCGATCCAGCACGCGGTTATGGCTTCCATACGTACGGCCTTTATAGGTGAAGCTGCGCGTGGTGAAAAAATGATAATATTGTGGAAAATCACGACGCAGCGCTATGCCAAGCAGTGCCATATCATACGCGGTAGTGTATTGACGCGAATCCGGGAGGCCATGTGGATTGCGAAACACGGTATTTTTCATGCCAAGGCTACGCGCCTTGTTGGTCATCATCACGCCGAAATTCCAATCAGTTTTACCCAGCGATTCAGCAAGGACCAATGCCGCGTCATTGGCCGAGCGCGTCACCAGCGCCTTGATTGCCTGCTCCACCGTCAGCTTATCGCCCACACGCAGTGCAATGTTAGTTTGGGGTTGAGAGGCTGCTTTCTTCGATGCGGTGAGTTTTTTATCCAGAGTCCAGGTTCCCTTCTCCAAAGCCTCAAACACCATGTAGAGGGTCATCATTTTGGTGAGTGATGCCGGGTAACGTTTTTCGCGTGCGTGAGATTCAAACAGAATTTTGCCTGTTTCGGCATCCATCACTAAAGCGGCGTAACGCGGATTGCCCGCAGCAAGGGAAGAGGAAACAAACGTGGAACACACGAAAGTGAACGCAAAAAGCGCAACCCAAAAACGGCGCATGCACCATTCCTCCAGAGGTATCGACACAACTGCCGAGTTCGCCGTCTGCGCGGCTTTTGTTGAAAACTGCGTCAATAACCCAGAACTGTCAAGTATGGTATTTTTGCATAGAAGCATGAAGAAAACTTTAAGTATGCGGCCCGGTGCGTGCCAGGTGATGCAGGCCCTGCGTGCCAATGGCCATAAAGCGCACCGGTATTTCAAGCATTCCAAGCGAACGATACAGCCTCTGTGCACGTTTATTTTCTTTCAACACTGTAAGGGATACCCATTGCCCACCTTCTTGCAACGTGATCTCCGCCAACGCTTTTACCAGACGGCGAGCGACGCCCTGCCTTCGCATCGTGGGCACCACGTACAGATCCCCCAGATGCATTCCATGCCCTGCAGATTCCAAATCATAGCCGGGATAAAACATAACCATACCAATGGCGCCTCCTTGGTACTCGGCGATCAGGAAACGAACCTGCTTCGCTTCCATCGCCGCCGCCAGAGCCATAGTGCACGCGGCACTTTGCTGACCTTCTTCGGCGGCAAGCGCCACGGCAAACTCCGCCAGAATTTCTGCGTCCATCCTATTGGCTTCCCGGTGGATGACTTCCAGCTTGTCAGTGGGCGGGGGATGGTCTTTAATTGTACTGCTTTTATTTTTTTGAACCTTCATGACCGTTTTGACCTTTCCCACCCCGACGCGCCCCGATGGGCCTACCTCTACTTCTGCTGTACCGGAATATGCACAGCGTCTCAACCCGCCGCAGCGGGAAGCTGTGCTCGCGTCTGATGGCCCTGTGCTGGTTCTGGCGGGAGCGGGAACCGGAAAAACCCGTGTCTTGACCACACGGATTGCCCATCTCATCGCAACACGGCGGGCATGGCCGAGCCAGATTCTTGCAGTGACCTTTACCAATAAAGCCGCCCGTGAGATGATCGAGCGTGTGCAGGCTCTGCTGGTCTCACATGCTCCGGATGGCACGTCCACACCTGATGCAACCAGTGGTATGTGGCTGGGTACATTCCATGCGATCGCGGCACGCATCTTACGACGCCACGCCGAATCACTGGGCCTCACCTCGAGCTTTATTATCCTCGATGCGGACGATCAGCTGCGTTTACTGAAATCCGTGATTGCGGAAAAAAATCTGGACGATAAGCGTTTCCCAGCAAAACAAGTAATGGGCACAATTCAATCCTGGAAGGATCGTGGTCTGACGCCTGCCAAAGTGACTCATGCGTATCTTGACCATCCGAATGCAGAGGTGATTCACAGCATTTACAGTGCCTATCAGCAGCGCTTGCTGGCGAACAATGCCTGCGATTTTGGGGATTTACTGCTCCATAATCTGACATTGTTTCAGAACCATCCAGAGGTACTTCAGGACTATTGTCGTAAATTCCATTATGTGTTGGTTGATGAGTATCAAGATACCAACGTGGCGCAGTATTTATGGCTGCGCCTGCTGGCCATGGAGCATCAGAATATCTGTTGCGTGGGGGATGATGACCAGTCGATTTATGGCTGGCGCGGCGCCGAGGTCGGCAACATTTTAAAATTTGAACAGGATTATCCCACCGCACAGGTGGTTCGACTGGAACAGAACTACCGCTCCACTAGCCACATCCTCTCCGCCGCGTCCGCGCTGATTGCTAATAACAAAGGCCGCCTTGGCAAAACCCTATGGACCTCTCAGGAAGGCGGCGAGCCTATCCGCATTAAGGCCGTGTGGGATGATATGGAAGAAGCACGCTATATTGGCGAAGAGGTGGAAGCTCGCCAGCGCCAGAGGGTGCCCTTATCTGACATGGCAATACTGGTGCGCGCGGGTTTCCAAACACGTGCGTTTGAAGAACGGTTCCTGACACTCGGCATCGCCTATCGCGTGGTGGGGGGGCTGCGCTTTTATGAACGCTTGGAAATACGAGACGCCATTGCCTATCTACGCGCCATTCAACAGCCACGGGATGATCTGGCTTTCGAGCGCATGATCAACACGCCAAAGCGCGGCATAGGACAAAGTACTTTGGAGCAACTCCATACCCATGCGCGTGCGCGCAATCACTCACTTCAGGAAGCGGCCACAGAATTGCTGCAAGCCGGGGCATTACGTGGCAAAGCACAAAGTTCTCTAGCGCAACTGCTGCAACAACTGCAACGCTGGCGTGAGTTAGCGCGCGATATTGGCCCTGGCGCATTGTGTGAGTTGGTCATGGAAGAATCAAGCTACTGGCGTATGTGGGAAAGTGAAAAATCTCAGGAAGCGCAAGGCAGGCTGGAGAACCTTCGCGAACTATATCGCGCACTCGGGGAATTCCCAACACTTGAAGCTTTCTTGGAGCATGTCAGTCTGGTCATGGACACTGATGAACGCAACAGCGATGACATGCTTTCCATCATGACTCTACATGCCGCCAAAGGATTGGAGTTTAATACGGTTTTCTTGGGCGGCTGGGAAGAAGGGCTCTTCCCGCATCAACGCGCATTGGATGAATCAGGGACCGCAGGATTGGAAGAAGAGCGACGCTTGGCCTACGTGGGCATTACCCGCGCCAAAGAACACCTGTACATTACACATGCATCTAACCGACGGATTTATAACCAATGGCAATCAAGTGTCCCATCTCGGTTTCTTAGTGAATTGCCCGAAGGGCATATAGAACGCATGGATGGGATGCCACAAGCCCAGGCACCAAGCCTGTTTCAGCGAAATATCGAACATATTCTTTATGAAGCGCAGCGCTATACCCCTCCCCCGCGCCCAACGGATTCCATGAAGGGCAAGCGTGTATTTCACAACAAATTTGGCTACGGCATCGTCCTTGCCGAAAGTAATGACAATCTCGACATCTTTTTTGAAAAAGCCGGGCGTAAAAAAATGATGGCCGATTATGTGGAACTCGTGAAAAGCTAGGGGCAAGACAGAATCGTCGCACCCCAAACACGGCCAATCTTACGCTAGAAAATCTTTTCGCTGGCCCAGAGCTCTTGCGGCGTTACCATGACTGCCTCACTTGGAGCACTTGCTGTCGATGCAGTACGTGCAGCCGTGGAAATCGCCAAAGGAACAATCTCTGCTGTCGTGCGCGGCGCATCACGCAATGCCCAACCACGCTCCCGATCAAAGCTCAAGGTCTCCGCCTTGGAGAGATAGGCACTCAATGCCGCTTCAGAAACCTCCACGCCGTGCAATGTCACATACTGATGAATAGCACGCTTACTAGCATAGCCATCCTGCGCCTTAATACACGCCGTCGCTAATTGCAAAATCTCCCCTTCCTTTGTGGGCGCGCCAGATTGGCGCAGTGTTGTCCTGGCATTGGCTTTTGCTTGACTTCCCATTGTTCGCGCCTTGGCACCCAGCCCACCATAATGCGCAATAATAGTATCAAGCAAGTGCAACCTCTGATAAATTTCGCTCGCTTCTAGCTCTGCTTGCAACCGCGCACGCTCTTTGATGGCTTCATCAAGAAAAGTTTTAGACATCGTAAATCTCCCTCATTGAATCTTTAGTATGCTGGCCAAAGGCAATGGTCAATGCACAACGCATGACAATTTCATGACGCAAAAAAAGGGCGCAACGATAAAGAAGCCTAAACCGGCTGCGTTCGTTCAAAAAGCCACGCGGCCTCAGCTCCCTCTAAAAAAGGCTCAAGCGCAGCACGTACATCGCGGTGATACTCATTCAGCCATGTACGCTCCATGTCCGTCAAACCAGCGCGGTCAATCAACCGTCTATCAATCGGGCAAAGCGTAAGCGTCTCAAAACCTAAGAACACCCGATCTTCATGGCGTTCTTTTTCAACCACGGCCACTAAATTCTCAATACGAATTCCGTAAAGACCCGTGCAATAATACCCGGGTTCATTGGAGAGGATCATGCCGGGCTGCAACGCGACATCCCCACCTCGCTTGCTAATCCGTTGCGGGCCTTCATGAACGCATAAGTGCGCCCCCACGCCATGCCCTGTGCCATGATCATAGTCTTTTCCCTGCTGCCAAAGCGGCAAGCGCGCCAGGACATCAAGCTGCCCTCCCGTGGTGCCCGCCGGGAAACGTGCCTGAGCCAGTGCGATGTGCCCCTTAAGCACCATTGTAAAATGCTTTTGAAAATCAGCGCTTGGTTGACCACGCACTATAGTACGTGTGATGTCTGTAGTACCAAACCGGTATTGCCCACCCGAGTCGAGCAATAAAACATCGTCTTGTATAATGGTACGATTGCTTTGCTCCGTAGCACGGTAATGCACAATGGCACCATGCGGCCCGCTTCCTGCAATAGTTGCAAAGCTAGGCCCCACATAGTCAGGGCTTAATCGACGGCATTGCTCTACCTTTTCTACCACCTGCAATTCATTGATTACATCATTTGAATCAAGCCCATCAAACCACGCAAGGAAGCGCACGACCGCTACGCCATCATGGAGATGCGCACGCCGCATCCCCTCCAGCTCTTCTGGCACTTTGATTGCTTTAGGCAATAAACAAGGATTTGCCATAGGCACCACAACCACCCCCTGCCCGATCAATGCTTGGCGTATGCCCACGGGGGATTGTTCCGGGTCGTACCCTATGCGTTCTCCTGGCACCAGAGCCGCAAGATCATTCTGCCATTGCTCAGGTTTTCGCCATTGCACGCGCCCTTTTAAGCAGGCATTGACCTCGTCTGGCACCCTTGATGGATCAATATAGACATTGCACGTAGCATCATCCCAAGCAATGCCATAGGCCAATGGCAAGGGATTAAATGGAATGTCGTCTCCACGAATATTCAACAACCAACATAATGCATCGGGAGTAGTGAGTGGGAAGCCTTTGACCTTCTTGTTTCGTAAGACCTCTGCCATGGCATCGAGTTTATCTTCATGACTTCGCCCTGCATAGGTCAATGGATGCCAGTATATATTGCCTTGGGGACGCGCTGGTTGATCTTTCCAGATCGCATCGACGGGATTGGGAGATGACAACAACATGGCATGTCCGTCAAGTGCATCAACCAGGCGATCGATTTGGTGGCCAGTCATCAACCAAGGATCATAGCCGATACGCCTGCCAGGGGGGAGCTCTTGCAATAGCGATGCAACGGTCACCTCGCTGCTATTGTAAACGGAATATAGCGCGGTATCGACTTCCTGCTGGGCCTGCAATGTGTAGCGACCATCCACCAGCAAAGTCGCTTGGTGCGGCAGGATCAGCAATATTCCTGCCGAACCATCAAACCCGCACAGCCATGTCACACGACGCGCATAGGCGGCAGAGTACTCCCCCTGATATTCATCGGTTACAGGCAATAAATACCCATCCAATCCGCTTTGATGGAGGGCATGACGTATATCCATTAATCGCGTAAGCGCGTCTTGGGGGGTGCGTTGCATAGAATTATTAAACGCCACTTATGCAAAAGAAGCAATTCCAGTGCGAGCGGCGCGTGAAGTGTAGTATAGCCACAACCATTGTTCATTCGCATTTTTTTCAGACTTCATGCGTAGCTTTTTCGTCTCATTCTTTTTTTTGCTGATGGCTTCATCTGTGGCATTCGCGGCTGATGATTTTCGTCCGGTGATCATTTATGAGGGGAATGATAATGACGATAAGTCCTTCATCGACATGATGAAGAAAGGTGCGCAGCGCGCCCATACTGAAGTGGGTATTGAGTATCAGGAAGCGCCGTTACCGGATGGGAATGACCGCTTATCATTCATTCGTGGCGTGGCAGAGTCGGGAGCCAGCCATATCATTGCCGTCGGCTTTCAAAATGTAGTGCCGGTCCTTGCGCTAGCGGAACAATTTCCGGAGGTGAAGTTTACCGTGATTGACGGGATTGTCCCCCCGCTTTTTTCCAACGTACAATCCATTGTCTTCAAGGATCAGGAGGGAGCATTTCTGGTCGGCATTGTTGCAGGTGAGCTCTCCCCAACTAACAAAATTGGATTTATCGGCGGGATGGACGTCCCGTTGATCAATAATTTTGCGCTGGGTTTCTTACAAGGCGCCACCTACGCAAATCCCGATATTGAATTGCTGCGTGACACGGTGGGAGATACGCCGGCGGCCTGGAGCAATCCAGAGCGTGCAAAAACTTTGGCTAAGCGCCAGTTTAACAATGGCGCCGGAGTCATCTTTGCCGCAGCGGGCGGCTCTAGTTTTGGGGTACTCGAGGCCGCTGAAGAGATGGGCCGTTACGCGATTGGTGTGGATACAAACCAGAACGGTCTTTTTCCCGGCACGGTGCTGACTTCCATGGTGAAGCGGGTAGATAAAGCCGTCTATGAAACATTGACCAATGGCTTCTCAGGCCGCTGGGAGCCTGGCATTAAATATCTGGGTATTCGTGAAAATGCACTGGATTACGCGGTAGATATTCACAACAAAAATCTGGTGAACAAAAAGGTGATTGATAAAGTGGAGGATGCGAAGGATCGCATCATTCGCGGCTTGATCGTGGTAGAAACCTACGAGCCATTGTAAGCACTTGGCGACATGAAAGAACTGAATGCTGAGGTTTCTTTCGCCAATCTTTGATCAAAACGCCTGCCGATAGATCAATGAACATACCAATGATTGATTGGTCAGTGCGTAATTCGCATTGGTCTGGTTAGAAGCGGTTGCGGTGGTGCAGTTAGAAAACTGACGGGGGACCACTTTGCCGGTTCCTGGGCGTCCGTCATCCAGCTTAATGTCCAGACTTGCCATTTCTTCCGGACTGAGGGCTGCAGCTGATGTGATGGTGTTGGTTTGTATTATACCAAAGAGAAGGTAGTTATCATAGACTCCGTCAAAGGCAGACGGAGAACCACTCTGAATGCCCCAGTTAAAGACGCTCCACCCCGAACCGGGGATGGGGCCCTCAGGAACATTTGTGCCCGGCACCGCGTCGTTAGTTGAACCATTCGGACCCGTCACGCCGGTAAATGAGCCCTCCAGGAGTGCGGCGTTGGCCAAATGCTGCCAGAAGCGAAAAGGCTCGTTACTGCCAACACTCATCATGATCACCGCATTGTTATCGCCATTGCAGGTTGCCGTCCCCGCGCCAACGGTGGTGATACAATTGGCGGGGGCGACATGCGCTGCTCCCCAGTAGGCCTGGGCATTGCGCATATCTCCGGGAATCGATTCATATTTATTTTTGAAAGAATTTATTGCGGATAAATATTTTTCAATATCCGCACTTACGGCGCGGATTTCTGCCTGACGCACCAGATCTCTTCCAACGAAAACGCCCCCCGTAATCAAGCCAATGATGACCAGGACAATAGATAACTCAACCAGAGAAAATCCTTTTATACCCGAATCTGACTGCGCGGGCTGCGCTCGACTAGTCTCTGAAAGAAATGAAGAATACATTTTTGCTACCGTACATGACCACATGATGATAGCAAACGATCCCCTAAGATTAGGTTAACTCAAAGAAATACAGAGAAAATGCACTGGGAGCAACGCCGCACCCTAGCGTGATTCCATCAAGGCGGTATGCTTGGTGGAATGCTCCAGCAGCCATTCGGCAATATCCAGCGCCGCATAGGTAAAAATACCCGTGGCCCCCGCGCGTTTGAACGAGATCATAGCCTCCATCATGGCGCGCTTATAATCCAGCCAGCCAAGGGTTTCGGCCGCTTTCAACATCGCGTACTCTCCACTGACCTGATACGCAAACACCGGCACTGAAAAATGCTCCGATACATGGCGCACCACATCCAAGTAAGGCATGCCGGGCTTCACCATCACCATGTCGGCCCCCTCTTCGATATCCAGCGCCACCTCACGAATGGCTTCCTCACCGTTGGCGGGATTCATCTGATAACTATATTTATTTCCTCCACCCAGATTGGCGGCGGACCCCACCGCATCGCGGAAGGGGCCGTAAAAACTGGAAGCGTATTTTGCGGCATAGGCAAGAATCTGTACTAACGGATAGCCGGCCGTATCCAGCGCCTGACGAATCGCGCCAATGCGCCCATCCATCATATCCGAGGGGGCAACAATGTCGCATCCAGCCTCTGCCAACGAAAGCGCCTGACGGATCAGCACCGAAATGGTTTCATCATTGGCGACGTCGCCTTGCATTACCAGCCCGTCCTGCCCGTGCGAGGTGTACGGATCAAGCGCCACATCACCAATAATGCCGACATAGGGCACTTCTTTTTTTATGGCGCGGATGGCGCGGCACATCAGATTATTGGGGTTATAGGCTTCTTCCGCCAACTCGCTTTTTTTGTCCTGCGCCACCACGGGAAACAACGCCACGGCGCAAATCCCCGTATGTGCTGCTCGGCGAACCTGTAGCACCAGCTGGTCAATACTGTAGCGCTCGACCCCCGGCATCGACTCTACAGGGGTCACGTGCCCTTCTCCCTCCTGCACAAATAAGGGAAGAATGAGGTCATGTACGCTCAGACGGTTTTCTGCAACGAGGTTGCGTGACCACACAGACTTACGATTACGCCGCATCCGCACATGCGGAAAGGCGCCTAAATGCATCATATCAGTGGTCGATTTCATGGGCAGAGGGGGTAATACGAAAACGCGAAAAAAGCAACGGCGATCACGTTAATTACGTGATTGTTGAGCAGCGCGCTCTTTATCCGTTAAGCGTTCAAACAGAGCATCGTAGGCTTTTTCATATTTCTCGGCGATGGCGGAATGAATAAAAAATGTACCGATGGCGGCCCATTCTGCACCAAAGCTATGGAAGAATTTTTTGAACAGCTGCGCCCGTCCGTCATCCACCGTTGGCGCCGTCGGAGCACCGGTGAGCATTTTTGAAGCGCGGTGGGTGATCGCATAGGCCGTGATCCCCATCGCAGTGGGTATAATGCGCCTGAACACTAGCCGCTTGAGCGATGGGTCATCATCTCCAGCCGGTGCTTTATCATCCATCGCACTATGCTTGATGGTCGCAATGCTGTGCGGTTTACCGTTCCATTTTTCTTTACGAAGCTGAACATCTTTATAAAGACGATCAGACAGCTCGAAGAAGGCTGCGTAGCCAAGCGTATCGATGATGGCTTGTTCCGCAAACTTACTTTTGGGATGCACCAGCGCTTTACCCCACGTCGCACCGGGCTTGCCTGCAATGTAGGCGGCATCCGTCGCTTTTGGTGGGGAATACAGGCTACGAATTCCCCCAAGTGCCACCGCCCCAAAAGGCGTCGACTGTGCTTCTGCTGGCATCACGTCTTTGATGGCAGCGCCAATGCTTTGCGGCAAGTGAGCGACTTCCTGAATGGTTTTTTCTTCACTATTTTGAGGATTGAATAGTTTTTCATAGACCTTGTTGAAAATCTTGCGGGTGCCGCGATACATCGTAAATCCCGTGGCGACGAAGGCCATAGCTCGCAACGGCTTATGGATCTCAGGATTCCCCCAATGCTTGGTAAAAAAACCCGGCTCGATCCCGCTATTTTGCATCTGGGTCAGTCGCTTGGCCGCACTGGAATGTAGCCAGTCCAAAGCAAATGCAGTGGGAATGGCCGTGCACATCATATTAAAAGAGGCAATAAAAGAAGCGGTAACCTGCTTAACCGTGAACCAGCCAAGATTACCATTGAAGAATTTGTGGTGTGCATGCACCCAGCGGCCTACCCGGCGGGCTGTCGGGCCGGCCGTAGGTTCCTCCGAGGTTGTTTCCGTTTTCTGCGAGGGTGTGTCTGTTGGGGCTTTTTCGGGCAAAACAACCGTGGCCGCCGTAGGAGCACTCATACTTTTTTCTTGCGGATCGGCCGGGGTCATATAGGGTTGATAAATAAAATGATAGGGTTCTCTACCAGTTTATACTATCAATTCCTCGCGCTAACGTGTGTGACAAAATGATGAAATCATCGCAAAAAACATTGCCATTCTAATATGTTGCGCCGCAAAAAACCTATTGTCTTTTCCTGCTAATCCTATGACTCCTCTACGTGTTTTATCTGGTATACAACCCACGGGCATTCCACATTTAGGAAATTATCTGGGGGCCATCCGCCACTGGCTTAATATGCAAACGACACATGAATGCCTGTATTGTGTCGTGGATCTCCATGCCATCACGGTATCTCGTGACCCCAATCAATTACGTAAGGATACGCGTGAAATGGCAGCCGCCCTGATTGCCTGTGGGATTGATCCGACGCAAAGCATCCTATTTAATCAGGCAGCAGCTCCAGGGCACACCGAATTAGGATGGATTCTTGGCTGTCTGACGCCGCTGGGCTGGCTAAACCGCATGACGCAGTTCAAAGAAAAAGCAGGTAAGGACAAAGAAAAAGCATCACTGGGCCTGTATGGCTATCCAGTGCTGCAGGCGGCGGACATACTTCTTTATAAAGCAACCCATGTTCCCGTTGGCGAAGATCAAAAACAACACCTTGAATTATCTAGAGATATTGCCGGGGCATTTAATCGTACCTACGGGGTGGAGTTCTTCCCTCTGCCTGAGCCAATGATTCTTGGTGAGGCGACGCGGGTAATGAGTCTGCGCGATGGGACAAAGAAGATGAGTAAGTCGGATGCATCCGATATGGCGCGTATCAATCTCAACGATTCGGATGACGTCATTCGACAAAAACTACGCAAAGCGAAATCTGACCCGATTGAAGGAATCACTTGGGATCCGCAGAACCGACCTGAGGTGGCAAATTTCCTTACTATTTATGCTTCAGTGACGCAGCAGAGTATCGCTAATGCGGCAGAAGAATGTGCAACACTGAATTTCTCCACATTTAAAGAACGTTTAGCTGATGCGTTAATTGCGCACCTTTCCCCCATTCGACATACCCTTGAGTCGCTTCTAAAGGATCCGCTGGGATTGGACGCACTCCTTCGTGATGGCGCGGAACGTGCAGGTGCCATCGGTGCGCCTAACCTTGCCGAGGTCAAACAGCTCATTGGCTTTTTAAGGCCTTAGCCAGACGAGGCAATGCGATGAATCTTATTCACATTCTTCTTCTCATCGCAGCCATCTATTTTCTTCGTAAGCCCTTGCGACGGCTCATATGGCACAGTGTACGCTATCTTCTCTGGCACCCCAAAGCCGTGATGTTGCTGGTGGTGGCGTTCCTTTGCTATAACACGTATGGGATCTGGACAGCACCTGATGAACCAGACATTGTGCCACCGCCTCCCGAAGCCAGCACAGTGATGCAAGCGCCTCCTTCCGAGAAAAAAGAAAAAAAAGTACGTCGGATTCCTATTTCTTATCCTGATACGCTGCCGCCGTACCCATCTGCGCTTAAAAACGGCAATAGCCGGTTTGCGTCTGATTTACTCACGCGCATGACTCCCGAAGAACGGCAGTGGTATTCACGTATTTTTTATCATGCATTGGAAACCCTCCCCTCTGGACAAACACATCAGTGGATGTACCAGATGGGAAAAAACCAAATGTTTG
>DBAU01000065.1 GCA_002291845.1 Alphaproteobacteria bacterium UBA1002 | reverse complement strand
CGGCGGTCTTCGGCTTTCGCCACCAGCGCCTGCACTTCCGGATGGTCGATGCACAGCACGCCGAAGCCATAAAACGGCAGATTATCCAGGAACTGCTTGAACGCTGCACGCACGCCATCAAACGAGCCGTAATGATCAAGATGCTCGGGGTCGATGTTGGTCACCACCGCAATCGAGATGGGCAGCTTGATGAAGGTCCCGTCGGATTCGTCCGCCTCCACCACCATCCACTCACCCGTGCCGAGCACCGCGTTCGTGCCATAGGCATTGATGATGCCGCCATTAATGACCGTCGGCGCGATGCCTGCGGAATCCAGCAGCGCAGCGGTCAGCGAGGTCGTTGTTGTTTTGCCGTGGGTGCCCGCAATGGCGATCGACATTTTCAGGCGCATCAGCTCAGCGAGCATTTCGGCGCGGCGCACCACCGGCACCCGGCGCTTGCGGGCCTCCACCACCTCGGGATTATCCGCCTTCACCGCCGAGGAGATAATGACCACCGCCGCGTCACCGATATTCTCCGCCGCATGGCCGATGGAGACGGCAATACCTTTAGCCCGCAGACGCTCGACGTTGTAATTCTCGGCAATATCGGAGCCCTGCACCTGGTAGCCCAGATTGTGCAAAATCTCCGCAATACCGCTCATGCCGATACCGCCGATGCCAACAAAATGCAGCATGCCCACCTGCAGCGGCAGGGTGCGGCCTAAGGGAAGTCGGCGAAGGGGAAGTGTGATCATGGAGGTCTTTCGTCAGGTTATGTCTTGGCTAACCTAGCTTCAACCAGAATCCAGAGCAAGGGGCGGGATGGGTGATTGAGCACGGAGAAGGCTGCTGACAAAGCCTCCCCCCGCAGGCAGGGGAGGGAATGGTGTTACGCCGCGCGGTCGGTGGCGGTGGGAGGCACCGGATGGCCCGACGCAAGACCACCCCCACGCAAACGGGCGTGTTTCTCGGCATGGCCGAGCACGAGATCAGCGAGCTTCGCCGCGGCTTCGGGACGGCCATACGCCCGCGAGGCCGCCGCGGATTTCGCCAGGCTCGACGGCAGGCGCAGGAAGCCCTCCAGCTTGGCGGCCAGCGCTTCCGGCGTGAAGGCATCCTCCGGCATCAGCCAGGCACCGCCCGCATCATCCAGTGCGGCGGCGTTGAACGTCTGGTGGTCATCCGCCGCGGTGGGGTACGGCACCAGAATTGCCGGACGGCCCGCGCAGGTCAGCTCCGCCATGGTGGAGGCGCCAGAGCGGCTGATCACCAGATGCGCCGCTGCGAGGCGCGCCGGAACATCCGCGAAGAACGGCGCCAGATCAGCCTGCACGCCGATGGCTTCATAGGCGCGGCGGGTTTCGCCAAGCGCTTCCACCCGCGTCTGCTGGTCAATACGCAGGCGCTTACGCAGCGGCTCGGGCAGCAAGGCCACCGCTTTGGGCACCACGTCGGAGAAAACCAGCGCCCCCTGACTGCCGCCCATCACGAGCAGGCGGAGGATGCCGTCCTGCACCAGCTCCGGCGCGGGAATCTCATGCAGCGCACGGACAGCCGCACGTACGGGGTTGCCAACGACCATGAGCTTGTGGCGGCATTCCGGCTTGACCATACCGGTCTGCTCGAAGCTCGCCGCGATGGTGGTCACGCGTTCGGCCAGCACACGGTTGGCCTTGCCCAGCAAGGCATTTTGTTCATGGATGATGGTGGGCAGCCCCAGCGAGGTAGCGGCCATCATGGTGGGGAAGGACGGGTAGCCGCCAAAGCCCACCACCGCGTGTGGGCGGATGGTTTTCATCAGCTGGCGCGCCTGCCAGATACCGCGCAGGATCATCAGCGCATTCAGCGCACGTTTCAAAAGCGTGCGGCCCATCGAGGCGGCAGAGATGTAGTGAATCGGCACCTGCGCGAAAATGCCTTTCATGCTGGCCGCCGCGTAATCGGCAAAACGATGATCGGTGATCATGGTCACCCGGTGGCCGCGTGCGGTCAGCTCCTCGGCCAGGGATTCCGCCGGGAAGATGTGGCCACCTGTTCCACCGGCGGCGAGAATGATGTGATAGGAAGAGGTCATACGAAGCGCGCTCCCGTAGGGCTGAGTCTGTTACGCATTACCCGGCAGGCCGTAGGCTTGCAAGCGTCCACTGGGAAGCTGGCCATATCTTTTACGGGTCAGTGCGAGCAACATGCCCATGCCAATGGCCATCGCCACCAGCGAGGAGCCGCCATAGCTCATGAACGGCAGCGTCATGCCTTTGGCAGGGAGTAGCTTCAGCGAGACGCCCATATTGACGAAGGCCTGCCCGCCAAACTGGGTCGCCAGCCCGACAATCGAGAGCATGGCAAAACTGTCCGAGGTCTGCCCGGCGCGCCAGAAGCTGCGTAGCACCACAGTGGCAAACAGCACCACGAGCACGATGGACAGCAGCACGCCGAACTCTTCCGCCGCGACGGCGAAAATAAAGTCAGTGTGGGAATCGGGGATTTGCCATTTAATCACCCCCTCCCCCGGTCCACGGCCAAAAAAGCCGCCGCTCTGGAAGGCCTGAAGCGATTTGGTGACCTGGTAATTCTCCGCCGCCGGATTGAGGAAGGTCTCGATGCGGTCACGCACGTGCGGCATCGTCGCATACGCGCCAATACCCAGCCCGATGCCCAGCACACCGAGCGCAATCACCAGCAGCATGGGAATGCCCGCCAGAAACATCTGGACGCCAAAAATGCCCATCACGGTCAGCGTCATGCCGAAATCCGGCTGAATCAGCAGCAACCCGGCAAACACGATAAACAGCGCAATCGCGATGCGGTAGGCCGGAAACTCCGGGTTACGGAAACGCTCAGAAAGCACCCAGGCCATGACTACGGCGAAAAACGGCTTCATGAATTCCGACGGCTGGATGGTGCCAATCAGCGGCACGGGGAACCAGCGCACCGCGCCTTTATTCTCCACCCCCAATACGGGCAAGAGGCAGAGCAACACCAAACTGCCAATCAGCCCGATTACACTGAAACGGCGGATCTGGCGCGGATCAAACATCGAGACCCCAACCATGACCAAAAGTGCGAATAACAGAAAGGCCTGCTGGCGATAGACGAAATGAAACGCATCCAGCCCCAGTCGCTTGGCCACCGGCGGGCTTCCTGCGGTCACCAGAATCATGCCGCAGAGAATCAGAATCAGCAGGGTGAAAAAGAGCGGACGATCCACCGTCCACCACCAGCGCCCGAGCGGCCCGCTATTGGAGCGGTCAAAACGGCTGGGCTTTCTGGGGGCTTTCTTCTTCACGCCGCCTGCTCCTTTTGCAGGGCCTGCACATAGTCGCGGAAGGCGTTGCCGCGTACTTCGAAGTTGGGCCACTGATCCCACGAGGCGCAGGCGGGCGAGAGCATCACGCAGGCCCCCTCACCGCCCTCCCGCCATGCCATCTCGGCGGCGGTGCGGGTGGCGACATCCAGCGTGCCGCACTGGGTGTAAGGCACATGCCCCTCCAGCGTCTGCGCGAAATCGTCGGCCGCCTGACCAATCAGGAAAGCGTGACGGATGCGCGGGAAAAACGCGCCAAGGGAGGTGATGCCGCCCTCTTTGGGCAGCCCCCCGGCAATCCAGTAAATCTGGTCATAACTGCCGAGCGCTTTGGCGGTGGCGTCAGCATTGGTGGCCTTGCTATCATTGACGAAGGTGACACCCGCCACCGTGCCCACCCGCTCCATGCGATGCGCCAGGCCGGGGAAGCTTTGCATCCCTGCGGCAATCTGCTCCACCGTCAGCCCAGCAACGCGGCAGGCTGCATACGCCACCGCCGCGTTCTGCCAGTTATGCGCTCCCTTCAGTGCCAGGCAGGGAGTGAGGTCGATACGTGCGTTTTGGAGTCCATCCTCAAGCACCCCGTTTTTTACCTCGATGCCGTCCGCCACGCGCGCGTGAATGCCAACGGGAATCACCCGGCGGTCACCGCGGGCGATGAACTCACGCGCCACGGCTTCGGTGTAGGCGTCATCCACGCCGATGATGCAGGTATCCCCCGGCTGCTGTTTGAGGAATATGTTTTTCTTTGCGTTCACATAGCCTTCCATCGTGCCGTGGCGGTCGAGATGGTCCGGCGTGATGTTGAGGAAGCAGCCGCAGTGAATCCGCGCCTGATCGAGCAGCTCCAGCTGATAGGAGGACAGCTCCAGCACATAGATATCCCCTGCCGCAAGCGGCGCAAACGACAAAACGGGCGTGCCCAGATTCCCCCCCACCTCCACCCGCTGGCCTGCCTCCCGCAGGATATGGCCAATCAGCGCCGTCGTGGTGGATTTGCCGTTGGTGCCGGTGATGGCGATCACGGTTGCCTCCGGGCAGGCGGTGAGCAGCAGCTCCACATCGCCAATCACCCGCACGCCGTGCTGCTTCGCCCGCGTCACCGCCTCATGCGGCGTGGGATGGGTCAGCGGCACGCCGGGGCTGAGGATGAGATCCGCCACCTCGGCCCAGGGCCATTCCGGCAGCGGCGTCAAGGTCACTGGCGCGCCGCCTTTTTTCGCCAGCCCGTCATCCCATGCCAGCACCTCGGCCCCACTGGCTTCCAGCGCCGCGATGGTCGCCATGCCCGATTTGCCCAGGCCGACAACACCGACTTTTTTACCTTTGTACTGGGGAAGGAGAATCATGGTCTAGCGCAGCTTCAGCGTGGAAAGGCCGATCAGCGCCAGAATCGTCGCGATGATCCAGAAGCGGATGACGACGGTCGGCTCCTGCCAGCCCAGTTTTTCGAAATGGTGGTGAATCGGCGCCATTTTAAAGACGCGCTTACCGGTGAGCTTGAACGAGGCCACCTGCACGATCACCGACACCGCCTCCAGAACGAACAGCCCGCCGATAATAGCGAGCACCAGCTCATGCTTGGTGATGACGGAAATCGCGCCAAGCGAGCCGCCAAACGCGAGGCTGCCCGTATCGCCCATGAACACCATCGCAGGCGGCGCGTTATACCACAAAAAGCCTAGCCCTGCGCCAATCAGCGCCGCGCAGAACACAGTCAACTCCCCTGCACCGGGAATGGGGTGAATCTGCAGATATTCCGAGAACACCGCATTGCCGACCAGGTACGCAATCAACGCGAAGCAGCCGGACGCGATCATGATCGGCACGATGGCGAGGCCGTCCAGCCCGTCGGTCAAATTCACCGCGTTGGAAGCCCCCACCATCACCAACATGGCAAAGAGGAAATAGCCCCAACCGAGATCAGGGAAGAAATCCTTGAAGAACGGTACGGCAAGATAGGTGGAATGATCAAACCCTGCGGAGCCAGGAGCCGCCGGGTTGGGCACCAGCTGCGCCACGACCGACGTGGCATCGGCATTCACCTTTGCAATCCACAGCGCAGCGATCAGCGCGATACCGAACTGGAACACCAGCTTCAGCTTGCCACGCAAACCCTTGGTATTGCGCTTGGTGACTTTCATGAAGTCATCAGTGAAGCCGATCAGCCCATAGCCGATGGTCACAAACAGCACAATCCACACATACTGGTTGGTGAGGTCCGCCCACAGCAGCGTCGAGAGCGAAACGGAGAGTAGGATCATCAGCCCGCCCATGGTCGGCGTACCCTGCTTCGTACGGATGTGAGATTCCGGCCCGTCCTCGCGGATGGGCTGGCCGCCTTTCTGCTTATAGCGCAGCCAGCGAATCAGGCGCGGCCCGATGATGAAGCTCAAAATCAGGCTGGTCATCACTGCCCCGCCGCTGCGGAAGGTCAGGTACTTAAACAGGTTGAATAGCTGGAATTCATCCGCAAGCGGGAAAAGTAAATTATACAGCATGGCGGGCTTTCGGTTGGTCAGAGTCCTCATCAGCGGATAGCACGGCGGTGACAACCTTGTCCATCCGGCTGCCACGCGAGCCTTTCACCAGCAGGATGTCGCCATCCTTGAGTTGCGAAACCATCGCGCTGGCGAGTGCCCCGGCCTCTTCGCACCACATGCCGCGCAGCACGCGCGGCACGGCGTCAAACAGCCCGCGCATATGCTCGCCCGCCGCATAGAGCTGGATGGAGAGCTGCTCGATCTCCGGCGCGAGGCCGGCATGCATTTCCGGCGCGTGATGGCCCAGCTCACGCATATCGCCGAGGGCGGCCAGCTTGCGGCCCCGTGCGCCACGGGCCTGCCAGATTTCCTCCATCCGCGCAAACGCCGCCCGCATCGAGGCGGGGGAAGCGTTATAACTGTCATCAAGGACCAGCACGGTGCGATGGCCGGGCAGCGCCACCTCCAGCACGCGGCCACGGCCTGCCGGTTCACTGAACGCGGCCAGTGCGTCCGCCGCCGCCGCGCGGTCATAGCCCAGCGCATCGACCAGCGCGAGCAGCCCTGCTGTCATCAGCGCCCAGTGACGGCCCACCGCCCCGAGCGTCACATCCAGACGGCCGGACGGGGTTTGCACATGCGCTTGCGATCCCGTCGGCAAGGTACGGTAATCGAGCAGACGGTAATCGCACCCTGCGCCTGCGCCGAAGCAGCGTACCTGCGCCACGCCATAACGCGCGGCATTGCGCTGCAATTGCTCGATATGCGGATTATCGCCGGGCAGCACCAGCGTGCCACCAGGCTCCAGGCCGGCGGCAATTTCAGACTTCGCATCCGCAATGCCTTCGATACCGTTGGCGAAAAACTCGATATGCACCGCCTCCACCGCCGTGATGATTGCGGCGTGCGGACGGCCCAGACGGGAGAGCATCTCAATCTCGCCTGCGTGGTTCATGCCCATTTCCAGCACGGCCACTTCCGTATCGCGCGGCATATTCGCCAGCGTCAACGGTAGACCGATATGGTTATTGAGGTTGCCACGGGTGGCGTAGGTGCGCGCCTGCTGGCCAAACGCAATCAATAATGCTTCTTTGCAGCTCGTCTTGCCGACGCTCCCGGTGACACCGATGACCTTGGCGGCACTGCGCGCCCGCCCGGCGGCACCCAGCTGCTGCAACGCGATAAGCGTATCGGGCACCACGATCAACCGCGGATCACCTGCCAGCCCCTCCGGCTCGCGCGCAACCAGCGCCCCGGCGGCACCCTGCGCCAGCGCCTCAGCCACATACTCATGCCCATCGAAACGCTCCCCGCTCAGGGCAACGAACAGATCCCCTGCCACCAGTGTGCGGCTATCGGTATTCACCCGCTGTGCCTGCCATGCACTGCGGGCAGAGGCTCCGACGGCCTCAGCAATCTCGGCGGATGTCCAAAGGCTCATCGCTGCATCTCCTTGTTGTATGTCCGGTGCCGCATCGTCATCGTGCGGCCGCTCACCCGGCGGCCCGCACGCCAGAGAGCGCTGCCACCGCCGCCAACGCTTCTTCGACATCATTAAAGGGATGCTTTGTGTCGCCGATGATCTGGTAGGTTTCATGCCCTTTACCGGCGATCAACAACACGTCCCCCGCCTCAAGGCTGGCCACAGCCTGAGTAATCGCGGTGCGACGATCGGCGATTTCTTCCGCGCCCACCGCGGCTGCCATCACCGCCCGGCGGATCGCTGCCGGGTCCTCGTGGCGTGGATTATCATCAGTGACAATCACGCGGTCTGCCTGCGCAACGGCGACGGCGCCCATCTCAGGCCGCTTGCCTGCGTCGCGGTTGCCGCCGCAGCCAAACACCACATGCAAGCGCCCGCGCGTATGTGGCCGCAGCGCTGATAGCGCCGAGGCAAGCCCCTGCGCGGTGTGGGCATAATCCACAAAGACCGGCATGCCCTGCGGATGGCGCGCCGCCAGCTCCAGCCGCCCACGCACCCCGCGCAGCCCGGCATAGGCTGCCAGAATCTGTGGCGCACTCAGCCCCAGCGCCAGCGACGCCGCACTGGCGGCCAGCACATTCATTACCTGAAAGCGCCCATACAGCGGAATCACGCCGTCCCACGCCACCCCATCGAGGCGCAGGCGCACGCGCTGCCCGTCTTCTACCGGCGTGGCCTCCAGCAGCTGGCAGGCATCTCCCGCGACGCCGAAATTCAGTACCTTCACGCCCTGCATCGTGCAGGACTCGCGCAGCATGGCAATGCGCGGATCATCGGCATTCAGCACCGCCGCACTGCCCGTGCTCAATAACTCACGAAATAAGCGCGCCTTGGCATCAAAATAGGCCTCAAGCGTGCCATGGTAATCAAGATGGTCCTGCCCGAAGGTGGTGAACACACCCACCGTCGGCCTCAGGCCTTCCAGGCGGCATTGGTGCAGGCCATGGCTGGAGGCCTCCAGCGCCACATCCTCTACCCCGGCGCGGGCAAGCATGTGCAACCGCTGGCACAGTACGACCGGATCGGGCGTGGTGTTGGTCGCTTCGTAAGGTGGCAGCGGCACACTGGTGGCGATGCCAATGGTGCCGAGCGACGCTGATTTGCGCCCGTTGGCTTCCAGTAGCTGGCGGATAAATTCCACGGTCGAGCTTTTGCCGTCCGTACCGGTGACCGCCACAATGCGTGACGGCAGCGGCTGATAAAACGCCGCCGCGTACATCGCCGCCGCCAGACGCGGGTTAGCCACCTCTACGATGGTCACGCCGGCGGGCATCTGCGCTGCGGCATCCGGCGTGCAGACCACCGCCACCGCGCCACGGGCCACCGCGTCACGGGCATAGGCCGCACCGTCGCCACTGGTGCCCGGAATGGCAATAAACAGGCAGCCTTCGGTGGCCACCCGTGAATCCGTGGTGAGCCCGGTCAGGGCCACATCCGCGTCGCCACGTACCCGCAGCGGGGGATAAGCGGCCATCATCTGTGCAAGTTTCATGCGTTTCTTATACCGTGCGGATGATGCGCTGCCTAGGGGAGTTTATACCCACCTTCGCCCGCGACAAAACGCAAGATCCACACGCATCCAGCTCAATAGCTGACCGTCTGGACGCGGGTACGCTCTGCCGCCTGCTGACGGGCACGTTTTTCTTTTTCCTTGATGGCCAGCATGTAGTCGTCGATGGCATCTGGCGCGATATCGGTGTTTGGCTTTAAACCTAACATTGGCGCCATTTGATTGACCAAACGACCAACCACTGGAGCAGCCACCCACCCCCCGGTAGCATAGCCATAGGTTTTCTTTGTTGGCTTCGGCTCATCGACCATCACCAGAATCAGATAGCGCGGATCATTCATCGGGAACGCCCCAATAAATGAGGCGATTTTTGCTTTTTCTGCATATCCCCCGGCTTTCACCTTCTCAGCCGTTCCGGTCTTACCACCGACATGGTAGCCAGGCACATCCGCACTTCTACCCGTGCCATACTGCACCACCGCACGCATCAGACGACGGACATGCTTGGAGGTTTCAGGGCGAATCACACGCTCGCTCTTTTCCAACGGCACCTGCTCACCCTTGACTAGCGTAAAGCCCTGGCGGTAGCCGCCATTCAGCATAGTTTGAATTCCCTGTGCCAGGTGCAGTGGCGTGACCGAAATGCCATGGCCATACGAGATGGTCATCATATTGATTTCCCGCCAAGGCGAAGGCATCAGGGGCTCTGCGCGCTCCGGCAGCTCGATATCCACACGGTCAAACATGCCAAGTTTTTTCATGAAGGCCTGCTGCCGTTCTACCCCCACCTTCTGGATCATCTTCACGGTGCCGATATTGGACGAGTAGATGTAAATCTCCGGCACGGAAATCCAACGATAAACCGGGTGGGTATCCGTGATGGTCCAGCGTGACACCTTAATTGGGTGGCTGGTATCAAAACCATCCTGCATGGTGAGCGCTCCCGAATCCAGCGCCAGCGCTGCCGTGAAGGTTTTAAACGTGGAACCCATTTCATAGGTGCCAAGCGACACACGATTGAACAGCGCTTCTTGCTGTGAGCGGCCAGGATGGTGCGGATCAAAGCTCGGCAGGCTTGAAAAGGCAAGGACCTCGCCGGTTTTCAGATCCGCAATCATGCCCGCAGCACCGATGGCGGAGAATTCTTCGATCGCATTTTCTAGTTGGTCATTCAGCAAATGTTGCAAGCGTAAATCAAGAGAAAGCTGAAGCGGCTCGTCCTCAGTATTTTCGCGCGTTAGATCATGATCAAACGTTTTTTCGATCCCTGCCAGCCCATGACCGTCGATGTCAACAAAGCCGATGACATGGGATAGCAAATCGCCTTGCGGATACACGCGCGTGTATTCTTTTTGAAAATAAAGACCGGGCAGGCCCAGATTATTCACTGCCACCTGCTCGCGCGGCGTCAGGTTGCGCATGAGCCAAACAAACTTGCTGGAGGAGGTCAGTAACTTCTCAAGTTTGGTCAACGGCACGCGCGGCAACACCGCAGCGAGCGCACGCGCCGCTTCTTTGGGCCGCCGAACCTCCCGCGGGTGTGCATAAAGTGAACGTGTTTCAAGGCTTGTAGCCAGCATATTTCCGTATCGGTCGGTAATATCTCGCCGTGGCAAGATCAACGCCGGCAAATCAACCTCATCACGCGGGGTCGTGCGCTGAATGATGTCGGCAAGGGTCATCTCGGCAACGGCCGGAGTCTGGTAATTGACCCGGCGCAGCAACGCTTCTTCCAAGGGAGTACTGGCAACACCAACCAGCCGGATCCCTACCGCACCAAAGCAGACAGCAAACAAACAACTGACAGTCAACAAGCGCCCACGACTTAATTCAAGGCGCTGCTTGGTTCGACTTTCCGTGCGTATCACACGCGTCGTCGCGGTGGCATGGGCACGTGGGGTCGTCTCAGCGGGCATAGCGCACTTCGGTCGCAACCGGTGGCTTCGCCGCAGACACTTCACCGCGCACCGGAATCGTGTAAACCTCCTGCATGCGGGTCGCCGATACGGGCACCAAAGCGAGGTGCTGCGCATTGAGTGTTTCCAGTCGCTCCGGGCGTGTCAGATGCGCCCATTCCGCCTGCAACACGTGCATCTTTGCCTGCTCCTCCGCGAGCTGTTGCTCCATCTGGCGCACATCGCGCCGCACATCACCTACCACGTATTTTACGCGGGTCAGCCCCAGAATCGCAACCAGTATGACCAACACCCCAATCCATGTATTGTGACGCATTAGGCGGCCTCCCCTTCAAGAATATTGTGTGACGTACGCAACGCAGCGCGCAGTTTGGCGGAACGGGCGCGCGGATTGCGGCGCGCTTCTTCTTCGCCGGGCGCCACCGCCTTGCGGGTGATGAGTGAGAATGTGGGCAGAGGGGCATGCGGCTGCGCCAGCGCAACCGGCACATGACGCGATACACCGGCGTCGGTACGCACCCGCTCGCTGAGGAAGCGCTTGACGATACGGTCTTCCAGCGAGTGGAACACCACCACCACCAGCCGCCCTTGCGGAGCAAGCAGGCGCTCTGCAGCATCCAGCGCCCGCTCTAGCTCGCGCAGCTCTTCATTAACGTAAATCCGCAGCGCTTGAAAGGTACGGGTGGCCGGGTCTTTCTTTTCTTTCGGCGAGGCACGCACCACCGAGCGGACCAGATTCGCCAGCTCACCGGTGCGCTCGATGGCCTGCTCCTGCCGCTTTTGCACGATGGCACGCGCGATGCGGCGAGCGGCTTTCTCCTCACCATAGATAAAGAGAATGTCAGCGAGGTCTTTTTCCTCATAACGGTTAACGATGTCCGCGGCGGATTCCCCCTCGCCTGACATGCGCATGTCGAGCGGCCCGTCCTCCCGGAAGGAAAAGCCACGCTCCGCCTGATCGAGCTGCATGGAGGATACCCCAATATCGAGCACGATGCCGTTCACCTGCGTGACACCCTGCGCGGCAAGGAGCGCCTCCATGTCACCGAAACGCCCGAGGAGAAAATCAAAGCGGGTTGTGTATTGCTGGCGGAACGCCTGCGCCGTGGGGTTTACCGTGGGATCACGGTCCATCGCCACCACTTTGCAATCCGCCGCGTCTAGAATCGCACGCGTATAGCCACCGGCGCCAAAGGTACCGTCTACATAGACCTCGCCCGCCACGGGAGCCAGATGCGCCAGCACTTCAGGCAGCATCACCGGAGCGTGGCGGGCGTCTATCATGCGCCCTCCCCGCCCGTGGGGGCACGCAGATGCTGCCGTTTTTCCAGCGCAATGCGGCGCGCCACTTCGGCGTGCTTGGTATAATCTTCCGGCTTCCAGATTTCGAAGGTTTTGCCTTTACCGACAAACACCACATCCTCGCCGATGCCTGCCGCCTGCAGGAGTGATTCCGGCAGCATCACGCGGCCTTCGCCGTCAAAGGCCAGCTGCACGCTACCGCCAAGGATGGTCGCGGCGAAGGCGTCGTGCTCTTCCGAGAACGGATCCAGCGTATCGATACGCTCAGAGAGCTTTTCAATACGGCTCATGCCGCAAGCTTCCAAGCACGGATTGATGAATGACTGATAGACCACGATGCCGTTGAAATGCTCCCCGGCGAGGACCGTGCGAAACCCGCTGGGGACGGAAACCCGTCCCTTCTTGTCGATCTTCTTCTGGAAGGTCGAAAGAAATAACGCCATGGGCTACGCCGCGCTCCCCTGTCACCGTTACTAGCTGAGCAACCACGGAAGCAGGCTGTAGAGGCCTGCCCAGACCGCCAGCGGCCCGAGGGCGAGCTTCAGGATGGTTTCCACCGCGGTATCTTCCCGGCTTGTGCAAAAGAGGCGCTGAACCTGTCGAAGCGCGGTGGGCATTATCCCGCTAAAAGATTGTTCTTGGTTCATTTTTCTCCTCCTTCTTGCCTGTTTTGCCCTGTGGATAGTTTTTGGGATAAACTGGTTTTTCTTGGGCTATATTGGGAGAATATGATTCCTAGCTGGGCTGGTCAAGGGAATGTTGGGCAGATCGCGCCACCCTACCCGATTGTCAGAAACCTGTGACTTTTCAAGCATCGTTCCGGGTGCGGATGAATTAAGAAAGACGGTTTTCCCAAGGATTCCCAAAGGCTGCCCGGATGCCAAAAAATTGGGCCAAGCCCTCACCTTGCTACCCAGGCGACAATTTTGCTATAAGGGACTCTCGTTATGCGTGCATGAGAAAGGAAGCCGGCCTATCATCCCGCGAGGCGCAGCCTGCGCAGCATCTTTTGCCGGTGGGACAATCAGCCCCGAAGGTGACGCGTCCCCGTCATTGCGAGCGTCAGCGAAGCATTTCAAGGGCCGGCATGCACGGCCACGTCGCTTATGCTCCTCGCCATGACGCA
>DBAU01000049.1 GCA_002291845.1 Alphaproteobacteria bacterium UBA1002 | reverse complement strand
ATGACTGGCGCTGGCACATGTATGACACCATCAAGGGATCCGATTGGCTGGGTGATCAAGATGCCATTGAATATATGTGTAAAAACGCCATCGATGCGGTGATTGAGCTGGAGCATTACGGGGTACCGTTCTCGCGGACGCCGGAAGGTAAAATCTACCAGCGCCCCTTCGGCGGGATGACCACCAAATTCGGCGAAGGCCCGGCCGCACAGCGCACCTGCGCGGCGGCGGACCGCACCGGCCACGCCATTCTGCACACGCTCTATACGCAGGCGCTGCGCCATCAGGCCCAGTTTTTCATTGAGTACTTCGCGCTCGACCTGTTGATGGATGATGAAGGCCAATGCTGTGGCGTCATGGCCTGGAATCTGGACGATGGCAGCCTGCACCGCTTCCATGCACAGACCGTGGTACTAGCGACGGGCGGCTATGGCCGTGCCTATTTCTCCGCCACCTCGGCGCATACCTGCACCGGTGATGGCAATGCCATGGCCCTGCGTGCCGGCCTGCCGCTGCAGGACATGGAGTTCGTGCAGTTCCACCCGACAGGCATTTACGGCGCGGGCGTCCTTATCACGGAAGGCGTGCGCGGGGAGGGTGGTATCCTCCGTAACTCGGAAGGCGAGCGCTTCATGGAGCGTTATGCCCCGCACGCCAAGGACCTCGCCTCGCGCGATGTCGTCTCCCGCTCGATGACCATTGAAATCCGTGAAGGCCGCGGCGTTGGCCCGAACAAGGATCATATCTTCCTGCACCTTGATCACCTCGACCCTGCGGTGATTCACGAGCGTTTGCCGGGGATTGCGGAGACAGCCAAGATTTTCGCAGGCGTTGACGTTACCCGCGAGCCGATTCCGGTGCTGCCGACCGTGCATTACAACATGGGCGGCATCCCCACCAACTATCACGGCGAAGTGGTGACACTGTATAATGGCAACCCCGATCAGGTGGTCCCTGGCCTGATGGCGATTGGTGAAGCGGCGTGCGTGTCAGTGCATGGCGCCAACCGCCTTGGCTCCAACTCACTGCTCGATCTGGTGGTGTTTGGCCGTGCCGCGGCACACCGTGCCAAAGAAACGCTGGTTGCCGGTGCGGCACCGAAGAAAGCCCCCGCCGCGGCCACGGAAAAGGCGCTGGAGCGCTTCGAGCGTATCCGTAACGCCAAAGGCTCGCTGCGCACCGCGGAAATTCGCCGCGCGATGCAGGCCACCATGCAGAATAATGCGGCGGTGTTCCGCACCGCCGAGGTGCTGGAAGAAGGCGTGCAGAAGATCGACCAGACCTTCGCGAGCTACAAAGACGTTGCCATCGAAGATCGTGGCCTCGTGTGGAACAGCGATCTGGTGGAAGCGCTGGAGCTCGAAAACCTGCTGCTGCAGGCCGTCTCCACGTTGCACTCCGCGGCCAACCGTAAGGAAAGCCGGGGGGCTCATGCACGTGAGGATTTCACCGATCGTGATGATGACCAGTGGATGAAGCACACCCTTTCCTGGGTGGATGAGCAGGGCCAGGTGGTGATTGATTACCGTCCGGTGCATCTCTACACCCTCTCGAATGAGGTGGAAGCCGTTCCACCGAAAAAACGCGTCTATTAAGGAAACATCCATGGCCGAGTTTTCTCTACCCGCCAATTCAAAGATCAGTAAAAATGGGCGCGCCTATAAAGCGGAAGGCGCCACCAATGTGCGTGTCTTCAATATCTACCGCTGGGATCCGTCCGATGTGGATGCGGCGGGCGTGCCGAAAAACCCACGCATGGACCGCTACGAAGTCGATATGGATGCCTGCGGCCCGATGGTGCTCGATGCGCTGATCAAAATCAAAGGGGAGTTGGACCAGACGCTGACCTTCCGCCGCTCCTGCCGGGAGGGGATTTGCGGTTCCTGCTCAATGAACATCGACGGCACCAATACGCTCGCCTGCACCAAGCCGATTGAGGATGTGAAGGGCGAGGTCACCATCTATCCGCTGCCGCATATGAAGGTCATTAAAGACCTGGTGCCCGACCTTAAGCACATCTACGCGCAGTATGAGTCGATCAAACCGTGGCTGATGACCCAGTCCGCCGCACCGACTCGTGAGCGGCTGCAATCGGAAGAAGACCGTAAGAAACTGGACGGCCTCTATGAGTGCATCCTGTGCTTCTGCTGCTCCACCTCCTGCCCGAGCTACTGGTGGAACCCTGAGCGCTATCTCGGCCCCGCCGTGCTGCTGCAGGCGTACCGCTGGATCGTCGACTCGCGCGATGAGTTCACCGGCGAGCGCCTGGACATGCTGGAAGACCCGTTCCGCCTGTACCGCTGCCATACCATCATGAACTGCGCCAAAGCCTGCCCCAAAGGCCTGAACCCGGCCAAGGCGATTGCGGAGATCAAGAAGCTGATGGTCGAGCGGCGGGTGTAGTGCCTAGCGTGAAACCTCTTTTGAAGACGGAGTTTCTGCGCTTACTTTAGCTGTCCATTTGCCGCCGGCGAGCTGCGTCGCGATCCGCTCTTTTTCTTCTGGCATTGCTTCCGCGTACATTTTTCTTACCGCACGAACGCTATCGCCAATTTGTGCATCATTATCTTTTTTATAGAGTAAAAGTTGTCCGTAGCCACTTATCGCCCCTAATGCGGTAGATGCGCCCACGATGGCGATCGTGTACTTGGGATGCTCTTTGGCGAAAGTTTTTGTCTGCTGCCACAGATTGCCGGGTTTAAGGCCCTCTTTAACAGCATTCCACAATGCTGTTGTCTTATCTTTATCGATGACGCGTGCAGTTGCTTGGAAATTCTTACCTTCTTTAACAAAATCTTTTTGTGCATGATGAACGGTAATGCCATCAAAAAGATGTGAGTTCCGCTGGGCTGCATCAACTGCCATATCAACGCCAAGCCAGGTGGCTCCGGTAACTACTGCGGAACCTATCCCGCTTGCAGCGGCGAGCACTTTTTGCGAGGTCGATGTTTCTTTAGCAGATTTCTCTTCAATGACCTTTAAATGATCATCTGTTGTCTGTGGTGTATTTTCAAATAATCCCATAGCAGCCTCTCAGTATAAATATTATTATATCTGAATTAACGGCCTGCTATTGTTAAGTTTTGGTGAAATAAATAAAAAAGGCCGGTGATCTTACCGGCCTTTTTTATCATCACGTAGGAGGAGTGGAGAGGGTTACGCTGCCACTTTACGGAGCATCTTCAGGAGCTTGTCGGAGGCGTCTTTCAGCTCCACATCCTCGGCGGCGGCGAGTTCGCCCGCGAGGCGGCCCAGCGCCGATTCATAGATCATGCGCTCAGAGTAGGAACGCTCGGACTGATCGACGTTCTTGTGCAGGTCACGTACCACCTCGGCAATGGAGATGATATTGCCTGAGTTGATCTTTGCTTCGTATTCCTGAGCGCGGCGGCTCCACATCCCGCGGGAGGTTTTGGCCTTTCCTTTGAGGACATCAATGGCTTTCTTGATCTCATCGGTGTTGCTGATGTTACGCAGGCCGGCGGCTTCTGCACGATGCACCGGTACGCGCAAAGTCATCTTGTCTTTTTTGAATTCAATCACGAAGACGCGCAGCTCGATCTCGCCGATCGACTGCGTCTCTTCACCCACGATTTTGCCGACGCCATGTGTAGGGTACACGACATAGGAACCGACGGCGAATTTCTGGGCGGATTTTTTCGACATAGCCACACCTCAATAATGGGGGTTACAAATAATAAATTTCTCACGCGCCGGATGGCGGGCACACAACAGATTGTCACCAACTCAGGAGGTGCGCGAGATGTTGTATATATACCACAAAATTTAGCCCATTAAAACTGGAAAAATAAAATTTATCTAAGATTGTAACAATTTTTAGTATTTCGTTAGTAATTGCGGCTAAAAAGCGCAGTTTTCCTGGATTCTTCCCTCACGTTCACGTGCGCGATTGTGTGATTTTCTCCCGCCGTGCGATTCTTTTTTGTATCAAGGCCGTTAAAAAGGCCTTTTGGGATACAAGGCTGAAAATCAAAATATAGAGGGTGAGGTATAAAGCGTTTTCTGTTTAGTCGCCACTGCCGGGCTTTGGGCTGAAAAACGTCTCAAATTTACCGGACTGCCCCAAAAACTCATCAGCGTCGGCCGGCGCGTCCTTCTTTTTCGTCAGAACCGGCCATTTGGCCGCAAATTCACGATTGATTTCCACCCACTTAAGCAACGCTTCGGATTCCGGATGTATGGCTTCGGCCGGGCATTCCGGCTCACACACACCACAATCAATGCACTCATCGGGGTTAATCACCAGCATGTTTTCGCCCTCATAGAAGCAGTCTACTGGACACACTTCTACGCAATCAGTGTATTTGCAGCGCACGCAGGCATCGGTGACGACGAACGTCATGGAACTCTCCAGTTAAGGCAGGGTTTGCCAGCCCGATGGCAATCGGCTATCCCTGTGCGGGCTAACTAATCCAACTTTGTCTGCTTTGCAAGCCCGCTCCTATGGCTGAGACTCTCCTTTTCCATACCCAACGTTTACTGTCCATCATGGCCCGCCTACGTGATCCGCAGGCAGGCTGCCCGTGGGATGTTGCGCAAAATTTTACTACCATAGCCCCCTATACCATCGAGGAGGCTTACGAAGTCGCTGACGCCATTGCCCGGGGCGACCTCGAGGATCTGCGCGGCGAACTCGGGGATTTGCTGCTCCAAGTGGTCTTTCATGCCCGTATGGCAGAAGAGCAGGGGCACTTTGACTTTGAGCAGGTGGCCGCATCCATTGCTGATAAAATGCTCGAACGCCACCCCCATGTGTTTGCCGATGCGCGCTTCGCCAGCGAGAAAGAGCAGAAAGCGGCCTGGGAAGATATCAAAGCACAAAAGAGGGAAGGCGGGGCACTGGCCGATCTTCCGCTGGCGCTGCCCGCCCTGATGCGCGCCCAGAAGATGGGCAATCGCGTGGCGCGGCTGGGTTTTGACTGGGACGGCATGGCCGGCGCACGCGCCAAGCTGGACGAAGAGCTGGCCGAGTTTGACGCCGCCACCACCCCTGATGAGCGCACGGAAGAGCTGGGCGATGTGCTGTTCACGCTGGCCATGGTGGCGCGGCATGCGGGCGTGGATGCTGAAGGGGCGCTGCGTCAGGCCAACCGTAAGTTTGAGCGCCGCTGGGCGTGGATGGAAGCACAGGCAGCTTCTGAAGGGCTCCGCATTGAGGATCAGCCACTTGATGTGCTGGAATGCTGGTGGCGGCAGGCAAAACAGCAAGAAAAAATGCAGGCGCATTTGTCATCAAAAGACACGGCATAACACAGGAGATTCTTTATGCGTCTTTCCGGCAAAACGGTGCTGATCACGGGTGCAACCAGCGGCTATGGATATGCGATTCTCGAGTTGGCGCTCAAGGAGGGCGCCCGTGTGATTGCCGCCGGGCGCAGTGAGGAAAAGCTTGCAGCGCTAACGGAGTCCCATCGCGGTGCAGCACTCTTTACCTTGAGGATGGATGTGACAGACCGCGAGGCGGTGGAGCAAAGCCTTGCCTCTCTGCCAAACGATTGGGCGGCCGTCGATGGGCTGATTAATAACGCAGGCCTCGCGCTGGGGCTGGAGCCGGCCCATCGCTGCTCGCTGGATGAATGGGAGACCATGGTCGATACCAACATCAAAGGCGTGATGTATGTCACTCGTGCCCTGCTGCCGGGAATGGTGGCACGCGGGTGCGGGCACATCGTCAATATGGGCTCGATGGCAGGGACGTATCCCTATCCGGGCGGTAATGTGTATGGAGCGACAAAAGCCTTCGTTGAGCAGTTCAGCCTAAATCTACGCGCAGATTTGCTCGGCACCGGCGTGCGGGTAACCAACATTGAGCCTGGGCTTTCCGGAGGGACGGAGTTTTCCGTGGTACGTTTTGGCGGAGACCGAGCCAAGGCCGCTCAGGTCTATGAAGGGACGGAGCCGCTTCGTGCCGAGGACATCGCCGAATGCGTGGTGTGGGCACTCTCCCTACCCGTGCATGTGAACATCAATCGCCTCGAAGTGATGCCGACCTGTCAGGCATCGGGCCCTTTGGCGGTGTGGCGAGCTTAGTATGGTTAGTGAGCAGGATAAAAACACCTCTTTAGCTCCGCCTGGCTGGGGCGAAGACTCGATCACTGATTTCTTTGAATTGGCTCAACAAAACCGCTTTGCCACATATCTTCAGAAACATCCCCTACATGAAAATCTTTGTAAAATAGATAATTGTTTTGAGCGGGTTAGTAATAATCTTATTGGCCACAAAAACATACTTGCTGCTTTGTTCTTTGTCAGAGCGCATAGTGCATATAGAGCAGGTTGTAGCTTGGCATACTCAACTCAAATACCTGAATCGTATAATTTATTAAGGTCTTGTTTGGAGTATTCTGGATATGCACTAGTTATTTTAGATAACCAAGCTTTATCAGAGGTTTTTTTAAAAAGACACGATAGTAAAGAATACGCCTCAGAAGTAAGAAAAAATTTTAGCAGCAAAAAATTCTTAGATGCAATAAAATCAAAGGATTATATCCTACATGAAGTTTGCAACAAGCTATACAACGGTGCTATAGAAGCCGGAGCGCATCCAAATGTGAATGGTATTGTAAGCGCATTGAGAATAGAAAAATCAGATGAAAAAACAGTATTGAATCCATCCTATTTTCATGGAGACAGTCTAACTTTAGATTTTGCTCTTGCTAGTTGCGCGCAGTTTGGAATTGCATCCCTATTTATTTTTCAGT
>DBAU01000010.1 GCA_002291845.1 Alphaproteobacteria bacterium UBA1002 | reverse complement strand
GGCCACGCTCGCCGCGCTCATCTTCCTGGTCTAGCCCTTCCTGTGCCTCATCGGCATCCCCTTCGCTGGTAAAATCTGCATTAGTGGTTTCAGCATCTAGTTTGTCATCTTCTGCGTAGGGTGCATCTCCGTGCTCATCGCGGCGGCCACGACCTCGACCACCTCTGCGTCCACGGCGGCGGCGGCCACGCTCGCCGCGCTCATCGCCAGACTCAGCGTCAAATGATTCGCCCTCCGAGCCCTCACTTTCGTTGGCATCGCTGTCGAGCAGTTCTTCTTCAACCACGACCTCATCTTCCGGATCATCTGATTTATAAAGTCCGCGCGTCATTTTGCCATTTCGTCCTCCCCGCTTACTACGGCGGCGTGGTGGCTGAGGACGGCGATCTTTACCACGTTCGCCGCCTGCAGGTGCATTGCCGAATGCGTAGATCCCCTCAATCAGGCTATCATCGGTTTCAAACGTCAGTTTTAGTCCGTAAGCCTGCTCCAAACGTGCGACTTCGTGCCGGTAGCGGTTGAGCAGGCAGAGTGCATCCGGTGCGGTCATGCGCACGCGGATCTCGCTCTGGCCATCGAATGCCATGCTTTCCAACTCACGGATGAGTGAAACAGCGGTTGCATCTGGTGAACGAACATTCCCGGTGCCACCACAATGTGAACATGGCTGAGTGGTTGTTTCAAAAATGCTTGGGCCAAGGCGCTGACGCGAAAGCTCAAGTAAGCCAAAGGCACTGATATGGCCCACCTGCACTTTAGCACGGTCAGACTTCAGAGCATCTTTCAGTGCACGCTCCACTGCGCGGCGGTGTTTGCCATAGCCCATATCGATAAAGTCGATGACGACCAGACCACCCAAATCACGAAGGCGCAGCTGTCGCGCGACCTCCTCGGCCGCTTCCAGGTTGGTTTTGAAGGCCGTCTCCTCAACGTTTCGCTCTGTGGTCGAACGTCCGGAGTTTACATCGATTGAAATCAACGCCTCGGTTGGGTTGATGACCAGATATCCGCCAGAGGGGAGGGGAGCAATGGGGTTATACAAATCGGCCAGCTGTTCTTCGACGCCATAGGCAGAAAACAGAGGTTGGCGTTCTTTGAAATGCTTCACGCGCGCGGCATGCGACGGCATAATCATCTTCATGAATTCTTTAGCGGATTTGTATGCCGCTTCGCCTTGTACCAATACCTCGGCGATGTCGCTGTTGTAATAATCGCGTACCGTGCGCTTGACGATATCGCCCTCCTCATAGACGAGCGCCGGCGCGGTAGAGGAGAGCGCGAGATCACGTGTCTGGCTCCACAGCTTGATGAGATACTCATAATCACGCTTGATTTCGGTGCGTGAGCGGTCAATGCCCGCGGTGCGAATGATCGCGCTCATGCCACGGGATTCTTTTAATTCCGCTGCGATTTCTTTGAGTCGTTTACGATCCGTACCGGTGCCGATTTTACGGGAAATGCCACCATCTTTCGGAGAATTTGGCATCAGCACGCAATAGCGACCTGGAAGAGAGATGTAGGTTGAAAGCGAGCATCCTTTATTACCCCGCTCTTCTTTAATTACCTGTACCAAAACAATCTGGTTGGGCTTAATGACCTCCTGAATTTTATAGCGCCGGATCGTGAATGGACGAGGTTTGACAACATCTTCTTCAGACACGGTTTCCACGTGTTCACTGTCATCACTCTCGTCACGTTCATCGTCAGATTCATCAAGAGACAGCGAAAAATCCTCCGCCGATGAATTATGTGTCATCTGGCCAAAAGGTTCCGCATCCTGAGCCTGCGACTCGGGCTCCAAATCTCCCTCTTCCACCGGCTCAGAGCTGGTTTCCATCGATGGCGTACGCGCCTGCTGTGCTTTTTTCTTGGCAAAGGGGCGTCGGCGTCCCTTTGTTTTGGGCGCGTCGTCTTGCGGTTCTGCTCCTGCCTCAGTCGCTGCCTCCAAGGGGGCGTCAGCTGGCAGGACATCATCCGGTTCTGCCAATGCAGCTTCGGCAAAATCCGTGCTGGGCATGGGGGCATCACCAATGGCTGCCGCATCGGTAAGTGTTTCTTGCGCCGTTGCTGCGATGTTTGCCTGGCGTCCGCCACGGCCACGACGCCGCCGACCGCGGCGCGGGCGATCCTCGGCAGAGGAAGCATTTTCATCCAGAGAGTACCCTTCAGAATCTTCACCTTCTTCATCGCGCTCGGCTCGTTCGGCACGCGCCGCTTCTTCCTCTGCAAGGCGCGCTGCTTCTTCCATCAGGCGCTGACGATCAGCAATCGGGATCTGGTAGTAGTCCGGGTGAATTTCTGAAAAAGAGAGAAAACCCTGCTTATTGCCACCATACTCCACAAAAGCGGCTTGCAGCGATGGTTCAATACGCGTGATTTTACCAAGATAAATATTGCCTTTGAGCTGTCGCTTGGCACTGGAAACAAAATCATAATGTTCAATGATTTCATCAACAATGATGGCAACCCGTGTTTCCAGCTCGTGGGTGGCATCAATCAATAGGCGCTTGGTCATGGGGAGTTACTCCGTCGGTTCAGCCACCTCCCTGAGCGCTAAACTTACAGAGAATTCGACGGGATTCGATGGACCCAAGCGTAAGATGCGGATCATTGGTCCGGTGAGTACTCTCACCGGTGAATAAATATCGAAGAACGTCATGCGTCCCATAAGCGCGCGTCAGGCGGCGGCGAGGTTTAAAAAATGGCCTCTGTTAAGCGCGCCCTGACGTTAAGGCCAGGTCGTGGATGAGAGGGTTAACGCTAAAGATGTACAAGGTGTTGGACATGAGAAAAACCTTTCGTGTCTCGTATGTTTCGTTACGCCAGAATCACCTCTGACAAGGTTTGCCGCTCAGGCGGCACGCTCTTCGGGTCGATGTAACCTTCGCCGAGCGGAGAATTTCGTTTTCACCTAAGGTAAGGTGTATAGAATTAATAAGCGGTTGACAACCGGCTTTGCTCGTAGGCTTCTACAACTGAGGATGTTACTTTGCTTTTTGTGATGCCAAAAAATAACATTATTCTTTTATTTATCATTGGCTTTTTGGGGTTTTTACCTGCGCCAGTGCAGGCGACTGAAATCCTACGCACCAGTCTGCAGGTGGAAGCGCAGCGAGAATATGTCGTTTTTCATGTGGCCGGTCCCATTCATCAGCAGAAGATTTTCCGTCTGCAAAACCCTGAACGATTGGTGATTGATCTGGATAGTGTACAGGGTGATGGGGTTGGATTACCAAAAGAGTATCAGGGCTCGCTTATACGAAACATCCGTTTTGGCCAGTTTGATACTGATACCTCCCGCGTGGTCATTGAATTGTCGGGGCCTGTGCAAAAAGCCGAAGTGCATCGTTTTTCTGAAGGAAGTGTTGGTTCTCCGGGACGGTTTGTGGTCGAGGTGGTGCCACTGGCAAATTTTAGTCCTTCTCCCCGCAACCCGACGGTGGTCTTGACCCCGGCGGAGGGCGAGGGGTATCCGTTTCCCATCCTCAAGCCGGTCCGCCAGGAGGCGAGGCCCAAACCGCACATTGTGATTGATGCCGGACATGGTGGCAAAGACCCCGGCGCGGTGACGCGTGATGGAACACAGGAAAAATCGATCACACTTTCGTATGCGCGTCGTTTGGCAGAGGCTTTAGAAAAAACAGGCCGATACCGTGTTTCGCTGACCCGAGGGGATGATCGTTTTATCCTGTTACCTGACCGTGTGCGCATTGCCCGCGACCTGAAGAGCGATTTATTCATTTCCGTCCATGCGGATACGGCCAGTTCACCGAAGGCCCGCGGCTTATCCATTTATACCGTGTCAGAAACGGCCTCGGATGCCGAGGCGGCCGCACTGGCAGAGCAGGAAAATAGCGTGGATTTGCTCTCTGGCCTTGAGGTGGGTGTGGAGGATAAGGCGGTGGCGGATATTTTGATTGATCTCACTCAGCGCGATACCAAAAACAAATCCTCACGCCTCGCAGATATCCTCGTTGAAACATTTCGCTCTGAGAAAATTTATTTGCTGCCCAATACCCACCGCTTTGCAGGTTTTCGTGTGTTGAAAGCACCCGATATACCCTCCGTACTGATTGAAATTGGCTTCTTATCTAACCCGGCGGACCAGCGTAATTTGAAGTCTGCAGAATATCCGAAACAGCTGGCACGCGGAGTGATTGCTGGTCTTGACCGCTATTTTTCTGCGTCGCGTCCGTAACAAAAAAACCTTGAAAGGCTAAGCTGTCGGTCGTAATGGCTTGTGTCATCCATCGCCATCCGCCACAATCATTTCCATGCAGGAAGATACAAAACCCTTGCCACGTCGTCTTGTAGGCAATCGACTCCTACGCGTGTTGGCGGGCGTGTTTGCGTTGGGCTTTAGCCTGGTGATAGTTGGTGCACTGGCCATTATCGCCACCGTTTCTTACTTCAGTCGTGATTTACCCGATTATCACTCCTTGGCAAATTATGAGCCTGCTGTGATGACACGGCTTTATGCGGCTGATGGGAGCCTAATGGAGGAGTATGCAGTCGAGCGGCGGGTATTTGTTCCTCTGGCAGAAATACCTCCCAAAGTGATTCAGGCGTTTATTTCTGCGGAGGATCAAAATTTTTATCGCCACTCTGGTGTTGATGCGCAAGGCATCGCCCGCGCCGTGTGGGAAACCATCCGTAATTACGGGCAAGTACAGTCACTGGTTGGTGGTTCCACCATTACGCAGCAGGTTGTAAAAAACTTCTTGTTGACCAATGAAAAATCGTTGCGCCGCAAAGTGATGGAGGCCATTCTCGCTTTTCGCATTACCCGGACGTACAGCAAGGATAAGATTCTCGAGCTGTATCTCAATGAAATTTATCTGGGGCATGGCGCGTATGGTGTCATGGCGGCATCGCAAACCTATTTTGGGAAAGATCTTAAATCTCTGACCACTGAGGAAGCGGCGTTACTCGCAGCACTTCCTAAAGCGCCCAGCAATTACGATCCATTCCGTCACTATGACCGTGCGATGGAGCGGCGCGCCTACGTTATTGAGCGTATGCTGGAGGATGGCCATATCAATGAAGAGGAAGCACAACGCGCATACGCAACTGATATTAAGCTAACGACGGCCTATCAGGAACCCAAAACCAAGGCGCCTTATTATGCTGAGGAGGTGCGTCGGCTGCTGGTTAAAACGTATGGTTCAACCCCGGTCTACCGTGGGGGATTGTTTGTGCAGACGTCGCTTGATCCTCGTGTGCAGCCTTTTGCCGACGCGGCGCTTCAGGACACATTAATTGCCTATGATCGTCGCCATGGCTGGCGTGGTGCCCTGACACATCTGCAGACCACTGATGAGTGGGAGAGGCGGTTGGTGGACTATCAGAAAAAAAATGAAATACCGCTTATTCGAGAGCAGCGTCTGGCCGTGGTACTTAAGGTGGATCCTGCGGCGGTGCAGCTGGGAATGTTGAGCAATACAGGTGAGAAGCAACACGGCCATATCCGCTTTGAGGAGATGAAGTGGGCTTGGCAGAAATCAATTGGCAATCCGAGGCAAGCAGGTGATGTAGTCACGCAGGGGGATGTGATTGTTGTTGCCCCTCTGGCGGACAATGCATCAGTAAAAGCGAAGAAAAAAAAGATGCTCAGCTCTCCTGCATATTCCCTGGAGCAAATTCCGGAGGTCAATGGGGCGCTGGTTGCTCTGGATCCCCATACCGGGCGGGTGGTGGCGATGAGCGGCGGCTACAGCTCGGTTGGTACGGAGTTTAACCGCGCCACACAGGCTCAGCGTCAACCGGGGTCGGCCTTTAAGCCGTTTGTTTATCTGGCAGCGATGGAGCGCGGCTACACGCCCTCAACCATCGTTGTTGATGAGCCAGTAGAGCTATCACAGGGACCCGGCCTTCCCATGTGGCGCCCAAAGAATTATGGAGGCGAATATCTTGGCCCGGCCACCCTCAGGATGGGATTGGAAAAATCACGTAACGTGATGACTGTACGCTTGGCGCTGATGCTGGGGATTGATCGTGTCGCGAGTGTGGGAGAGCGGTTCGGCATTTATCAAAACCTACCGCGTAACTTCTCCACGGTGCTTGGCTCCAATGAAACAACTCTGCTGAAATTAGTTTCTGCCTATGCCAGCTTTGTGAATGGGGGGATGAAAGTAGAGCCTGCCTTCATTGAGCGGATTGATGATCGGCGCGGTAAAACCCTCTTCCGCCGTGATACCCGTGATTGTGCATCCTGCGTGGCACGCCATGCGGAATATCGTGAATCACAACCGCCTGCCTTACCAGATGCGCGTGAGCGAGTGCTTGATCCGCGCGTCGCTTATCAAATGGTTAGCATGCTGCAGGGGGTGGTGCAGCGTGGTACAGCAGCCCGTGCGGCCAGCCTTGGCATGCCGTTGGGAGGCAAGACCGGGACAACAAACGATAGTCGCGATGCCTGGTTTATCGGTTTTTCGTCTGATTTGGTTGTGGGCGTTTTCGTCGGCTACGACAAACCGCGCAGCCTGGGCCAAAAAGAAACCGGTGGGCGCGTTGCGCTGCCTGCTTTCATGGATTTTATGAAAGCAGCCAAGGAATTCTATCCGGCACGTGATTTTTTTGTGCCTCCGGGAATTCAGTTGATTCAAGTGGATCGATCCACTGGCCAACCGAGTTTGCCCTGGCAAATGAGCGGACCTGCCCTTCAGGAGGCCTTTGTTGTCGGCTCACCTATTTTCATTCCTGGTGAGACAGAAATCAGCCCGGATGCACAGCTTGCCGAAGAGAATACTGAAATGCCAGTGACGGTGGAAGGCAATCTCGTGGATGAGGGATATCCCACAACGGGGCCCCTACCGGAGGGGGCAAGCGAAGCACAGCGTGGGGATGCATATGCACAGGAATATTATCGCAACTACCAGCAACAGCGTCTGATGCGTTATCAGCAGCAGCTTAATCAGCGCGATGCATACCGTGCGGCGACCCAAGGTAATATAAGTTATCCGGCGGCAGGACAGTATAGTCCCCCGCGTTCAACAACACCACCCGCGGCGGCAACGGGCACCGGTTCACTGTATTAAAATGATGGTAAATTTGGCAATGGACTGATGCAGCCATGCCGCAAACTGAGAGCTAGGCCCATGGATGCTGATCCCACCTTGATTGAATTGCTCGCGCGTTTTGAGAGCGCTCTGGAACCCTTATTCGCGTCCTGGCAGCCGAGCGATCCTAAGCCTGGCAGTGTAAGAGAGTGTGCTGTGCATGATATCGCCCTCCTTGGGCGCCATGTGTACGGGCTGGATGGTTTTGGCCAGAAAACCGAGCGCGCGCTGCTTTCAGAGATGCTAACTCTTTTGGCGCCGCCGCAACCGGATATGCCATTCTCCTACAATCTCACCCTTACCGATGACGCACTTCAAAAAGAGCTTAATTTGAAAAAAGAGCCGCTTAGCTCGCAGCAGCTGTTGCAGGCGCTACATGCGCTGCAAATGCTTGATTCGTGGGCGGCTACAAAGAATCAGGGCGATGAAGAAGCCGCTGAGCTGGTAAGTGTTTTTCAAGAGTTGCTAACCCGTCTTGTCTTCCATGACGGCCAAGTCAGTCCGGCAGAGGACTTGCTTTTGCATCCCTTCAATGTTTATTTCTCCCGCTATAACGCCGGGCCATCTTCCGCCACAACATCTTTTTAAAATGGGTTGTTATGAAAGCTGAAATTCTTAACCTCTCAGAGCAGATTAAGCAGTCGCAGGCACTGCTGAGGAGGTATCTTTGACTGGGATCGTGCTGTTTTCCGTCTGGAAGAGCTAAACGCGCTGGCGGAAGATCCCACGCTTTGGCAAAAGCCCGAGCAGGCGCAAAAGCTGCTGCGGGAACGCAATCATCTTGCTGCAATGGTGGATGGGTATCGCGCGTTGCAGCAACAATTTGATGATAGCCTGATGCTGGCCGAAATGGGTGAGGAAGAGGGCGATAGTGCGGTGATTGATGATGCCGAGGTCACGCTACGAAACATTGCTCAGCAGCTGAAATCCATGGAAACGGAAAGTCTCCTCTCCGGTGAAGTGGACGGCAATGATTGCTTTCTCGAGGTAAACGCAGGGGCGGGGGGAACGGAAAGCCAAGACTGGGCCTCCATGCTGCTTCGTATGTATTCCCGCTGGGCCGAACGCAAAGGTTTTAAAGTGGAACTGGTGGATGAAAACCCCGGTGAGCAGGCAGGCATTAAATCAGCTACATTGAAAGTGACAGGGCAGAGTGCTTACGGATGGGCAAAAACAGAGAGCGGTGTGCATCGGTTGGTGCGAATATCGCCCTTTGACAGTAACGCAAGGCGTCACACCAGCTTCTGTAGTGTATGGGTAACGCCAATTATTGATGATTCCATTGAGGTGGAAATTCTCGATAAAGACCTGCGGGTCGATACTTTTCGTGCCTCCGGTGCGGGCGGGCAGCATGTGAATAAGACGTCCAGTGCAGTGCGCATTGTGCATTTGCCAACAAACATTGTTGTACAAAGTCAGGCATCGCGCTCACAGCATCAAAACCGTGCGGATTGTATGGCGATGCTCAAAGCAAAGCTCTATGAGTTGGAGCTGAAAAAGCGCGAAGCCGTTGCTGATGCGGTGGCTGCAACAAAAACAGATAATAGCTGGGGCCACCAGATTCGTTCTTATGTGTTGCACCCGTACCAAATGGTGAAAGATCTGCGCACAGATGTTGAAACCAGTAATACGCAAGCCGTGCTGGATGGAGCCCTGGATGAGTTTATGTCGGCGGCCCTTGCTTCGCGTATTTCCGCGAGCTCTGAGAAGCTGGTAGAGCAGACAAAAACCCCCCAAAATTAACGTTTTTGTAATAGGCTTGTTCTAATAATGATAGGCTTTACTCAATAAGAGAACGTTACGGCATGACGACCACGCCCACTACGCCGTCCCAGACCGAGCAGCGCCTGACTTTTCGCCTGCTCTCCTATTGGAACCGCATCCGTGGGGAGCGTCCATTGCCATGTCTTTCTGATGTAAATATCGAAGAAATAAAAGAATTATGGTATTTTAGTTTTACCATAGATCTTCGTGAGCCTGTGCATCGATTCCATTATTTTGGCTCCTCACTCAGTGACATTTTTCAGGAGGACTATACCGGGCGTTCAGTGCAAGAGCTGGTCGATGAAGATGTTGTAGTGAATAATACCATTGGGTTTTATGAGCGCGCGGTGGTAAGCCGCGAACCTGTTATGGAAGCCGCTTCCTTTGTTTTAGACGCCGGCGAGGTGCGCTACCGTAGTATTATTGTGCCGCTCTCCAGTGATGGGCAAATCATAGACTTCTTAATGGGTACCACCAACTATAAGATTTTTCCTGTTTCTTAGTCCTGCTTACGGACTGATTTTCCTGAAATTCATTGCCAAATCCTCTGTTCAGGGATAAGGGCATGACCATAGGATCATCTAGATGCAGCATCATCTTAACAGTCTAGGGTTTGCAAAGCCTCCCGCACAAACACGCGTGGTGGTGGCGATGTCTGGCGGGGTAGATTCCTCCGTTGTCGCTGGATTGCTGCACCGTGAAGGCTACGAAGTGATCGGGATTACCTTGCAGCTCTATGATCATGGCGCAATGATTGGTAAAAAAGGGGCCTGTTGCGCCGGGCAGGATATTCATGACGCGCGTCGGGTGGCTGAGTCGTTGGGGATACCCCATTACGTACTGAATTATGAAAATCGCTTTCGCGATGCAGTCATGGAGGATTTTGCTGATACGTACCTTGCTGGCGAGACGCCCATTCCCTGCGTGAAGTGCAATCAGTCTGTTAAGTTCAAGGATTTACTAACTACGGCGCGTGAGCTGGGCGCGGACTGCATGGCTACCGGACATTATGTGCGCCGGCTAACAGGAGCAGGTGGAGCGGAGCTTCATCAGGCCGCAGAGTTTGGCAAAGACCAAAGCTATTTTCTCTTTGCAACAACGCGTGAGCAGCTGGATTTTCTTCGTTTCCCCCTTGGTGGTCACCCCAAAGAGGAAACGCGCCGTATCGCCGCAGAGTTAGGGCTTGTGGTTCACGATAAGCCGGACAGCCAAGATATTTGCTTTGTACCAACCGGTGGATATGCCGCGGTGATAGAGAAGTTACGTCCCGGTGCGTCTGATCCCGGTGATATCATGCATATTGATGGTTACGCGCTGGGGCGGCATGAGGGGGTTATCCATTATACCGTTGGTCAGCGACGCGGGCTTGGCGTTGCGGCGGGTGAGCCACTGTATGTTGTGCGTCTGGAGCCTGCGCAGCGTCGTGTCTGGGTTGGACCTCGCTCCGCTTTAGAAAAAAAACGCTTTATCCTTCGCGATGTGAATTGGTTAGCTGATGAAACCATGCCCGAACGAAGCGGTGAGATCGTTGTTAAATGGCGTTCTTCGCAGCAGCCAAAACCAGCGGAATTTTTCAGGCTTCCGGGAAACCGTGCGTTGGTACAGCTGTTCGAGCCACAGGCTGCTATTGCGCCCGGGCAGGCCTGCGTTGCCTATGATGGTTCTCGCGTACTTGGAGGAGGCTGGATTACAGCCACTGCTCCTGATGCCGTTGAGGAAGTAGCTCGTAGTTTATGGTCCGTGCATGCTGGCGGAGAAATCCACACCTGATCCGGCTGCGGCTAGACCAGATCAATCTTGCGCTGAATTTCTGGGCCCCACTCTTCTACCAGCTTGTGCTGCATGGCTTCCAGCCGGTTGATGCGACTGCTATGCCCCATCTCCGTGAGCAATTCTGCTGCAAAAGGTGTGACCCATACCAGAATCCAGCCGATACCGGAAAAAGCGTAAATCACAAACCAGCATTCAGGATCAGAAAGCAGGCGCATGGAATCATCGATCGATGTCTGCAAAAGTGAAGACAGGTAGGGCATTATGCCCGCCAGATTGCAGGCAAGGACGCACCGATAAATTTCCTTGTGCTTACTGGTATCGGCAATCCGGGCAACAATGGTGGGGGCTAATGCAATCAAAATAAAGATAAAGATGCCTTTGAGAACCACCATCAGAATGAGGCTGGCGATATAAAGCCCTGCTAACCCTAGGCGACTACTGCCTTTTTTCTTTTTGCTCTTTGCTGTTTTAGCCATGCTACATTCTCACCAAGTCTCGCACGATGAAGGCGCATGTAATCAGAAAAACAAACATAGACGCCAGCGATGACCAGCGCGCAGAACGATCGTTGACTTTCTTTTTGATTTCCTCTGGATCACGCAGCCGGTTGATTTCCAGTTGGTTGCGAAGATACATCTCGCGGGCTGTATTATATCCATTTCGATCCCGCTCCAGATACGTTGCCTCAACCAGAGCATTGATGACCGAAGTGATATTGCCATCCTCGGCCACCTGACGAATACGCTGGGCCAGCGTTTCTCTAATTTTGCGGCTATGGATCAAATCGAGTAGGCCGATAAGAATCAGTGCCGCGTGGAGACTGAGGCCAGGAAGCGAAGAAAGGCCAGCTTTGGCCTGTGCCTTAGCAAAAAGCTGTAAAACCTGAAGTTCCTTACTTTTTGCCAGCTCAGGAGCAAAGGTTGCGATTTCATGCATACGCACATCGCTGTTGATTTTTGCCTTACTGGCTGCAAACGCGGTGAGATGTCGATCGAGCAGTGTGAAATCTCGGGGACGGTCACTTGCTAACGCGTCAAGTGCCAGCATGAAATCTTGCAGGCTGGTAATGTAGAGGCCTTTCATCTGCTGGCTGTAACACGGCAAATCCTGATTGAGGTCATACAAACAGCGCTCGATGCCAAACCCAAAACCATTGCCAGTGAGTGCAGGACGGCTGGCTTGGATTTTCCATACGGCATCCTGCGTTTCCTGCGTCAGGCGTGAACGCTGGCGCTCTGTCCAGTAATGCGGCAGATCATTTAGCATGACATCGACGATAAGATTGAGATCGTTCTGACGACGGTTATACATCGCTTCTGTCAGCATCTTTCCGATCGCGTCTGTATTAAACGCGAGATGTTCGCTGCGTATCGGGCCGGAGGGATCCAAAATAATCAAAAGTCGGGTTAGGGTGTCATTTGCCCGCTTGGCATTTTTTGTCGCGGAGCCCGACATACTGATGACCTGCGTCATCAAGGCGGCATCATCGGGCTGCTGAATGGATTGCTCCAGCCAGCGCTCTATCTTCGCCGTGCGCACAAAATTTTTGGCCGTTTCCCAATTGACATAAAGCGCATGCGCTAAAGACTTGCGATTGAAATAATCTTTATTCTCAAAGGTAAAGGGACGTGAGGCTTCCCGTGGAATTGACGGATGAATAATATTAAATCGTTTGCCGGTAATCCACTGTGCCAACTGTGCTGGGCCCCAGCGATCAATGGGATCATCACTCAGGCTGCCGCGCAGTAGATCATGGAAGTATTCTGAGAATTCTCCATTCCCGATCATGGTGTTGTAGCATCCCTGCTGCAGCAGCAGCGAGATCAGCTGATCTTTGCTCATGCCGCGCACGCGGGTAAGATTATAGAGGCACTCAATCACCAAGACGCCCACGGAATATAAATCCACTTTGTGAGAGCCGCCGCCTTTGCCTTGTGGGATGGCGGAAATGCGCTCGACAGGCTCATATACACTTTCCTGTGCGTAGCCAGCAGGTAGGGAAATGCACTCACCCAATACTAGTTTTTCGCCCAGGAAGATATTCTCCGGATGGATATGGCAATGACTAATCCCCAGCTCTTCCAGCATTGTAAGTGCAGAGGAAAGCGGAACAAGTACTTGTTCATGCAGACGCTGCTCAGTGAAGCTCAGGCCCTCTGCAAGCAATGTGGAGAGGCGCTTACCCTGTGGGCGCTCAAAAAGCATGATGTGGCGCTGTTCATTAAGCGAGGGGAGATAAACAATACCATGGTCAACCAGCCGTATGAGGTTGGGGTGATCCGCTCCCAGCATTTTCTCCATGCTGGTATGCCGGTACGGTAAGCCAGCATCGCACACCGCCGCGTAATAGGGCATGATGGTTCCATTGGCATCAGCCACCGCATACGCATTGATCTGCGGTCGGCTAAATTCAGCCAATGGTTGATCCATTTTGATGTGATAGCGACCATTCAGAACACCCGGTGCCGGCGGACGCAAATCATAGGTCGGAGTATACTGACGAAGCTTTTCAAGAATTTCTTCGCGCGCTTTGGCAATCACTGAGCTTGATTTATACTCTGGCGCAGGCGCAGAGGATCCTCCGTTGGGAACGGGCAATGAGGTAGGTTCGCTCTTTAGGGCAGCGTCAGCCATGCCGCATTATGCGCAGCATTTAATTTAAATTGTCTTAATATCCTGGCAGAATCAGCCGAGAAACGGATCACTCACCAGAATCGTGTCCTCGCGTTTCGGGCTGGTTGAAAGCAGTGCTACCTGACACTCAATCAGTTCTTCAATGCGCCGGATGTACTTGATTGTTTGCGCCGGAAGATCCGCCCAGCTCCGCGCGCCTTGTGTGCTTTGCGACCACCCTTCGATGGTTTCATACACCGGCTCCAGCTTTTCCTGAATATAGTGAGCCGCAGGCAGATAATCATACATCTGCCCCTCATAACGGTAACCCACGCAAATTTTTAGCTCTTCCAAGCCATCCAGCACATCCACTTTTGTCAGTGCGATGCCATGAATTCCAGCAATTTTACACGACTGGCGTACCAGCACGGCATCAAACCACCCGCAGCGGCGCGGGCGACCGGTAACGGTGCCAAATTCATGGCCGCGCTCACCAATCTGCTTGCCAATCGCATCGGTAAGCTCGCTGGGGAAGGGGCCACTGCCCACGCGGGTGGTATAGGCTTTGGTGATGCCAAGGATGTAACCAAGTGACGATGGACCTACTCCGGCGCCTGCGGCAGCGGCGCCGGCATGGGTATTGGAAGAGGTCACAAACGGATACGTGCCGTGATCCACATCCAGTAACATGCCTTGAGCCCCTTCAAACATTACACGTTTGCCAAGGCGACGGCACTCTTCCAATGTCCGCCAAACGGGGCGGGCATACGAGAGCACCTCCTCACGAATATCCAGCAGAGGGGTAATCACGGCATCCAAAGTGAGGGGTGGCTGGCCAGAAAGTGTCAGTACTTGATTGTGGAAGTTCAGCTGCGCTTCAATTTTTTCCCGCAGCACATCCACATTGGCAAGATCACACATACGTACCGCACGACGGGCAACCTTGTCTTCGTAGGCAGGGCCAATGCCGCGGTTGGTGGTGCCGATTTTGTTGCTACCCCGGCGCATTTCAGCTGCCGTATCCATCTCGCGGTGAATGGGGAGGATGAGCACAGCGTTTTCCGCAATCTGAAGATTATCCGGTGTGATCGCAACGCCTAGAGCACGTACCGCATTGATTTCTTTAAGCAATGCGAAGGGATCCACCACCACCCCATTCCCAATGATGGAGAGCTTGCCGGGGCGGACAATACCAGAGGGCAGCAGGCTGAGTTTATAGGTTACGCCATCCACCACCAGCGTATGACCCGCATTATGCCCCCCTTGAAAACGTACCACCACATCGGCACGCTCGGACAGCCAGTCAACCACCTTGCCTTTGCCTTCATCGCCCCACTGGGAACCCACCACCACAACATTCGACATGTAAATTATCCTTCTATTTATTCTGTGCTCCCCCGATGCGATTGGGGGGAATGACTATTCCAAGTGACGTAACCTTCCATTTTCCCATCCATGCGTGCACCCCAGGCGCGTAGCTTCTTCCAGCCAATCAGCACTATGTGCTTGCAGCGTAATGAAACCTTTGGCGCGCAATGCACGCCCTTCGGTCTCTGGGGTGTAGGGTGCCAGCATCACTGTGGGTGTTGCTGTGGCAGGTAAGTACCCACAGTCAAGCAGGGCACGAATGTACAAGGTGGCCCCGCAGGCGACTAACCCGTCTTGAATAACATAACGTCCGCCGCGCCCTACTTCGCGTCCTTGCGTGGCATCAAATAAAGAGAAACATACGCCTTCATGATACTCAAAACCATAGCTCTCAAGCGGATCAATGCTCAGTCGCATCTCTGGCAACTCGCTGCGAAGGCGGGCGTGAATTTCCGCCAGTTGATCAAACCAGCTGCGCACCCCCACGGGCAAAGCGAGCGCCTGAAGCTGGGTTAATGCCGCTTGTGCATCCAGTGGCAAGGAGAGAAGCGTCTGAATAATCGCTTTTGCAGGGATTTCAGGTAAAGCAGCAAGATCCTTACGTTTGACGGCCGCAACAAATGATTCGCGGGCCTCGCTGCTTGGGAAATGCTGCTCTTCTAGCAAGGCATCCAAAAGACCGGCGATGGTTAAATCTGCCACCAGCCGAGTACTGCCAATGCGCTCCAGCGCTTCAGCACAGACAAGAATAATCTCTGATGATGCATGAGGCGTATCAACGCCTATGAGCTCAAGACCGGATTGCACCAACTGACGTTCTGGTGAGAGGCCTTGGGGCACGGCACGCAACACACGGCCGGCATACGAAAGCCGCAGCGGCTTTGGTGCACTCGCCAGCAAGGTGGAGGCAATCCGCGCAATCTGTGTAGTAATATCCGCGCGCAATCCCATCATGTTCTGGCTAAGCGGGTCAGCGACACGGAACGTTTGTGGCGCATAGGCGGCTCCTTTGCCCCCTAGCAGTGTCTCCTCGAACTCAACGAGGGGCGGTGTGACTTGCGAATAACCATGCGCTGTAAAACAGGTCAGCATTTCCGTAATCATTCGCTGCTCCCGCGCCGCATCTGGGGGCAGCAGGTCTTGTAGACCGGAAGGAAGTAAGGCGTGCATCATCAGGAAAATCGTCTATTTTGGGCCACGGTGTAGCTAAATTTAACCATCAGGTCAAATAAAGGCCTTGGAAGTTGCCTAAAACGCTATATCTGCAAAGTAGCCTGACGTAAAGAATCACAGGAAGAAGTTATGCGTGCTTGGTATGCGAAGCTAAATCGTCCCACCCGGCTGGCGGTGTGGATCATGGGCGGGATTTGTCTTTGGATGGCAACAGGCCTGTTTAGCTCTGGCCGCGAGGGTGAAAAAGATAATACGTCTCTGAGAGATAAAAGAGAAATCAGTGCTCGGATTGGTATTCGTTTAAGCAGGGCTGAGCCGCATCAGCGCAGCATTGCCCTGAATGGCGTCACTGAACCTAACCGGGTGGTCGGCCTGAAGGCTCAGACGGCGGGACCTATTTTGAACTTCCCGATTAAAGAGGGAAATCAGGTCAAAAAGGGTGAAGTGCTCGTGGAGATTGATCCACAGAACCGACCCGAGCAACTGCGCCGGGCACAGGCGTTGGTTGAGCAGCGGGAGATTGAGTATAAAGCCTCCCAACGTCTTGCAAAAAAAGGATTTACCACCGAGGTGCGCTATGCGGAGTCCAAAACGCAGATGGAAGATGCGCGCCGTGAGCTAAAGCAGGCTCAGATTGATTTAAGTAATACGAAAATCCGCGCTCCGTTTGATGGCGTGCTGGAACGCCTGAATGCAGAGGTAGGTGATTTTGTAGGGGTTGGGGTTTTTGGCGGGGAAAGTGCCATTGCACAGGTGGTGGATCCAGATCCGCTGATTATTGCTTCCAGCATCCCGCAAACGGACTTACCAAAAATTCAGCGCGAGGGAGATGTGGAAGTGCGGATTCCCGGTATGGAACTCATGCACGGCAGAATTCGTTATGTGGCGAGTGTTGCGGATAATGCCAGCCGTAGTTTTCGGGTGGAGGTGGAGCTGCCTAATGAGGGGTATAAAACTGCCGCTGGATTAACAGCAGAAATTCGGTTGCCACTGGAAACGGTACAGGCGCATCGCTTGTCTTCTTCGCTGCTTGGGCTGGATGATGCCGGTGGCGTTGGCGTGAAAACCGTGGATGAGAATGGTCTTGTCCATTTCCGCACGATTACCATTCTGGATGAGGATGAAAGCGGGTTATGGGTGGCGGGGCTTCCGGAACAGGCATGGATTATCACCCAAGGTCAGGCGTTTGTGAATGATGGCCAGCGACTTAATTTAAAAAAAGTAAAGCGCGAGGGGCAAGAAGCCGCGCGGACAACCGCAAAGGATAAACCCACGGGAGAAGAATAATCGATGTTTGCGCTGATTGATGCGGCGATTTCCCGTTATCGGGTTGTCTATCTGCTGCTTGCTTTTATCCTCATCATGGGCAGTGTGGCCTATGTTTCGGTGCCTAAGGAATCGAGTCCGGACGTACAGATTCCGATTATTTACGTTTCCATGACATTGGAAGGCGTTTCGCCGGAAGATGCCGAGCGCTTGTTGTTGAGGCCCATGGAAAAAGAGCTCTCCGCCGTAGAGGGGGTGAAGCTGATGAAGTCTGAAGCCATGGAAGGCTTCGCCTCGGTCACGCTGGAATTTGATGCCGGATTTGATGCGGATACCGCGCTACAGGACGTGCGCGCCAAGGTAGATGAAGCCAAGGCTGAGCTGCCAACCGATGCTGATGAGCCAAAGGTGCAGGAAGTCAATTTCAGCCTGTTTCCGGTGGTCAACGTCATCGTGACCGGAGATGTACCAGAGCGCACGTTGGTGCAGGTGGCGCGTGACCTTCAGGATAAGCTGGAAACGCTCTCTCCCGT
>DBAU01000108.1 GCA_002291845.1 Alphaproteobacteria bacterium UBA1002 | reverse complement strand
TGTGGCCTGTTATTTTAAGTATCGGCACAACAGGACTCCTAACATACTGCCTTATTAGGATTTACATGCCTTTTTCCCGCCAGAAAAAGGACCTGATTCTGGTATATGGACTTTCATGGCAGAAGATTGATGCGCTGGTACCTTCAAATGAGCATTCAGTACAACCCCACTGGGAAAAAGCCACTGGTTTCTTGAAAAATTTCACCTTTGTAACGCTGCCGCTAAGCCAACGTAAAGCATGGCTAAAGAAAATAAATTCCCGCGCCGGCACTAGCAAAAAAATTAGACTGTCAGGACTTGTTTGTCTGGCAATCAGCCTGCTAATCGTTGTGATTATCGCGACCCGATAACGGCAGGAAAAAGCCATCCAGCAATTGGAACAACAGCGCCTTGCTGGCTGTGACATTGGCAGAAGTCAGCAGAGCTTCGCGCGGCTGCACGAAGCGGCCTCCAGCCGCCAGATCATCGCCCGCGTAATCCGTCAGCAGACGCGCCTCGTCGAGACCCATTTCCAGATGAAACTGCAAACCGACTACACGGTTTTTCCACACAAACCCTTGCTCCGGACAGGCCTCGCTGCTGGCAAGGCGCTGCGCCATCGGCGGTAGGCCAAAGCCTTGTTCGTGCCAGTGCAACACAGTGGATGATTCCCCGACACCCTTAAAAAACGGGTGCGCCTGCGCCTCAGATGTCCAGCGCACCGGGAACCAGCCGATTTCTTTTTCCTTCTGCCGCCTCACCTCTGCGCCTAGCAGGTGGGCCATGATCTGCGCCCCAAGGCAGATGCCGAGGATGCGCGCCCGGCGGTTGAGCTGTCGGAACAGAAATTGCTTCTCCTCACACAGCCAAGGGTGCATCGCCTCATCATCGACATTCATCGGACCGCCCAGAACGACAATCAGTTGATCACTTTCCGTGTCTTCCGGCGCATACTGATGCTCGTCCATGCGCCAGATGCGCAGCGGCATATCGCGCAGCGCCGCCCATTCGGCGATAGCGCCCGGGCCTTCAAAGGCGACATGCTGTAAACAAAGGATACCCTTCATGCGTATAGGCTAAGCCGCAATGGGTGGCACCACAAGCAGCGTTTGTGAATAGCGAAAATTAATTGCCTAACAGCTGTAAGATGTTGCCCTGCAGGCGATTTCCCTGCGCCAGTGTGGCAATCTGCGCCTGCCGTTGCAGCAGCAACTGAGCATAGACCGTCGACTCGCTGGCAATATCCGTATCAGCAAGGACCGCACGCGCCGCGTCCTGATTCATAATCGCTGTTTCCAACTGGGCGCCGGTGTAATTTAACGCCTGGGCATACGCTCCTACCCCAGCACGCTGTGTGGTGAGGTAATCCTGCGCGCTGCGTACGGAGGAGAGGGCTTCCGCGGCGGCATCCGCCGAGAGAAGATTGAGATCACGCCCATTGAACAGTGTCGCACTGGAGATATCACCAATGGTTAAATTGACCTGATCCTGTGCGTTGTTACCCACTTGAAAGCGTGCGCCCTCACCACCGGGAAGGCCAAGATTACGCTCTAATGCAGCCTGCAGTGATGCCGCTCCTGCGTCGCTCGAAAGATCAAAGCGTGTAGAGCCATTAGTAAACTGCAAAGTACGGTTCGCATCACGGGTGCTGGTTAATGTCAGCTGTTCATTGATACCGATCGTGTTGCCAAGGCTGTTGACGCGGTAGGTCTCCCCATTAATGACGACCTCCAGCTGTGCATTACCGCGCAGGTTGCTGGTTACGTTCACATCCTGCAAGCGTATCGGCGCAAAGCTGCTACCCGTAAGACGCAAAGACGCTCCAATCAAAGCGCCAGAGCCCTCCAGCGAAAGATCACGCGTCTGAGTGACATTCAAGGTGGAAAAGGCTGCATTCAATCGGTCAGCAAAGCGTGCTGCATCGGCCTGCCCATTAACTGCTTCGCCCTGCCCGCCTCGCAGCGTCAGTTCAAACGAGCCGCCGCCGTCAGACGTGAAGCGTATGGTTGTATCAGCCGCGGGGGTGGTGTCACTGATCTGCGCACGATATGTGATACCACCAACACTTAGCGAGACATCCGCCTGATCGGTGCCGCTGGCAATGGCTTGGAATCCCTGAATCCGTCCAACAAAAGCATTATTGACCACACCATTCAGATTCACGCCGCCACTGCTTCCATTGGAGAACTGGGTTGCGGAGAGGCTCCCCCCCGCCGTGGTGAGGTTGATATCAAGCGGCGTACCGTTGACATCTGTTGCGTTCCCTAACTGGCGGCCGGTAAATGTCAGGCTTCGCCCATCAGTGGTAACGTTGAGCTGGCGCACTCCAAAATCTCCAGGGCCCGAGAAGTTATTGATGGTACGGGCCGCATTGGAGAGGGTGTCTTCCAGGTTTGTGCCAATCTGGATCTGCGTCGAAGTGGCCGGGGCCCCATTAACGAAAGTGAACGTGGTGAATCCCCCCTGCCCATCATCGATCTGCAGGGTATTACCGGCTTGAATATCCGCCGCGGTATTAAAACGTGCATCAACGCGGGCAGCCTGCCCATTGTTGGCGCTCAGGATAGTGTCGCCGACAGAGCCTACCGCGCGCGTGTCACCTAGCGATAATCCGGCATCTGTTCCGCCAGAAAGCGAAAAGACCCCGGTACCGAGCAGCTCATCCCCGCTCGTGAAGAAGCTGGCCGTCGAGCCTGCCTGGTTGATGGTGAACTGGTTGCCCGCGCGACCCGCTGCCTCTGCCTCAATAGAGAGTGAGGCGTTATTGGCGGCAAAACGGAAGCCGTCAAATCGGCTATCATCATTGAGCGCAGCAGCCAGATTGCTGACCGTCTGCTGAGCATTGCTACCCACCGTGAAATCGGTTCCCGCCGTCAACGTGACGCCGTTCAGCACAATTGTCTGTCCGGCGCTCACGTTGCTAAGGAAGTTGAGTGAGCCAGATGCCGCCTGTCCACCGCTGGCGTCTGATGCCTGCAATGACGTTGTGCGGGAAAGCGTGCCATCCAACAGATTCACGCCGTTGAAATTGGTATTTCCTGCCAGTCGATCCAGTTCCTGACGCAGATTTTGAAATTCTGTATTCAAACCACGTCGTGCAGAATCACTCAGCGCACCGGAATTGGCCTGCACTGATAGCGCACTCATCCGGTCTACAATCAGCTGTGCTTGCTGGAGTCCACCGTCAGCGACCTCAAGAAAGCTGGATGCTTGCGAGACATTCATCAGCGCCGTACGCATACCATTGATCTGTGATTGCATCCCCGTCGCAATCGACATCGCCGAGATATCGGTGGAGGCCTGCACCAGACGATTACCGCTGGAGAGTGCACTCAGAGAATTGCGTAAGCCTTTGCCGGAAATACCGAGCAACTGAAGAACCTGCTGTGACATAGCAGCGCTATTGATGGCAGACACCATAATGCCTCTCCCCTACCTGTATATTGCACGCGCGGCATATCCTTGCCGCTTCAAGCGCTTTATTTTACACAAAAAAGGGTTGCACAAAAGTTAATTTATTTAGCTTTCATCTGCATCAAAAAGGGATCAGACTCCCTCACGGCGCTTCGGATCTGGCGGATAAACCCCCAACACTTTGACTTTTTTTGAGAAAAAGCTCAATTCTTGTAAGGCCTGCTGAACTAAGCGCTCATTAGGATTTCCTTCAAAGGTCAGGAAAAATTGTGATTCTGCCGAGCCGCCACCACGGATGTAGCTCTCCAGCTTAATCAGGTTAATACCATTGGTGGCAAAGCCACCCAGCGCCTTGTAGAGCGCAGCCGGAATGTTACGCAGCTCAAACAGAAGCGAAGTCAGCATCCGCCCGCTATTGGCAGCAGGATCGAGCGGTTCCTTGCTGAGCACAATGAAGACGGTCACATTCTCCGGATCATCCTCGATATTGCTGGCCAGCACGTCGAGGCCGTAGAGCTCGGCGGCGAGGCGGGAGGAAATGGAGGCTTTTGTCACGTCACTCCAGGCCGCAACATCCTTGGCAGCGGTAGCGGTGTTAGAGTGCGGCTGCGACGCTTTGCCTAATTTGCGCAAAAACTGGCGGCATTGCATGAGCGCCTGCGGATGAGAGTATATGGTCTGGATACCCTCCAGCGTCGCCCCTTTGGGCGCCAGAAGGTGATGCTCCACGCGCTGGATGTGCTCGGCGACAATATGCAGCGGTGTCTTGGGAAGAATCTGGTGAATCTCGGTAACGCGACCCGCCTGGGAGTTTTCAATGGGGATCATCCCCAGCCGTGCCCGGCCATCCTGCACCGCTTCAAACACATCCTCAAAGGTCGGCAGCGGGAGCGTATCCATATACGGCTCCTTCTGTCGGCAGGCGAGGTCGGCATTCGCCCCCTCCACGCCCATGAATGCAATAGTATTCTCGGGATTGGTCATCGGCTTTCTCTCATTCGTGGGGCAGCAGTACCATTATTTTATTATACAGAGCAATAGCCGTATCCATGGCCACGCGGCAACTATGGCTGCTGGTTTTGTCGATTACAGGCCATCACATTTTTTATGATATTCCTGTTGCAAATGCGAAGAAAAGGCGGAGAATACCAAGCCTTTTAATGAGTTAATGCCATGAAAACCGCTGCCGCCAAAACCACCAACCTCGCCCCGTGGAGCTTTGATAGCTGGAAGGAAAAGCCCATCCGCCAGCAGCCAGCCTATGAGGATGCGGCGGCGGTGGCAGCTGTCGAACAGAAATTGCGCACCGTGCCCCCCCTCACCTCGCCTAACGAAGCGGCGCGGCTGAAGCGCGAGCTGGCCGAGGTATGCGAAGGCCGTGCGTTTCTGCTGCAAGGTGGCGACTGCGCTGAGAGCTTCGCCGAATACACCGAGGAAAACCTGCGCGCCTATGCCCGCGTCATGTTGCAGATGACCATGGCGCTGATGTATGGCGCAGGCAAACCGGTGGTGAAAGTGGGCCGCATCGCCGGGCAATTCTCTAAACCGCGCTCCGAGCCGATGGAAAAGGCCGGTGGTGTCGAGCTGCCCAGCTACAAAGGCGACATGATCAACGGCATGGATTTCTCGCCGGAATCCCGCCGCGCCGATCCTGAGCGCCTCTTGCAGGCCTATTACCAGTCTGGCGCCACGCTGAATTACCTTCGCGCCCTGTTCCGCGGCAGCTTCGCCTCGATTGACACGATCACGCGCTGGAACACCAATTTCATCGCGCAATCACGGCAGGGGCAGCGTTTCTCCGCCCTGGTAGAGCGCATCGAAGAGTGCGTGCAGTTCATCAAAGCCACCGGCCTGACGCCGGAGCGTGCCTCACAGCTCTCGGAAGCGACCTTCTACACGTCGCATGAGGCGCTACTGCTCGGCTATGAGTCGGCGCTGGCGCGGCAGAATGATGACGACAACCTGTTTTATTCCTGCTCCGCCCATATGCTGTGGATTGGCGACCGCACGCGCCATCCGGATGAGGCGCATGTGGAATTTCTGCGCGGGCTGGAGAATCCGATCGGCTGCAAAGTCGGCCCCTCCATGACACGGGATGATTTGCTGCGCCTGTGTGATGTGCTGAATCCGAAAAACGAGCCAGGCCGTCTGACCTTTATTTCGCGCATGGGCGCGCAAAAAGTCGGTGAGTTGCTACCGCCGCACGTGCGCGCGCTGAAGGAAGAAGGCCGCAAGGTGATCTGGGCGTGCGATCCGATGCATGGCAACACCATCAAATCACCCAACGGCATCAAGACGCGCAAGTTCAATGATATCCTCGCCGAGGTGCGCCAATTCTTCCAGATCCACCACGCGGAAGGCACCTACGCAGGTGGCGTGCATTTCGAGATGACCGGGCAGGACGTGACGGAATGCTTAGGCGGCGCGCAGGCGATCTCCGAGGTCAACCTCTCCGATCGCTACCACACCCATTGCGACCCGCGCCTTAACGCCTCTCAATCGCTGGAGCTGGCCTTCCTCATCGCGGAAGAGCTTCGTAAAGGCTGAGCCTACGTCATAGGCACCGCACCACGTTGCTTGATCCGGCGAACGGCATCACAATAATTACTACTTTCCGTTACCAAGGTATCGACCAGCTCTCGGTCGCTTCCATCAAACCGCGGCATATTGAAGGCGTCCATGCCTCTGCGAAAGATCTCTGCTAGAGACTGGGGATTCTCATGCTGCAGACTCTCTAGAAATCTATCATACCCCTCAACAACGCCGCCTCCATTAGGCAAGGGAAGCTGGGAGGTACAAATCTCATCGGCCAATGACCCCTCAATGGATCGTCCTTGCGTTTCTCGATCAAGCCGTTCAATACGCTCTTGAATTTGCGCTTCTCTATCTTCACTCATGTACTTTACTCCTGTTTGTTAGTGATTATAACTCTGGAGGAGAAAAATGGCTTTATCGCGTCAAATCGATGACATTTATGTTAAATGCAAGTATTAGCGATAAAGAAAACACGTGTGACCTAGTCACGCATCAAAGCAGACTTGATTCAATTAAATTTTTTGATTGCTGTGCTCGTTTATCTCTTTCGACGCCTTCTCTCCCTTGCAACCGACTTAACACTGATTGGATCCGGGAGCTTTCTCATCTGGATCGAGCATCCGCTCTTCATCCTTCCCTGTGGCTGGGCGTATTACCTCGCCTGCACCGCATGGCTGGGGGAGCGTACACCCGGCATGCGTATGGCTGGCCTCTTCCTGCTGGAGGCGCGTCCCCGACGTACGGTCTTTCCCGCGCTTTGGCAGCGCCCGCTCTGCCGCACCGTCCTATGGGGCCTACCACTGAGCGTGGCCAGCGCAGGCCTAACTTATATGCCTTTTGTCCTGCTGCGCACCGATCAGCGCACGCTGCATGAACTGGCGGCTGGCACGCGGTTTATTACAGCACCAGAAGAAACAGCTGAGGAATAGGCCTTCCTTGCCTTCTGCTGCTAGGAACGCTATGGCTGGAGAAACGTCGCGGAGGATACAATGAACCTGCCCAAGCCTGCCATTCTTGACGAATTCCGTACCTTTATCGCCCGCGGCAGCGTGGTAGACCTCGCGGTGGGGATTATCATCGGCTCGGCCTTTACCTCCATCGTCAACTCCTTGGTCAATGACATCCTGATGCCTCCACTCGGGCTGCTCACAGGGAAAGTAGATTTTTCCAACAAGTTCCTTGCGCTGACCGGCGAGCAATTCGATACGCTGGCGGCGGCACAGGCCGCTGGTGCCGTGACGATCAATTACGGGCTGTTTATCAATGCGGTGATCAAGTTTCTTATTGTTGCCTTCGCCGTCTTTATGCTGGTGAAGCAAATCAACCGACTAAAAGAAAAGGAAGCCGCAGCCCCCGCTGCACCACCGCGCAGCGAGCTGTTGCTGGAGGAAATCCGCGATCTGCTGAAGAAGACATAGATGCCATGGTTGAGTTCGCTCCCACCCTTGCCTACCGGCTTTGCGCACTGGCGGAACAGGCCTACTGGTATGATACGTTTGAGCCCTGGGCGCTGGCAGAGGGATACCTTGCGGCGCGCGGCTTCCATGAAGATTCCATCCAGGCCAAGGTGTTATGCGATGAGAATGCCATCCTGATTGTCTTTACCGCCACCGATCTGCTGGTGCTGAAGGAATGGGTTAAATACGATTTCGATTTGCGCCGCAGCCCCATGCTGGGTGGCTGGGTGCATAAGGGCTTTCGCCGTGCACTATGGGCCGGCGGGCCGGTGCCGGAGGGCACCCGTCAAGCGGAGGAAAAAAGCCTGTTCATGCAGATCAACCGCTATGTGCTGGATGCACTTGTGCCCCGCTTCGGCTATTTGCCCATCTATGTGGGCGGACATTCACTCGGCGCAGCGATGGCCAAGCTATTCCTCGCCGAGCTGGCCGAGCAGGCGCGGCGCGGAACGACCGGACTATTACGGCCAGAACAGATCACCGCCTGCTACACTACCGGAGAGCCGCGTGTGGGCAATGCCGCCGTGGTCAAGGCGCTGGAGGAGACCTATGGCGGGCGCATGATTCAGGGCATTTTCCGCCGCGACTGGGTGCCCGCCGTGCCGTATCGCTATTTAGGATTTCGGGAATCCGGCGCACCGCATTACATCGACAAACATGGAAACATCACGTTCGGCAGCCGGGGCCCTCACCTGCTGCGCCTTTCTGGCAAGGATCACCTGCCGCAACGCTACGCGCGTGCTTACCTCAACATCCGCCGCCGCAAGGACGGCGAGCCGCCCCTGCCCGTCATCGGCGGCCCCCGCCAATTCTGGCAGGACTTTAAGGAAGTCGTGCTCCACCCGGGACGCGGAAATCCTTAGAAAAAATAATTAACTAATTGTTAAATTTTTTTCTTGAGAATATTGTCTAACAGTATCTTTAGAATAATGATAACAATGTCAGACAATGAAAATGAGTGTGAAGAGGTTAGAATTCCTTCGCCTGAAGGATCACTGGCAGACAATCCTTTCAAAAACACTCCAACTCAAAGCCTGGTTGAAACGATCGGCCAATGCCTTGCTGGCAAGGGTGTTAGTAATGACGTCTGTACGCAAGCCTACAATGAAGCTCATATTCGCGGACTTCGCTCGGCATGTAAGAAGAAGCCTCCGCTGATTTCGTAATTTCCTTAAAAAAAAGGGCGGCCCAATGGAGCCGCCCTTTTTTGTTTCAAACGCAGTGACGCTTATTCGTCGTCGCTGCCGGTGCGGCCGAACGGGAGGCCGATCTCTTCCGAGCCGCCTTCATTGCCGCCCGTGTTTTCACGCGGGCCGCGGTCGCCATATTGGCGGTCGCCGCGGGGGCCACGATCACGGTCACCGCGACCACCACGGTCACGGCGCGGACCGCGATCACCACGGTCACCACGCGGGCCACGGTCTTCACGCGGGGCGCGCGGCAGTTCTTCCATGCCGGGAATCTCTTCGCCGGTCTCCTGGTTGACGACGCGCATGGACAGGCGCGACTTACCGCGGTTATCCACCTCGATGAGCTTCACCCAGACTTCGTCACCCTCAGAGAGAACGTCGCGGACGGACGGCAGACGCTCGCCGGTGATCTCGCTGACATGCAGCAGACCATCGAGCGGGCCCATGTAGTTCACGAACGCGCCGAAATCGACGATGCTCACGACCTTGCCACGGTAGATCTTGCCAACTTCCGGCTCGGCCACGATGCCCTGGATCCAGTCGATCGCTGCCTGCATGGCGGTGCCATCCACAGCCGCCACCTGCACGGTGCCGTCATCCTCGATATCGATCTTGGCGCCGGTTTTCTCGCAGATTTCGCGGATCACCTTACCACCGGAGCCGATCACGTCACGGATCTTGTCCTTATTGATTTTTATGGTGGTGATGCGCGGGGCGTTAGAGCTGACATCCGTGCGGGCGGAGGTGATGGCCTTCGCCATTTCGCCGAGGATGTGCTTGCGGCCAACATGTGCCTGATCGAGCGCCACCTTCATGATCTCGGCGGTGATGCCGTTCACTTTGATGTCCATCTGCAGCGCGGTGACGCCTTTCTCGGTACCTGCGACCTTGAAGTCCATGTCGCCGAGATGATCTTCATCACCCATGATGTCGGAGAGGACGGAGTAGCCGTCATCTTCGAGAATCAGGCCCATCGCGATACCCGCCACTGGACGCTCGAGCGGCACGCCCGCGTCCATCATGGCGAGCGATGCGCCGCACACGGATGCCATCGAGGAGGAACCGTTTGACTCGGTGATTTCCGAGACAATGCGCAGCGTGTAAGGGAACGCCTCGCCTTTCGGCAGCAGCGGACGCACCGAGCGCCATGCCAGCTTACCGTGGCCGATTTCGCGACGTCCGGGCGGACGCATCGGGGTGGCTTCACCGACCGAGTAGGGCGGGAAGTTATAATGCAGCATGAAGTTTTCTTTGTATTCGCCTTCCAGCGCATCGATGATCTGCTGATCCTGCGTGGTGCCAAGCGTAGCGACAACAAGGGCCTGCGTTTCCCCACGGGTGAACAGGGCCGAGCCGTGCGTACGCGGTAGCACGCTGACTTCCGCCAGAATCGGACGGATATCCGCCGGGCCACGGCCGTCGATGCGGTGCGACTTCTCAAGGATGTTGCGGCGAACAATGTGCGATTCCAGCTTCTTGATGGCATCGCCGACCGGAACAGCCGCATATTCTTGCGCGAGCAAGGCTTCCTTCACGGCCTTTTTCACGTCGCCGACCTTTTTCACGCGCTCCTGCTTATTCTGGGTCGCGTAGGCGGCGCGCATGTCGGCTTCGGCCATTGCCTTGACCTTGGCGTAGATTTCTTCGCCGATGGTGTCTTCCGCAATGTCCCACGGCTCTTTCGCGCATTGCTCAGCAAAGGCGATAATGAAATCAATCACCGTCTGCATCTGCTCATGGCCGTATACGACCGCGCCGAGCATTTGCTCTTCAGTGAGTTCCTGCGCTTCAGATTCGACCATCAGCACGGAGGTCTTGGTGCCGGCGACCACGAGGTCGAGCACGCTGTCCGGCATTTCCTGCATGGTGGGGTTCAGCACATACTGGCCGTCAATCACGCCCACGCGCGCTGCACCGATCGGGCCAAGGAACGGCACGCCGGAGATGGTGAGCGCCGCCGAGGCACCGACCATGGCAACGATGTCGGGATCGTTGGTTTTGTCGTGCGAGAGCAGCGTGCAGACGACCTGCGTCTCGTTGCGGAACCCGTCGATGAAGAGCGGGCGGATCGGGCGATCGATCAGGCGGGAGGTCAGCACTTCTTTCTCGGAGGGCTTGCCTTCACGCTTGAAGAAGCCGCCGGGGATTTTCCCGGCAGCAAAGGTTTTTTCCTGATAGTGCACGGTCAGCGGGAAGAAATCGATATCCGGCTTCGGCGCTTTGGCAGAGACCACGGTGCAGAGGACGACGGTTTCACCATACGTGGCCAGAACAGCACCATCGGCTTGACGGGCAATACGGCCCGTCTCCAGCGTCAACGTTTTACCACCCCATTCAATCGATTTGCGTGTAACATTAAACATCTAAACAGCTTTCATTTTCAAAGTTATATCCCTCACAGCGGCATCTAATCTTCTATTCCCCACAGCGACAGCAAACGCAAACTCAACGGGGCAACCGGCCTATTCCGGTGCAATCAGATCCATTCCATGAACAACCCTGCATATTCGCAAGGGCCCATGCGATATACTCTTTTTATGCTGAAGTGACAAGCAGGAACGGTCTGGCACCTCCCAAGCTTCACATGGTGGGGGCAGAGGGATTTGAACCAGCAAAGCACGCCTTTGGCGTGTTTGCTACTTTTAAAGAGCAAGGGGGTTCATATCCCCAAGAAATGTCTTAATAAAATATCAAGTGGTGGGGGCAGAGGGATTTGAACCAGCAAAGCACGCCTTTGGCGTGTTTGCTACTTTTAAAGAGCAAGGGGGTTCATATCCCCGAGAAATGTCTTAATAAAATATCAAGTGGTGGGGGCAGAGGGATTTGAACCCCCGGCCAAGGCGTTATGAGCGCCCTGCTCTAACCGCTGAGCTATGCCCCCAACGATGCGAACTTAGGCAAACTCGCTCAGACGCGCAAGTCAGCAAACGTCATACTTTACGGCCGCGGTGTTTCTGAAGGGCTTTCCGTCAGGGGAGCGATAGTGTGTTCGGCTGGTTGCGCCTGCTCCGGCGATGAGGCAGCCTCAGGCTCGGCAAGGATTGAGGGGGCCAGATTATTCCCGGGCAGTGACTCGGGGGCTTCCAGAAGCAATTCCTCAATCGGCGTTACCGCCTTGTTGGAAGCTGGAAGCGTAGCATTTTCAGCATCTTCCGAGAGAAGTTCAAGCGTTGATGAACTGCTGGATCGTTTGGTCAACGACGCGGGAACGGGCGCCGCCTGACGATTCATGGCAACGGGAATCTTGGCAGACACAGCCGGGGTTTTTGAGAGTTGCGCGTGATGATAGGCCACCGCAGCAACCACCAGACCTCCAGCGAGCATCAAAAGCCCCAGCGGTCGAGTAAACAGAGGGGAACGATCGGGCATGGCATCCATCTTTTTTTATGGTCTCATAGCGTATTTTACCTCCGGCCGCCACGGATTCTGTACAAACAGCAAAAAAGAACACTTGCCAGAGCGCTAAAAATGGCTATATTGCCCACAAATTCTGTGATTTACGCACAGGTGGAGAATTTTCTCCGCCTTTTTTTGTACCTAAATTCAGGCCGTTGGCATGCTGGAAAAAAAAATACAGGAACTAATAGAACCGTCGGTAGAGCATATGGGCTACCGATTGGTTCGCATCCGCCTGAACGACCAGGATGGCCGTCGCACCCTGCAGATCATGGCTGAGCGTAAAGATGATCGCCCAATGGGCATCGAGGATTGTGAAGAGATCAGCTACACCGTCTCCGCCGTTCTTGATGTCAGTGACCCCATCCCCACCGCCTATCATCTGGAGGTCAGCTCCCCGGGTGTGGACCGCCCGCTGGTACGCCGCGAGGATTTCGTTACCTATGCCGGGTTTGAAGCCAAGCTGGAGTCCGGCTATCCCATCGATGGCCGCAAACGCTGGCGTGGCGTAGTCAATGGCATGGATGGTGATGATATCGTCATGAGCGTCGATGGTGCCGAACACCGCATTCCTTTTGCGGCCCTCGCCCAAGCCAAGCTGGTGCTCACCGATGAACTGCTCGCCTGGTACAAAGAAAAATTTGCCCCTGCCGAGGGTATGGAAGGCGGCGATGCATAACAGGATAAATTATCATTGGATGATTTGGTAATTGGAAAAATACCTAGTCAATCCATTTTACCAATTTCAATCACTAACTATCTAGCAACTAATCATCTGGACTAAATTTTAGGAGAACGACCATGGCAGCCACCGCCCAAGCATTCGGAAACGCGGAGATCATCCAGATCGCCGACGCCGTCGCCCGCGAGAAACACATTGACCGTGAGTCAGTGCTCGAAGCGATGGAACAGGCGATCCAGATTGCCGGACGCCGCAAATACGGTGCGGAGCAGAATATCAAAGCGGAAATCAACCGTCGCACCGGTGAAATCCAGCTGTATCGCGTGACGGATATTGTTGAGGAAATGCCGGAGTTGGAAGAAGAGCAGATCGGTAAAATGCTCGTGGCCGATGCACAGAAAATTAATAAAGACCTCAAAGCGGGTGATTCTATCCGTGATCCCCTGCCGCCGATTGACTTTGGCCGCATCGCCGCACAGACCGCCAAGCAGGTGATTGTGCAGAAAGTACGTGACGCGGAGCGCGAGCGCCACTTTGAAGAATACAAAGATCGCATGGGTGAGATCATCAATGGCGTTGTTAAGCGCGTTGAGTATGGTAACGTAACGGTTGATCTGGGGCAGGCGGAAGGCTTTATCCGCCGCAACGAGTTGATCCCGCGCGAGAATTTCCGTCAGGGCGACCGTATCCGCGCCTATATTTACGATGTCCGCCGCGAGCGCACCGGCCCGCAGATTTTCCTCTCCCGCGTGCGCCCGGAATTCACCGCCAAGCTTTTCGCGCAGGAAGTGCCCGAAATCTACGATGGCATCATTGAAATCAAAGCCGTGGCCCGCGATCCAGGGTCGCGTGCGAAAATTGCCGTCTACAGCTACGACCCCAGCGTCAATCCGGTGCTTTCCTGCGTAGGCGTTCGCGGTTCGCGCGTGCAGGCCGTTGTCGGTGAACTACAAGGCGAAAAAATTGACATTATCGAGTGGAATCCCGATCCCGCCACCTTCATTGTCAATGCGATCTCCTCAGCAGAAGTGTCCAAAGTGGTACTGGATGAGGATGATGGTCGTGTGGAAATCGTGGTGCCGGATGATCAACTGTCACTGGCGATTGGTCGTCGGGGTCAGAATGTACGCCTTGCCTCTCAGCTCACTGGCTGGAGCATCGATATCCTTACCGAGGAAACCGAATCCGAACGCCGCACGCAGGAGTTCAACAAGCTGTCCAACATGTTCATCGCGGCGCTTGATGTGGAAGAAGTGATCGCGCATCTTCTGGTGACCGAAGGCTTCACCAGCATCGAGGAAGTGGCATTTGTTCCGCTCGAAGAGCTGGCCTCCATCGAGGGCTTTGATGAGGAAGTCGCCCAAGAGCTGCGCAACCGTGCCAACGACTGGATTGAGTCGCAAGACAAGGAATTCCGCACCAAGGTGAAAGAACTCGGCATCACCGATGATCTCACCACGCTAGAAGGGCTGGACAATAAAATGATTCTTGCACTTGGCGAGAAAGGGATCCGCACACGCGATGATCTGGCGGATCTAGCCATCGACGAGTTCAAGGAGTTACTGCCAGAATCCGGCATGAAAGAGGCTGAAATTAACGAGCTGATCATGGCCGCCCGCGCCCATTGGTTTGCTGACGAGCAAGCTGAAGGTGAACAGCCGGAAGCGTAAATCTGAGCGCCATTCCTGTGTGCAGGAATGGCGCCTCGTTGACTTGCGGGAGATGGCAGGGCTATGGACACGGCACGCGACACATCAAAACGCCAACCACAGCGCACCTGCCTTGCAACGGGAGAGGTAAAGCATAAAGATAACTTAGTGCGCTTTGTGCTCTCTCCAGAAGGCGCGTTACTACCGGATGTTGCCGAGCGTCTGCCCGGACGCGGTGTCTGGGTTACTGCAACACGAAGTGCTGTAGAAACCGCGATTAAAAAACAGGCCTTCTCTCGTGGTTTCAAGCAGCCCGTGAAGGCAGATTCCTCCCTTCCCGCACAGGTGGAATCGATGCTACTGGCGCGTGTAGTGCACTGGTTGGCACTCGCCAATAAATGCGGCGAGGCTGTACTGGGGTTTACTAAGGTGGAAGCAGCCCTAAAGGAAGGACGCCCGGCCCTCGTCCTCCTTGCCTCCGATGCAGGAGCCTCTGATCAGCAGAAAATTCAGTCGCTTGCGGGAAAAAACAATATAGAAGTTTGCACATTGTTGTCACGTGAAGCATTGGCCAAGCCCTTTGGCCGTGATGATGCCGTGCACATCGCCATGCTACCGGGCGGAATTGTACAACAAATGCAAAAAGAAATCCGGCGTTTGGCTGGATTTTGCACAAAGGTTGCTCTATAAGGGGTGACCATTAACGATGACGAAATAAGAAATCAGGATCACATGACGGACCAAGGCGGCGATAACAAACGCGAAACTCTCACGGTCAACCGGCCGAGCAAGCTCTCCCTGACCAAAACTGTTGAAAGCGGCAAAGTGAAGCAGAACTTCACCCATGGTCGCTCTAAAACAGTGACCGTGGAAGTGCGTAAAACGCGCTCGTTTGCCCGTAGCGGTGCCGGTATGGTCGAGGTTCAGAATAAATCTGCCAACCTGCCGCAACCGCCGGAGCTTAAAAACCTTGCACCGGCCGTGAATCTTCATGACATGCAGGTGCGCGACAAGACGCAGATCGATGCAGCAAACCGCGAAGTACGCACCTCCGGAGATGAAGATCGTCGCCGTTCAGCAGAGCAGGCACGCACCCCCCAGACGCCGCCGCGTGAAACCACATCACGCCCTGCCGGTACGACTTCTCGTAGCAAGCCCGGAACACCTGATCTGCCCGCCCCCATGCGCGGTGCGCCAATCATGGAAACCCGCAAAATCAAAGACCTTGATAGCGAGCTGAAGCCAGAAAAAGCGGAGAAGAAAAAAATCCGCCTCAAAGGGGATAATGAGCGCCGTTCTTCGAACAAAATCACGGTTGCTCAGGCATTGGAATATCAGGAAGAGCGGATGCGATCGCTGGCATCTCTAAAGCGCCAGCGCGAAAAGGCGCGCATGTCCTCGCATGGGGGCGATGCCAAAGAAAAAGTCGTCCGTGAGGTGGTGATTCCTGAAGTCATCACGGTGCAGGAACTGGCAAACCGGATGGCCGAGCGCGTCGCCGATGTCATTAAGGCATTGATGAAGCTGGGTACGATTGCCGCTGCCAGCCAATCGATTGATGCTGATACCGCAGAGCTGATTGTCAGTGAATTCGGCCACAATTTCAAACGCGTTACCGAGGGTGACGTTGAAAACGTCTTGATCGAGGAAGCCGAAGTGGCTGAAAACCTACGCCCACGCGCGCCGGTTGTCACCATCATGGGGCATGTCGATCACGGTAAAACATCGCTTCTTGACGCGCTGCGCAACGCCAACGTAGTAGCGGGTGAAGCCGGCGGCATCACTCAGCATATTGGTGCGTATCAGGTGGAAATGAATGGTCAGCGCGTGACCTTTCTGGATACACCGGGTCACGAGGCCTTCACAGCCATGCGCCAGCGTGGGGCAAAAGTAACGGATATCGTGGTGCTTGTGGTAGCCGCTGATGATGGCATCATGGCCCAAACGCAAGAAGCCATCAGCCATGCCAAAGCTGCCGGCGTTCCGATCATTGTCGCGGTTAACAAAATCGATAAGCCGGATGCTGATCCCAAGCGCGTTAAAAACGAACTGATGCAGTATGAACTGGTTCCGGAAGAATTTGGCGGTGATGTTCAGGTCATTGAGGTCTCTGCTAAAGAGAAGCTCAATCTCGATAAATTGATTGAGGGCATTCTGCTTCAGGCGGAAGTGTTGGAATTGACGGCCAATCCGGATCGCCGCGGCGCGGGTGCTGTGGTCGAAGCCCAGATTGATAAAGGTCGTGGCGTGGTTGCGACCTTGCTGGTGCAGCGGGGAACCCTCAATGTGGGCGATCTCGTGGTGGCAGGTTCGGCCTGGGGCCGCGTGCGCGCCATGACCGATGACAAAGGCCAGCCCGTTAAAGCGGCCGCCCCGTCCCAACCCGTGGAAGTTTTGGGTTTATCCGAAGCTCCCATGGCCGGCGATGAATTCTCCGTCGTGGAGAATGAAAAAACAGCGCGTGATATTGTCGAATACCGTCAAAGTCAGGCACGGGCGAAACAGGTGGTGGTCAGCGCCCGCACGCTCGATCAGATGTTTGCGAACGCTCAGGCAGATGCTGCGAAAGAGTTGCCGCTGATTATTAAAGGGGATGTGCAAGGCTCTGTGGAAGCCATTGTAGCAAGTGTCCAGAAGTTTAACAGTGACGAGGTCACGGTCCGCGTCTTGCTTTCCGGGGTTGGAGCCATTACCGAGTCTGATGTGACATTGGCTAATACCACAGGTGCAATCATTCTGGCGTTTAACGTACGTCCGACAGCGAAAGCGCGTGAGATGGCGCAACAGCTGAAAATAGACATCCGCTATTATTCAGTGATTTACGAGCTGGTGGATCAGGTGAAAGCTGCGTTGTCCGGCTTGCTCTCCCCTGAGCGCCGGGAGAATTTCATCGGCTATGCAGAAATCCGCCAGGTGTTCAATATTACCAAGGTGGGCAAAGTTGCAGGCTGCTACGTCACGGAAGGCACTGTCAAGCGCGGCGCAGGCGTGCGTCTACTTCGCGACAACGTGGTCATCCACGAAGGCAAACTCAAAACGCTCAAACGCTTCAAGGACGAGGTCAAGGACGTCCAGAAGGGCTACGAGTGTGGTATGGCCTTTGAGAATTACGACGACATCCGCGAAGGCGACGTCATCGAGGCGTTTGAAATCGAGGAAATCGCTCGCAGCGTGGCGTAACCGGGTGAGAAACTTCTATCCGTTTGCGACTTAAATAAGTTGCGTCATGAGGCCTATCATTTTTGCTTTAGTATGTTTTTCTACAAACCTTGGCTCTAAAATCGGACGTGATGAAGCCCCCCTCCTCCCCCGTTAATCCGAACGCTCCTACCCAGCGCCAACTGCGCGTTGGCGAGGAAATCCGCCATGCGCTGGCCGCGACCTTCATGCGGGGCGATACGCATCTGGCAGAGCTGGAAACATCATCGATCACCGTTTCGGAAGTACGCATCAGCCCGGATCTGAAACACGCGACGGCTTATGTCATCACGCTCGGCGGCACCGATGCCGATGCAGCGGTCAGTGTGCTCAACGAGCATGCGGGTGAGTTCCGCCATCAGGTTACAAAACAGGTCAAGCACCTGAAATACTCTCCGAAAATCCGCTTCAAAAAAGATGAATCTTTTGACGAAGCCCAGAAAATTACCAACCTACTACGCGATCCACGCGTCCAACGCGATCTTGCGGAAGATGCCGGGCGCGAGCGCGACGCCTGATTTTATAGAATCGTCGTTGCTCAAATCAGGGCATTGATTTAATAGGGCATTTTAAATCACAAAGGTTGATCTGCCGCGCCAATGCCAAGCTCTTCTCCCTTGGGCTATGATGTAGGATATTCCATGAACGCTACCCCCCTCAAAACACCGCGCCAGCCCAAACGTTCTCTGCATGGCTGGATCAATCTGGACAAACCCTACGACATGACCTCCACACAGGCAGTCGGTGCGGTAAAACGCATCCTTCGGCCAGAGAAAATTGGTCATGCCGGAACGCTGGATCCACTGGCAACCGGGATTTTACCGCTGGCGCTGGGTGAGGCGACGAAAACCGTTCCCTATGTCATGGATGCCGAAAAGGAGTATCGCTTTACCATCCGCTGGGGCCAGCGTACCACCACCGACGATACGGAAGGCGATATCATTGCCACGTCGGACGTACGGCCCGCGGCGGAGGCCATTCAGGTTGCCCTGCCGCGCTTCCTTGGCGTAATTCTGCAAACACCCCCGGCTTTTTCCGCCATCAAGTTACAGGGGGAGCGCGCCTATGACCTGGCCCGCGCAGGAAAAGAGGTAAAAATTGAGCCTCGGGAAGTCGAAATCCTGGCATTTGAGTTGGCGGATCTGCCCGATCTTGATCATGCCAGCTTTCATGTGACATGCGGAAAAGGGACCTATATCAGGGCCTTAGCGCGTGATTTAGCACATATGCTTGGCACAGAGGGGCATCTTTCTGCTCTGCGTCGCACCCGTGTCGGCAAATTTCACGAAGGAAACGCGATTTCGCTTGATAAACTCGAGGCTTTTAGCCAAGATGCGCCTCCCTCCGGTAACGGGGGGATGCATTTCCTGCTTCCGCCAGTGGAGGGTCTGGACGACATCCCGGCACTACAGGTGGATCAGGGCATGGCGGTAATTCTGCGCAACGGGAATCCGGTTATGGCCTCTACGGCCCTCTTTGAGGATCAGGAAGCCACGCTTTATAAGGCGATGTTTGGCCGGGAACTGGTGGCACTGACCGAGCGTCAGGGACGCAAGTTCTCTCCGGTGCGGGTGTTCCGCCACTGAACCATTTTTTTAAGGAGCACAAACGATGTCGATCACTGCAGAACGTAAGACGAAAGTCATCAAGGACTTCGCTACCAAAAAAGAAGATACCGGCTCACCCGAGGTGCAGGTCGCGCTACTCACCGAGCGCATTAACAACCTTACGGGGCATTTCCAAAAACATAAAAAAGACCACCATTCACGCCGCGGCCTACTGATGCTCGTTGGCCGTCGCCGTCGCCTTCTGGATTACCTGAAGTCCAAAGACGAAGGGCGTTACCAGCAGCTCATTGAGAAGCTGAACATCCGTAAATAATTTGATTTCAAAATAAAAAAGGGCCCTTTTTCAGGGCCCTTTTTTGTTGGCGCGTTGCATACAAAAAGAAGCTAGCGGCCTCTCGGGGGCGCATCCGCCCCCCCTAGCCCGCAAACAAAAACAGGGGTAGGAATTGCGCTTGCCCCCGGGTTTCCCTGCTCAACGTCTAGGCGCCAGTTACCCACAGCGTTTTGGCATCGTTCCACAATTGTAGGATTTTGACTTAGAAACGTCTTCAATGCTTCTTCCCCAGCAGCCCTAGTCTCTTGCCTCGTACGAGGGCCTCTTTGATCGGTCATGTTACAATCCTCACAAATAATTACTATATTGTGAGACCAACTTATTAAAGATTGTTTAACCTGGATTCAGCATTTTGCCTAGGCGTCCCGCTTCCAGAAAACATTAACGGTTTTTGCGCCCGACGCCTCTACCTGTACGGACTGGGTTTTTGTTTCACCAAACTTCGTGGCCTGCACGGTGTATTTTCCTACCGGAAGCTTTGCCATCAAAAGGGGACCATCCGTGACAGTTTCCAGAACCACCGTGCCTTTGCCGTCCCGGATCTGCACGTTTACGCCGCTGACAAACGCTCCACCAGACGTAGCCATCTGCATCCGAAAATTATACTGATCCTTCACAGCTTCCAGGCGATCACGTTCCGCTTTACCGATGCCACCAGAGATAAAATACGATGCATCCGAGACAGGGGAAGCCGCCGCGGGCTTGGTCAAGACCTGTGGAGCAGGCACCGGCGCGGAATACCCAGACGAAGGGGGAGTCTCTAAGGGGGCGTGTGTGGCCGTTTCTGTAATGGGCTGGGGTTCTCCAAAATAACGCGGAGCCGGGGCAATCTCTGTCGTACTTGCTTCAGCAGGCTGAACGGATGTCGCGGGAGCACCTGTTGTGGGTGCCGGAGTGTAGCCATAGCCGAATGGAATCTCCGTTGAGGCGGGGACTGGTGATTGCACTTGACCCGCGGGTGCCGCTATTGGTGAAGTATATTGGATGGGTTGTGCTACAACGCTGGCTGATGGCACCGTACCACCAATCACCAACGCACAAAGCAGTAATGTAGAAGCACACTTTCGCATAACTTTTCTCCCAATAGTGCCAAAGATTACTGCAAATGTTTTCTAATGAAAAGCCAGATACGCATAACGCGCTGTAAGCTCATGCTTACAAGGAAAAAAGCTAGAAATAATACATTGCTTATATTATCTCGACAGCTTGACGTATTCACGCGTAAACACCATATAAAGAATGGTGTTTACGTAATAAGAAAAACAACCTCTAGACGTAATCTCATGCCCCGACCGTCCAACGCCCGCGAAAACATTCTCAAAGCTGCTATGGAGCTGTTTTGGCAGAACAGTTATGAGTCCGTGGGTGTGGAGGCTATATGCCAGATGGCAGGCGTAAAAAAAGGCAGTTTCTATCATTTTTTTGAATCTAAAGAAGCGGTGGCTCTGACATTGCTTGATCAAGTGCACGGCCTTGCGCGTGCCGAACTACTGGAGCCCGCCTTCGCTGTAGACGTACCGCCACGCGCTCGGTTTAATCGCTTTCTGGACATGCTTATACGCTTTGCAGAAGAGAATAGTCAGCGTTGCGAAGCTGCACGCTATCCCGGCTGCCCCATTGGGAATATGATCCTTGAACTCAGCACTCAAAGCGAAGCACTACGCCAGAAGCTAGAGAGCATTATTACGACCTATGTAGAAACTTTTGCCGCGGCGCTGGAAACAGCGCGAACGCAAGGCATGATCCCAGTACATAGCGATACAATGGCGATGGCCCAGCTGATTGCGGCCGCATGGCAAGGAGGCATTCTGATTGCCAAAGCCCATAACCAGCCAGAGATCAGTGTGCAGATTTTCCGGCAAGCGATTGAGCAGGCCTTTGGCGACACCGCAGCAATACAGTGAAATTAGCCGCGTCGGCAATATCGCAAAAAGGTCGGTTTGCGTCCCTGCGCTTCCGTTTTTTCCTGATACCGCGTTGGCACCCAATCGCCCGGTGGCATGAGGAAATCCTCCGGTCCACGTGCCGTCCACTCAAAAGCCTCCTGGCTTTGCATTACCTCAAGCATCCATTGCACATAATCTGCATGATCAGAGGCCATGCGTAACTCTCCCCCTGGCCGGATGGTGCGGGCAAGCAACGAGAGCAAGTAAGGCTGCACCAAACGACGTTTATTATGGCGCGCTTTGGGCCAAGGGTCAGGGAAAAGAATAAAAACACGGCCAAGTGATGCATCAGGAAGCCGGGACAAAAGCAACCGGGCATCATCCATGAACACATGAATATTGTTCAAACATTCCGTCTGTATCGTACGCAGAAGCTTAGCGACTCCTTTGTCAAAAGGCTCACACCCCAGGAAACAAATATCTGGATGTTGCTTCGCCTGCGCCGCCAGATGCTCGCCGCCACCAAACCCTATTTCCATCCACAGATCACGCTTACCCGCTTGCAGGGTAGCGGCTTGCAATAAAGCCTCTCCGGGCGGAAGCTTCAGATGGCACGCAGGCAGAACATCTCGAAAAACGACTTCCTCCCAATCACGCAGAACCCGGCCGTGGCGTCGGCCAAAACTGCGCAACATCGTCGGATCAGAAAAGCGCACGGGCGCGTCTGCGGTCATGCCACCTTGGCACCAAAATGGCGGCGCAGCTCATCAACGAGATCCAGCTTCTCCCAACTAAACTCCCCCTTCTCGGTAGGCTGTCGGCCAAAATGACCGTAGGCTGCCGTGGCAGAATAAATCGGACGGTTTAGCCCCAGATGCTTTCGGATGCCGCGTGGGCTGAGATCCATCAGTTGCGGCAAAAGAGCCTCCAGCTCCTCCGTGGGCACCACCCCGGTTTTATTGGTGGTCACATAGAGAGAAATCGGATGCGACACACCAATTGCGTATGAAAGCTGAATGGTGCACCGACGGGCCAGCCCTGCTGCTACCACATTTTTCGCCAGATAGCGCGCCGCATAGGCTGCCGAGCGATCCACTTTCGTTGGATCCTTACCGGAAAACGCACCGCCTCCATGCGGTGCCGCCCCACCGTAAGTATCTACGATGATTTTCCGGCCCGTTAAGCCCGCATCTCCATCCGGGCCGCCAATCACAAACTTACCGGTGGGATTCACATAAAAATCTTTATCGTCACACATCCATCCTTGCGGCAGAACCTCAGCAACTACTCCACGCACCAATGCACGGATTTCTTCCTGTTGTACATGCTCCGCATGCTGAGTTGAAACCACAATGGAATGCGCCCGAACAGGACGCCAATTCTCATAGACGAGACTCACCTGACTTTTGGCATCGGGGCCAAGCAGCGGAAATCGTCCCTCATGTCGCCCGGCCGAGAGACGCTTTAGGATCTCGTTCGCATAGCCAATGGGCGCAGGCATCAGCTCCGGCGTTTCGTCACACGCAAATCCGAACATAATGCCCTGATCGCCCGCACCTTCATCTTTATCCGCAGCGGCATCAACACCGCGCGCAATATCTGGCGATTGCGCGTGGATGCGGTTAATCACCTCCAACTTGCGATAATCAAAGCCTTCCTGCTTATAGCCAATGCGTTCTACCGTCTCACGCACCAAGCCTTCCACTTTATCGCGAATAATATGCTCCGCTCCGCGCACCTCGCCTGCAACGGTCACATGGTTTGTTGTCGCCAGCGTCTCGACTGCCACGCGAGCCTCAGGATCATCCGCCAGCATTGCATCCACAATACGGTCAGAAATCTGATCACAGACCTTGTCCGGGTGACCTTCTGATACGGACTCGCTGGTAAAAATATAATGACGGCGCACCTGCCCCTGATTTTGAATCACAACGGACTCCCTTTGTTGCGCAAGGACGTGCAGGCTGAATCAGCGACGCTTAGACCTGTTGCCCGAAGGCGTGGCGGCAAGCTCTGCAAATCCCCACATTGATATCCGTTTATGTAGAGGAAACGAGTCGTGCGTCAAGGAGTTTTAGAGGCGAAAAGACCTAGGCTGCTTTTTCGCCGGCCATCGTTTTAATCAACTCAGCAATACGCTTACGCGTCTTGGTATCCGATATCCGATGGTACGCGCGCATCAGCTCCAGTGTCTCACGACTAGTAAGACGCTCATGTTCAAAATCAGAATCGGCGCTGTCATTCAGAGAATTCAATGATGCGGAAGCTGCCGATGCGTGCGTTGTTTCATTTTGTGATTCCTCATAGCCTTCAAAGAAAAAGGCCACGGGGACGTTCAGGATGCGGGCAAAATCAAAAAGCCGACTGGACCCCATGCGGTTAACGCCACGTTCATATTTCTGAATCTGCTGGAAGGTCACACCAATTGAGCGACCAAGGGACTCCTGACTCATACCAAGCATCGTGCGACGCATTCTTAGTCGCTTACCAACATAAATATCAACAGGATGCGGCATCCTCTACCTCAGATTCACACATCAGACGAGCTTTTTGTAGAGCAGCACCTCTGATTTCATTTTCATGCACATCTTTATGCAAGCATAAGCTGTACTTAAGATGTTAAATTAATCGATTCGCCCATGCTTGTCACGCGAATTATTAAAAACATTGTTTCAAAATGCGACGCTTTGATATGAAATAAAAGTATTCTTATCCAGCCCGTTAAGAGGCTTTCTTCTTTTGGCTCAATTGAGGATGTCGCGCAATAACACTACACGCCGTGATGAGTAGCAGTAGCATTTCCAGCTGCCCGGCCACGCGAGCATACAGCGTAGGCTGGGCTGTTGAAGCGGGTAACGGCGCGTCCAAAACGCCCTCCCTACCCAAGCCAAGCTGGGCAATAAATCGGCCATAGGGATCAATCACAGCGCTCACGCCGCTATTGGCAGCACGGATCATGGGAACGCCCTGCTCCACCGCACGCATCCGGCTCATGGCAAGATGCTGATAGGGCCCGGTACTTATGCCGAACCACCCATCATTGGTGACATTTAGTAAGGCCGCAGGCCACGCCTGTTGCGACAAACCGGGGAAGGTAACCTCGTAGCAGATCAGAGGGAAAAAAGCAAAATCCTGCGCTTGCACAGGCTGGTAGCGTCCGGGCTGCAGTCCCTGGCTGAAGTCGAGGCTACCCGGCGTAATTTTATCCAGCGGGAGAATGTCCCTAAATGGCACAAATTCACCAAAAGGCACCAGCTTGCGCTTATCATAAGAAAAAACAACATTTCCGCCAGAATCCAGCGCAGCAAAACTATTAAAAACGCGCAGCAGCGCCTTCTGGTCCGGCGTGGTTTCTGAGCGAACAAACCCGGTCATCAACAGCCCATTCGGCGGGACTAACTGCGCGAGTTCCTGTGCCCAGTAATCGCCGCTGGAGAAGAAAAACGGCATAGCTGTCTCGGGCCAAATCACGTGAGTGACGGCTTCAAAACCCTCACTTCGCGTGAGCTCAATCTGGCGGCGCAGGATATTCTGGCGTTGGCCTGGCTGGGATTTGTGATACTGATCGATCGCGGGCTGGACGAGCCGTAACATCGTATTTGGTACTATGCTCAAAGGATGGTGTGCAAGGCGAGCTTGCCCCCATGCAAGAACGGCTATAAACGCCACCAAACAGCCCGCCAATATCATACAATTCTGACGTAACGCAGAAGCGGTTTCAATTCGAGGCATGAAAAGAATAGGCAGGCTAGCCACTAACACCGTGAACCAGCTAAGACCATACACGCCCAGCAGTGAGGCGGCCTGTATGGCAATATCAGAGGCATCAAAGCTGTAGCCGATCAAATTCCAGGGGAAGCCCGTAAATAAAAAGCCACGCAGCCATTCAACGCCCATCCAAATCGCCGGAAAGGCAAACAACCAGCTAACGCGGTCATGACCCCGCAATTGGGAAGTCAACCACCCGAGCAACCCCATATAGAGCGCCAGAATGCCGCTAATACCAAACACGGCGAAGGGAATCAGCCAGCCGAATTTTGAAGCATCCACCAGCAAAGCGTATGCAAACCAGTACAGGCCACATACAAAAAAACCAAAACCAAACCACCAACCATCCCAGAAGGCAACACGGCCTGTGGGGGCGGAGACAAATAACCATAACACGCTGGGTATAGCGAGCCAAAGCAGCGGCCACGCGTGAAAGGGAGGCAAAGCAAGTACAGCCAGCAGGCCAAACAAGCAAAGCGCAGCACGACGAAACCACCCCTGCAAGCTCTGCAAGCGTTCCGCGTAATAGGCCAGCACCTGCCGCTCGCGGCGGTTATCGTTGGCAGCACGTTTCATCGATCGTTACGCGTCTACCGCATCTTGGGCAGACGAGAGTTCCTTCATGAGGGTAATACGCACCCGACGCACGCGACGGGGATCGGCATCTAAAATATCAAGGCGGGCCGTTCCGTCCAGCTTGACGATT
>DBAU01000017.1 GCA_002291845.1 Alphaproteobacteria bacterium UBA1002 | reverse complement strand
GACGGACGGCCTACCATTGTGGCGTTGGACGAGGCGTGGCAGCTACTTGGCCAAACGCACATTGCCGGAGATATCGAACGCTGGATGCGCCAACTCACCGATATGAATGCGCTGGCACTCTTAAAAACATCACAGATCGATGAAATCGCCGACATTCCTTTTACCAAGCCAATCATGGAGTCAATTGCCACCGAGATTTACCTGCCCGATGATATGGCGGATGAGAGCTATACCGACAGTTTTGGCCTCACCGATATTGAGCTTTCTTACCTTGAGCTGCTCAGCCATGAGCAACGCCATATTCTCATCAAACGCATGGAAAATACATTAATTGCTGAGATGAATCTAAGCGGTCTGGAGGCATTCGTCGAAGTGCTCACTGGTGTGAAAAAAGTAACATCGACGAGTTGGGCGGCATGAGGGATTTATGAAAACACTCGCCACTCTGTTGGTCTGTTTCTTGGTGGTCTTTACCAGTGGAACCGTTTGGGCGAGTGGGGCTATCAGCACGGGCTCTTGTACGCCGCTGATTACACCGCAATATGGTGAATGCAAAACGGCAAGTCTGGATAACATCTTTTCCGGATACGTCTGCCAATATGAAGAAATCGTGGCGGATGTATTCAGTCAGGTTTATTGCGCCGTGAAGACTGAGTATGAGCGACCGCTTACCTTGTTGCTGACGTTATTCATGGCGATTTTTGGCGCGGCAATCCTCACCGGAGCGGTTCCCTTTACCCAAAAAGAGCTCATGCTGGCTCTCTTGCGCATCGGCATGCTCGCAGGATTTGTGATCCAGGCAGAATTTGTAGTGACCTATCTCTATGCCGGCGTCGTCGGATTTATGGAAAGCGGCGTGGAAGTGGTGATGAGCGCAGCCGATGCAAGTGCCAATCGCTTTGGGGTCCCCACCATCAACTCAGGCGCCAATATCTACGAGCGGCTTGACCAGATCATTCGTGATTTTACCGGCTCAAGCGCACGGGAGTCGGCTGGGAATGGCAATCCTTGCCGGGAGAGTATTTTACCCATGATGGTCACGATGATGTTCGTGATCCCACCGTTATTTCTCCTAGGAGTGATGGTGGCATTCCGGCTGATTATCTCCTTCCTACGAGCCGTGGTGGGGTATTTATTTGCGCTCACTGTCATCATGTTTCTCGTGGTGCTTTCACCGATTTTTCTTGGTGCTGGTTTGTTTAGAGAAACACGACCACTTTTTAATAAATGGGTGGAATATCTTCTCTCCATGGCCATTCAGGTCGTAGTGACCTTCGCCTTTATCGGGCTGATCCTCTCAATGGGAATCTTAGAGGATTTCGGAACATTACGAAATGTGAGTGTTGAATATCGTGGCTCCACCTGGCAAACCGATGCACGAGTGCAATTTAATCAGTGGTGCACTATTTGTACACAACCTCAAGGCTCCTCTCCATCTCCGGGCCGCTTCCAATTTACCGGATGTGCAGATAACGAGCCCGTGCCACCTACAGGAATGAGCGGATTCCTCCAGATTGCACGCTTTATTGCCATGGAAGGATTAAACATCCTGCTATTGGCCTTCCTCATTGATGCGGTCTTAAAACTGGCGCCAAGCGTAGCCCTTGCCTTGGGTAAGGTGCCTACTGCCCCACAGGTTTCAGGCAGGATGTTTGACCAAATTGCAGGGGTGGGGAGCCTCCAGCAGGTGGGAACCAACATGTCACAAGCCTTCATGCGTGGTTCCGGTGGCCTCCCCGGGCGGATTCGTGACGCCGGGAGCGCAGGCTACGACGCCTTGCTGGGACGCGGGCCCAATAGCCGTGGGGGCGTGGTGAATGACATCATTAACAATCTTATCGGCACGCGCTAATCCACTGATTATGCGTCACGTCACAGGCCTCCGGGATGGCCTAGCGTCGTCATGTATCGGTGACACCTGAAAAAAACACGCCACAAGCATTAGTAGATGACGATTCCCCGCTAGCAATTGGTAGCGTCGCCTTGTAAAGAAGGAGTATGGTTAAGAAAGAAACCGAAACATCAAACAAAACGAAACAGAAAAGCTGGTATCAGGATAAATACCAGACCGTTCTGGTGCAGCGGAATATTCTTGCGCTGTTTACGGTTCTGTCGTTGCTGATTGCACTCATTGCCTCTTTTGCCATGCAACGCTTGGCCCCGCTAAAGTCAGTGGAGCCTTTCATTATTCAGATTGACCAGAAATCCGGCCTGACCGAAGTGGTTGAACCCGTCACGCGGAACCGCCTGAGTTCACCAGAGCAACTCGATGACTTCTTTTTGTGGCGCTATGTGGTGGCCCGCGAGACGATTGATAATATTGACCGTCAACTCAGATGGAACACCGTGCTGGTGCTGTCTAACGAGCGGGTGTTCGGCCAATATAAATTTGACAGCAGCCCACAGAACCCAGCCTCACCCGTGGCTCAGCTGGCCGAGATTGGTGGGGTGCGCTCCATTGAAAATCCAACCATCACCCACTTGAATGATCCTGGCCGAAAAGTGGCTCAGGTACGTTTCGTAATTCGCGAACGCTCCAAACGTAATCCGCAAGGTGATCTTTACAACAAGATCGCGACCATTGAATATGACTACTTTCGACTGGAACTAAACCGAGACCAGCGCCTGATTAATCCGCTTGGATTTCAGGTGCTCAATTACCGCGTTGACGATGAGGTGATAAAGCGATGAAGCGCCCTGCCCTTTTTGCCGCCATCTGGAGCCTTGGCGTCTGTTTGATGATGCCCGCATTAGCCCAACAGCGTCCCGTTATTACGGATAGCCGGGTGAAGACACTCGTGTATAATGAGAATGATGTGTACAGCGTGCTGACGCATTATGGCTATCAGTCCAATATCGAATTTCACCCCAAAGAACGTATCCAAACCGTGGTGCTTGGCGACCGGGTCAACTGGCAAGTGATTCCTGCCGGGCGTCGTTTGTTTATCCGTCCACTAGAGGAAAGCCTGCATACCAACATGACGGTGGTCACCAGTGAACGCTCGTATCAGTTCGATCTGCGCTCAAACGCGGGGGGAAATCTGAAGGGTGATGAAGAGCTGGTGTACGTCGTACGCTTCTATTATCCCGAGGATGATCAGAAGTACCTTCCCGCCGTTTATGCGAGTGGGGTCGCGCCAAGCTATGCCGCTCCTATGATTGCCGCCCCAACAGTGAATTATCGGTACTCATTTACAGGCCCGGATGGACTAGCGCCCTCAAAAATCTTTGATGATGGGCAAACCACCACCTTGTTGCTCCCCCGCCAGCCCGATAGCGTGAGCGTGGTCACTGCCGACGGACGTGAAGCACCTGTCGCCGCGAGCCGTCAGGCCGATGGCACCACCGTGGTGAATCTTGTCGCGCCGCGCATGAATCTGCGCTACGGCTCGGCCATTGTTAGCATATATAACGAGGCTTACTGAGGCGCCCATGGTACAGAATCCACCGCCGAACGATCCATTCCTGAATCTTGGGGCCGAGCCAGATAATGGTGAGGAAGAGGAGTTACGCTCCGGCGCCCCGGTGATTTCCGCGGCACCAAGCAAAGTTATCATGGTGCTTGGGGCAATTCTGGCCTTTTTTGTTGTGATTGGCGTTGTTGTCTTGGGTGGAGATAAAAAAGGCGAGCTGCAGAACGAGAAAAAAGCCTCGATCCCCCGCGATCAGCTGCAGGCCATGCCGCCGGCCCTGCCGCAGCCTGAACCTCCGGCGCCTCCGGCGATTCTTGAGCCTCCCGCACCGCCCGTGGCTCCGCCGATCAGTGAAGTACCCGACATCGCGGTTAATGAGGAAGCGGAGGCCCAGCGTCTGGAGCGCCTCCGTTCAGAAATGCTGGTCATTAATAAAGGCAAAGGCCTGATGGGAGGCGGCGAAGAACAACAAGCCACCGCTGATGCCCAGGCGGATTTTGCCAGCCTTGATCCTAATCTCGGATTTGCCGCGCGGGCGACAGCTGCGTCTGAAGCGCCCAAAGTGAAAGCCGGTTTTCTGGGTGATCTGAGCGTCATTATCGCACAGGGCAAGCTTATCCATGCCGTACTGGAAACAGCGGTAAATACCACTCTGCCCGGGCAGTTACGTGCCATCGTCAGCCGCGATATTTACGCGGAACAAACACGTAATATTCTCATCCCTAAGGGATCGCGCCTGATCGGCGTATATAACACCAATATTTTCCGTGGGCAGGATCGCGTATTCATTATCTGGACACGGGTCATTCGTCCGGACGGGGTGGATATTTACGTCAACTCGCCTGGGGTGGATAACCTGGGTCGTGCGGGGCTGGAAGGATTTCTTGATCAGAAGTTTCAGGAAGTTTTCTCTGGCGCAATTCTTACCAGCGTGATCGGGCTGGGTACCGCCGGGGTGATGGATGCTATCAACGGTGGCGGCAACATCAACACCAACGTCAATACGGATGGAAGTACAACGGCATCAGGTGATGCGCTTTCCTTTGCCACGCTCAATGCGGTAGGGAATATTTCCAACGTGGGAGCCTCAGTTGTCAACGGTCTGCTGGATCTACGCCCCACCATCACCATCGATCAGGGCACCAAGGTCAATGTGATGGTCAATCGGGATCTTTATTTCCCACCTGACCTTGCCAGCCGGACTGTGATTCCATGACCCTCACCGCTCTGGACACATATCTTAGGCCCCTTAAAGGCTTGTTTGAGGAGGAAGGCATTAGCGAGATTTCGATTAATCGCCCCGGAGAGGCGTGGATCGAAAAATTCGGGGACATGCATCATCGTGAGCTGCCCGCTTTTGACCTGAACCACCTGATGTCGCTTGGCCGGCTGATCGCACAGTCTACTGAGCAGGTGATCAGTGAAGAAAAGCCCCTGCTTTCTGCCACGCTGCCCGATGGATTCCGTATTCAGGTCGTCTTTCCGCCCGCCTGCGAAACCGGCAGAGTCGTGATGTCGATCCGGAAGCAGACCATCCTGAATTTCGATCTTGAACAATATGAAGCCATCGGTGCCTTTCAGGGAACCATGGTACGCCAGCAGGAAAATGCCCATGATCTTGAGCTGCGTGAGCTGCTCAATGCCGGAGCCATCCGTGAATTCATCACCAAGGCTGTCCAGTATAAAAAGAACATTGTTGTCTCCGGCGGAACTTCGACAGGTAAAACCACTTTTCTTAATGCCGTTTTGAAAAAAATTCCTCCCAGTGAGCGCGTAATCACCTGCGAAGATGCACGTGAGGTGATGATCGACCACCTACCCAATCGCGTCCATCTGCTCGCCTCTCGGGGTGATCAAGGCCGCGCCAAAGTCAATATGCAGGACCTCATCGAGGCCTGCCTGCGCCTGCGCCCGGACCGCATCATGGTGGGGGAGATTCGCGGCAAGGAAGCATTCAGCTTTCTTCGTGCCATCAACACAGGCCATCCTGGCTCGATTACGACCATCCACGCCGACTCCCCCCGCCTTGCCTATGAGCAGCTGATTCTTATGGTGATGCAGGCCGGGCTTGGTATCACGCGCGAGCAAATAAAAGAATATGTGGAAGCGGTGGTGAATGTTATCATTCAACTCAAGCGCGGGGAGCGCGGGAAGCGTTTCGTCTCAGAAATCCTGTTCAAAGACCAAATCTTCACATGAGTGAGTCGTCAGGCACATCGGCATTCAAGAATTATCTGATTCTGAGCCTGATCCTTCTGGTGATCGCGGGCCTTCCCATCGGTGGTGCGTTCGTGACCGGCTCGGTACTTGCCTACAACGACATGGCGGGCAAAATCAAATGGCCAAAAGTCACAACAGTGACGTTTATCAGGAATTCCAAAGCCTACCTTAAGCATACCGACCCCACTAAGAAAATTTATCTTTTTGTGCTGCGTAACAGCATCCAGCAGATGCAGGATTATTACCGGCCCTATCCAAAATATTACGATCAGGTGTTCGACCTGACCTTCAAAATTCAATATTACGGCCTGCCCTGTGGCAGTATCCTGTTCAGCCTGATCACCGTTTTTCTTTTTCGCGCACCACTGCTGGATTTCCGTCCCTTCAAGGAGAAGGAAAGTATTCACGGCAACGCACGCTGGGCGACGGAAGCAGAAATCAAAAAAGCCAAGCTGCGCGCCAAAAAGGGCCTCCTTCTGGGCCGGACAGGTGCGAAGAATTACCTCATTGCGGATGATTTCCAGCACGTGCTGCTGTTCGCCCCAACCGGCTCCGGTAAGGGGGTAGGCTTCGTGATTCCCAACCTGCTGTTCTGGGAAGAATCGCTGGTCTGCCACGACATTAAGCTGGAGAATTATGAACTTTCTTCGGGTTATCGCACCAAAAAAATGGGCCATGAATGCTACGTGTGGAACCCGGCAGATCCGGATGGTATCAGCCATTGCTACAACCCGCTCGACTGGATCTCCACCAAGCCCGGCCAGATGGTGGATGACGTGCAGAAAATCTGTAACCTCATCCTGCCGGAACAGGAGTTCTGGCAGAACGAAGCCCGCTCGCTCATGCTGGGCGTCATTCTCTATCTGTGTGCGGTGCCCGAGAAAGTGACTTCCTTCGGCGAGGTGGTGCGCACCATGCGCTCGGACGATGTGGTCTATAACCTTGCCGTTGTGCTGGATACCATCGGCGGGCGCATCCACCCGGTGGCGTACATGAACATCGCGGCGTTCCTGCAAAAAGCGGATAAAGAACGCTCCGGCGTGATTTCTACGCTCAACTCTGGTCTTGAACTCTGGGCCAACCCGCTGATTGATGCCTCCACCGCACGCTCGGATTTCGATCTGCAGCAGCTGAAGAAAAAGAAAATGACCGTGTTCGTCGGGGTAACACCGGATAACTTACAACGCCTTGAGCCACTGCTGAAGGTGTTCTACCAGCAGGCCACCGACTTCCTTACCCGCAGCATGCCGCGACCGGATGAGCCATACGGCGTGCTGTTCATGATGGACGAGTTCCCAAGCTTGGGTGAAATGCCGCAATTTCAGGTGGGGATCGCGTACTTCCGCGGATACCGCGTGAAGCTCTTCCTCATCGTACAGGATACGCAGCAGCTCAAGGGCATCTATGAGGAAGCGGGGATGAACTCCTTCCTCTCCAACTCCTATTACCGCGTCACCTTCTCGGCGAACAACATCGAGACGGCAAACATGATCTCCCAGCTCATCGGCAACAAAACGGTGCAGCAGGAATCGTTCAACAAGCCGAAATTCCTTGATCTCAACCCGGCATCCCGCTCGCTGCACGTGTCAGAAACCCAGCGCGCGCTGCTCTTGCCGCAGGAAGTCATCCAGCTGCCGCGGGATGAGCAGATCATCCTGGTGGAATCTTTTGCGCCGATCAAATGTAAGAAAATCTTCTACTTTAAGGATGATTTCTTCAAGAAGCGCCTGCTGCCAAAAATCCCTGTGCCCCAGCAAGAGCCCTACGATCCGCGCAAGAAGAAGGAAGCGCCGCCCCCACCGCCGGAGCCACCCGCGGCGGCAGCACCCCCGCCTCCGCCACCACCGCCGGAGCCGTATAACGAGCCCGCCCCGGCTCAACCACAAGCGGCGGTGCCGCCGCCACGTCCCCCCGCACCACCGCCCCGTCCGGAGGAGGGCAATAATGAAGGCG
>DBAU01000007.1 GCA_002291845.1 Alphaproteobacteria bacterium UBA1002 | reverse complement strand
AGTGAATTTGATCTCACGGCCACCGGTGGGCCTGCTTCATTACGCATACCTAGCGAAGGGGCAGACCTTGACCCTGGCGCACTGAATGCGAATAATTATACCGGACCGAGTGCCATGGATAACGCCCTGCCCGCGTGTTTTACAAATCGTGGCGCATGCTAGGGTAAGGCAAGAAATGCCTCCGCCTGCGCAATGGCAGCAGGCTCCCCTACATGTAGCCAGTCACCCGTATGCACCACGCCTTTGATACGGCTCAGGACTCCTGCTTCATTCCGGCTACGGTCATAAAGCACATTCATTGAAAATGCTCCCTCGGGTGCATCTTTAAACAAACGTGGATGCAAAAGCTGAGTGCCAGTAAACACATAGTCTGCCTCAGGGCGTTGCCCACGGCGACATAATGTTAATCCATCGGATTCAAGAAAAAAATCACCCGCTCCATCATAGCCAATGGCTTTTTGACGTGGATGAAGCAACAATAAAGCATCCATGCTCGCGTCATTCCAATGAGCAGCCAGACGCTGAAGTGCGGTTTGCTGCACGGCATCACATATAATCACATCACTATTCATGACAAAGAACGGATCTTGGCCCAGTAAAGGTAGTGCTTTTAGCACGCCTCCGCCCGTCTCTAAAGGTGTTGCCTCCTCTGAAAAACGAATGTGTGGTGTGGGCCGTGTACGTAAATGGGCCTGTAACATTGCTCCCAAATAGGAGGTATTCACGACCACGTCGGTAATGCCATACGCTTCCACACGATCCATCTGACGATCAATCAAGCTGCGTCCCGCCACTTCCACCAACGGTTTGGGACGGCTATCCGTGATGGGGCGCATGCGCTCCCCCCTGCCGGCCGCAAGAATCATTGCTTGCTTAACCTGCATCATAGAGAATCGGTGAGTAGATGATGTAATCCGAGCAGACGTGTCTCGACCGAGGCAGTGATGTATTTTTCGCGCCATTCCCGCAACGAAGACAGTGCCGGATGGCGTAAATTACCCTCAAAATATCCCCACACACGCGGAAGCATTGCCAAGTAACGCGGCTTCCCATCGCGGCGATACAGACGCGTAAAAATACCTAAAATTTTGGCATTCCGTTGCGCGCCATAAAAGGCATATTCCAAAAGCAGTTGATCTGCAGATATCCCCGTTGCGCTGGCAAACGCCGTGAGATTCTGCTCAACAACGTCTGCGGCAACATCCCGCCGCGCGTCTTCAAGCAGTGACACTAAGTCATAGGCAGGACGTCCCAGCACAGCATCTTGGAAGTCAAGCATCCCCATCCGTGCGATGCCTTGCTTGCCAGCCAATAAAAAAAGATTATCCGCATGGTAATCCCGATGCGTCACAACCTGTGCAGAAATATCAAATGATGCAATGAGCTGCTGCCATACAGTGGCGTAACTCTCGACGGCTTCAACCACGCGATCTACGGGTAAAATTTCCGGAAGCAACCACTGAGCCAGTAGCATGGCTTCTTGCATCAGCAATTCGGAATGATAATCGACGAACTGGCTACCGGAATCCGCAACAAGGCGTAGGCCCTGCTTAGCCATATCCGCCAAAACAGCAACGGCATCCGCATAGATGGTCGCCTCTTCCTCAGGATGCGTACGTAAACGTAATGAGACGGAAATATCTCCAAAATCTTCGAGCAACAAAAGCCCATTTTGTGACTGCTCTGCCAGCAATGCAGGCACGCTGAAACCTGCATGGCGTAAATAACGCTGAGCATTCACAAAACTGGAAGTATTCTCACGTTCTGGTGGCGCATCCATAAGAATCGCGTATGCACCATTCTTTTCAAGTCGCTCATAACGTCGAAACGATGCATCGCCAGGAATTGGATGGCGTTTAGCATCGCCCCATCCGCTGGTTTGTAAAAAAGCCTGAATGCATGCTTCACGAGTTACGTTGTTGTTTTGTATAGCCATCGGCGTTGCCATCGTGGCGATCCCTTCACTTCAAAATGGCGCGTTTTTTCGTCTTTCGTGGATGCAATGCGGATTTCCAAACAATCTGATGGAAGCAATGGCAATGCAACCTCCGGCCATTCAATCAGGCATACCCCCTGCTGCAAGGCATCGTCAATAGCCAGCTCAGCCAACTCATTAACGTGTTTCACCCTGTACAAGTCATAATGCGACAGCACACCTATCGGCGTATGGTATTGCTGAAGCAAAGTAAAGGTAGGGCTTGGCACCTCCTCTTCTCCGCTGAGCTGTTGAATCATCGCGCGTGCAAACGTGCTTTTTCCCGCGCCAAGTTCACCAAACAACGCAATGCAATCCCCAGACGTCAAAACGCAACTTAACGAGTGAGCGAGGTTTATCGCCTCATCTTCCGTCAATGCAAGCTGCAACAGTGGAACCAACATAAATTACTCGTAACGCGATGTGTTTTTCCTATGGCATATTCGCTGTCAACACAAGCATTCCGCCATGTTGAGGATATTCACAAAATTTTTATATGGAATTAACGCTGTTTTAAATTATCTGCCGTAGGTTGAGTTCATGTGCGAGCAAATTTGCGGTCACGCAAGCTCTGCTCGCTTAGTCGCTACAACCCAATAAAGGACCCCACCTATGGCGATCGATAAAAGAATGCCGGTACTGATCGTTGATGATTACAAAACCATGCTGCGCATCGTGAAAAATTTGCTCAACCAGATTGGCTTTGAGAATGTTGATGAGGCAACGGACGGATCGATGGCGCTCACTAAACTGAAAGAAAAGCGTTACGGCTTGGTAATCAGTGACTGGAACATGGAGCCCATGTCTGGTTATGAACTGTTGCAGAAAGTGCGCGCCACTGACAGCCTGAAAAACCTCCCTTTCATAATGGTGACCGCTGAAAGCAAAACGGATAACGTCATTGCTGCCAAGCAAGCCGGGGTGAATAATTATATTGTAAAGCCCTTTAATGCAGAGACACTCAAATCTAAGATCGATCAGGTGTTTGGAGAAACTGTCTAGTTTACGTTTCCAACGTTTTTCAGGTCGGAGATTTTGTGAGTAAAACACAGATCAAAATTGGTAACGCTTTGCTGAAAAGTCTCATCGATCTGCATGAGGCTAAGGGAGAAGTGAAGCTCGAAGATGTCGGGGCTATTTTTGAGAATATGGCGTCCACATTGCATCCAGAAACGCCCCCCGATTCTTTTTTACGCAGTGAAATTACGAAGCTGGCTTTATACATTACGGAAGCAAAGCGTGAGATTTTTGCCATTGCACCCAAACCTCCAGCATCAGAAGAAGAGCCTGAGCCTACCAACGATATCAATATCGCAGGAATGGAGTTGAGTGAGGTGGTAAAGGCGACAGAGATTGCAACCAACCGCATTCTCGATGCCACGGATGAAGTCATAAAAATTGCTGGAAGCCTGAATGATAAAGATTCTGGTAGCCGCATTGCTAATGCAGCAAACGAAATCTACGATGCCTGTACATTTCAAGACATTACGGGGCAACGAATCAATAAAGTGGCACGGACGTTAGAATATGTGGAGCTAAAAGTTAATCGCTTGGTTAATCTTTTTAGTGATTCCGCCCAGCATCTGCACGATATTGAAAAATGGGATGAGCATGAAAAAGTGCACCGCGATCGACGGCCAGATGCGTTGCTCATGAGTGGACCGGCGCTATCTGCAGACGCCCCCTCTCAGGATGATATCGACAAGCTTTTCGGTAGCATTAAATAGCCTATCTTCGTAAAAAGCGTTTTTTAGGAAACAGGTCACCCTTTCGGTCATAAAATCCTTGGTTTGTCCGCCCTGCCTGCTGGACAGCGTCGCTGGCATCGCCTAATTTTTTTACTGAGATCCCTTTGTTTTGCCATAGCGGCAAAATACACAAAGCGGGCGGTGCCGAGTGGTGACATGCGTCTGATTCAGACTAATTGGCTAATCATTGCAGGACTTATCGTTCTGCTGAGCGCTCCTTATGCGGCGAATGCGGCTTTGCCCGCAGTGGACGGCAGCGTAAAAAAAGATTTTGCACGGATTGTTTTTTCCTGGCCTGAACGAGTCCCTTTTCGGGCACGCATGGATGGTCGGATATTAAAAATTACCTTTGAGAAACAGGCCAATCCGAATCTCGGCGTGTTAAAAAAGAATTTATCTCCCTACATCGAATCTGCAAGCATGGCGGAAGATGGAAAAACCGCCGTGATCACCTTAAAGCATCCGTATCCGGTACGCACTTTCATCAGCAGTACTTCCAGTGGTATTGATCTATTGCAAATTAACGCCACTCGTTTTAAGGGCCCCGCTTCCGCTGCTCCAAAGCCTGCCCCTTCCCCTGCATCAGAGTCCGCTCAGATAAGCAAAGCGGCTCCTTCCGCTGGTCCAGCTAATCCGCCCGCCAAAGAAAAAATTGTCCAAAAGGCGCTCCCCCTACCGCCTACGCCCGTTGCAAAACCACAGGCACCGGCGCGCCCTGTAGCCAAGCTCCAAAAGATAGCGGATGCTAAAAGCAACGAACCAAAAGTCGGCGTGCCAAAAACAAAAGAAGAGATCGCGCCGCCTGAAAAGCCCAAAGCAACGCCTGCGCCGCAAGAAATGGCGAAGGATCGCTCAATTCCAACGGCTACGGCGTCCCTTGCAGCTGCCAGCGGACCAACCTCCGAAACACAGCCTGAGATGGTTGCTTCACCACAAGATAAGCCTGTTTTAGCAGTCGAAAAGCCCGCGGTCGTCACTGAAATCGCCGCCCCCTCAGGAGCGCAAGGCCTGATCGTACAGGTGCAAAAGAAGAGCATTTCGGCTGATTTTAACTTTCCATGGAAAGAACGTGTGGCGGCGGCTGCATTTATTCACGGACAGGAGCTATGGCTGGTTTTCAGTAAGCCAGCAAATATCGATATTGCGGCACTGCAGTCCGTCGCTCCGCCGTTCATCTCACAGATTAGCGCGTTGAATACCTCGGAAGCCACGGTTCTGCGCTTCCAGCTAAAAGAGGAAATGAATGTGACCGCGCGTAAGCCAGCCAATAGCTATGCATGGACGTTCTCTCTTAGCCGTCGTAACATCACCCCAGAGACACCTATTGTTGCAGAAACACGCACCGATCCCCCCATCAAGCCCCATATTTTTCTAAATGTTCTAGAAGGTGCGAAGCCCATTTCGCTTTCGCATCCTGCAACGGGTGAAGAGTTTATTATTTTACCGGTTTATAAAGGTGGTCAGGGGGTTTTTCCCGCACGCCAATTTGTTGACGCGCATCTTCCGCGAACGGCGCAGGGCATTTTAGTTGTAAAAAATAATCCAGATGTACGGGTAGCCAGGCTCCGCAATGGTGTCCGCATCGCCGCACCTCAAGGATTGGCACTTGCCAGTAACCTTCCAGCGATTGATGTAAAAGCTTACATCACGGATGAAGCCACGGGGAAAACACTGTTTCCTTATGAAAAATGGCGCGTGGCGGATGCGGCTGACTTTGCGGCAAAAGAGCAGTCATTACGCCTATCCATTACAGAAGCCAGCGACCCTGACGCGACACGTCTTCGGCGCAAGCTTGCCGAGCTTTACCTCGGAGAAGGGATGTTTCTTGAGTCTCTTGCCGTGCTCAATCTGATTCGTGCAACGGATCCAGAGTATTATGCAGATTATCAATTGGCAGCTTTGCGCGGCGCTGCCAACTTCATGGCGCAACGCCTTCAGGAGGCGCAGTTAGACTTCAATGATCCCTCATTAGAAGGTATTGATGAGATAGGATTTTGGAAACGCATGGCTGCCGTCATGAGCGGGCAAGAAAATAAGCTGCTAAAGTTTCTAGAATTCAATGCACTTTATGCGCAGTACTACCCTCCGGAAATGCGTCGACAACTAGTGCTGATTGCGGGCGATCAGGCCATTGGGCAGGGGATGTATGAGCAGGCGATTAGTGCTCTAAAAACCCTTCCGGCGGAAGTGCTTGCACCTATCTCTGATTATCGGGATTTTATGATCGCCCGTATCTATTCTGAAAATGCGCAATACGACAAAGCCAAAGAGTTGCTCACGAAATTGATAGAGGCTGATAATGACCGCTTTATTCGGGCGCGGGCCATGTTTACGTTGGCAACAAACCGCTTCAAAGCCGCTGAAATCGTCAAGGAAGAGCTTATCAATGAACTGGATGCCTTACGCATTGTATGGCGTGGTGACCAGCTGGAGCTGAGCCTTCTTGAATTGCTTGGTAACCTCTACATCAGTGAGAAACGCTATGTGGACGGGTTGCGCGCCTGGAAAGAACTGGTGAATAGTTATCCTGGCACGCCCTTGGCGCAGGATATTTCTGTACGTATGTCTCAGGTCTTTACACAGCTCTTCCGTGAAGGATTTGCCAAGGAACTTCCTCCGCTTCAGGCGCTGGCACTCTATTACGAATTTGAAAGCTTAACTCCCATCGGCAGTGATGGAGATGCCATGATACAGGATCTGGCAGATCGCCTCGCATCGGTGGATCTTCTGGATCGGGCCGCGGCCCTGCTGGAACATCAGGTGATTTATCGCTTAGAAAAAGAAGAGCGCAGCCGCGTTGGGGCGCGCTTAGCGCTGATTTATCTTTTGGATAAGAAGCCACAACAAGCCATTCAGGTGCTTGAGCTTACCGGCTATGGCAATAATCCAGAACCCTTAAATGCAGAGCGCAATCGACTAGCCGCAAGCGCATATGGCGCAACAGGAGATTGGAAAACTGCTTTGTCGTTGCTTGAGAAAGACTTCAGCAATGAAGGTAAGCGCATTCAAATGGATATTTATTGGGATAACAAAGACTGGCCCTCCATTATTACGCTTGGTGAAGACATGCTTGCCAGCCGTAACAATATTACCGCCCTCATGAGTGAAGATGAAGCACGTACCCTTATGCGCCTTGCTGTTGCATACACGATGGAAGGTGATCGACTGCAGTTACAATACCTGCGCGATTATTTCTCCCCTCTCATGGAAAAAAGCGCCTACCGGGAAGCGTTTGACTTTATCACAGACGATAAAGGCCCTATTGATCCACGTAATATCCAGCAACTGGCAGAAGACATTAGTCGCACGCGAAGCTTTCTCGATAACTATCGCGCATCTATTTCCGAGAATGGCTTAAGTTCAGCCATTAATTAGCAATCGGATGGTTTGCGCTTCAGCGGTTGATTTCCGTATATTGTGCTTCGATTACCCGTGATTCAAAAACATCACCGTTCGCAACGGTGTGATGGGGCATTTCAACCCGGCCATTGAAAAGTTCTTCGTTTAGCACCTTACGCCGACGCAGAAACTCCACTGCAGCCAGACCCAGCAATATGCAAATGACGGCCCCAAAAACTAACATTCCGGTAAAAAATAATGCGCTGAGGACAGCAATAAGTAACAGCCATCGCAGGAAAGCACTCAACAAGCCCATATTACCCTGCCTGCCCAAAACTACGTACAAGACTACCGGCCACCATGTACCAGCCATCCACCAACACAAAGAAAATGAGTTTGAAAGGCAAAGAAATAATCACGGGAGGAAGCATCATCATCCCCATCGCCATCAGAATGCTGGAAATAACCATGTCGATAATCAGGAATGGCACAAACAATAGAAAGCCTATCTCAAAGGCCCGCTTCAGCTCGCTGATCATAAATGCGGGAATGAGAATTTGATAGGGAGTCTCCGCCGCCGTTTCTATTTTAAGATTAGGCACCATCTGTGCAAATAAATCGAGATCCTTTTCTCGTACGTTGGATAGCATAAACGTACGAAATGGTTCTGCCGTTGCCTTGAGCGCTTCTTCCTCGCTGATTCGCTCCTCAATCAACGGCAGAATGCCATCATCATAGGCTTTCTCAAACGTAGGCATCATGATGAACAGAGTTAAGAATAAGGCCAGCGACACGAGCACCTGATTAGGTGGAGTTTGCTGTGTTCCCAGCGCTGTACGCAAAAAGGAAAGTACAATAATTATGCGCGTAAATGACGTCACCATCACCAGCACGGATGGCGCCAGAGAAATAACCGTAATCAGAAGGATGATTTGAATAATGCGTGCGGTACTTGACCCCCCGCCATCGCCCCCCAAATCCAGCGAGAGTGACTGAGCAACGGCGGATTCCATGCCCGCCAGAACAAAAAATGCCGCTAGAAATAGAGCACTAAACCGTGACATCCTGCTGCTCCTGATCTGGCAAAACTGGGCCAAGATTGACATCCCCATAGGTTGAAAGCAACACGAGAAAACGCTGCTTTTTGTGCCCCACCACGACCAAACGACGGCGTGGATCAATATATAACACTTCATCTATGAAAAGCGCACCGGCATGTCGTTTGTTGCGTTTCTGCAAACGCTCATCCAGACGGAAATAACGGGCCAACCAAGCAAGCCCGAGCATAAGCCCAAGCACAAAGGCAAAGGACAGGACAACTTGCCCCAATCCTATGATATTCACCGTACGTCTCCTTCATCGGGCGCGTCTGGTTTTGCCAATCCCATATGACTGGATTTTTTATACGCTTTTGCTGCTTTTTGAGAATGCTGTAAGCCTCCCATTTGTTCGCCCAGACTCGTTTTATGGCGTTCCATCTCACCTTTCAGATCGTCGAGTGAATCCATCAGCTGCTGCAACTCGTCACGGTAAAGCACGGCCTCATCGACCGGCATGCCCGTCACACATTTACACAGCTCTTCAACCCAGACGTTAAAATCTGTTAGAGCCACGTAATCTCCCTGACGAAGTACCTCATGTGCGGTATCAATATATTCATGCAATTGTTCAATCAAAACACCTGCGGTAACAGCGGCAGAAGGCGGAACAGGATGCGACATATCATTCTCTTTCCGGTGCCACCGGCATGGGGCGCCCGTATATTTCGTTAGCACGATACACATAGCTGAGGATTTCCGCTACTGCGGCAAATGCTTCAAGCGGAATGGGTGAATCCACTTCCAATGCAGCAAGGATATCCACTAATGCAGCATCTTCGCGGACTCGTACACCATGCGCAAATGCCAGCGAGAGAATTTGTTCTGCAATAGCCCCTTTGCCACTGGCGACAATCTGCGGCGGAGCATCGGAATCACGGTCATATGAAACCGCTACGGCTTTTGCCTGACGATGCGGCGGCTGATTAGCAGGTTGATCAAACCGGTCAACACCCGATGCTGGATCATCTTGCCCAGGCGTGATCATTCTTTTGTCCCCTGATCGGCGTCAAAATCAATTTCAATCTCAAAATCAAGATTGCCTAAATCGCCTCCACCCAATGCAGCCTTGTTCTCCGCACTAATGCGATCATGCACCTCTTTGCGAAGAATGGTCGCATCCGGGGGAAAAGAAAATCCGATTTTTACGGTACGACCACGCACTTCTGTCACCGTCATCGTGATATTATTATTGATGACAATCGATTCACCAACTTTCCTTGAGAGATAAAGCATATGTGGTCATGGCCTTTCATCATCAAATTAGCGTAAAGTTTAGCGTTGACAATTTTTATGTGGCGAGTGATCACAGATTTCGCTACAATGCACTTATAAGTTATTGATAATAGGAAAATATTTCCATGTTTATGGAATAATTTTCCGGGTTAGGCGGTAAAAATGGACTACTCTTCCATCAAGCTGATGTCGCTCATGAAGACCTCTATGGCCTGGCACGCGGAAAATCAGGACGTCCTTGCGCAAAACATCGCGAATGCGGATACGCCTGGCTATAAGCCTAAGCAGCTTGTGAAGCTTGATTTTGAACGTTTGGCTTTAGCAGAAGCACGACGGCTGGAAATGCGTGCCACATCACCAAGCCATCAACAAGGAACTCACTCTGCACAGGAGTTCCGTGATGAAAAGCAGCGCAAAACCTACGAAACAACGCCGGTTGAAAATGCCGTCGCATTAGAAGAACAAATGGCACTTGTTTCTAAAAACAAGGTAGAATTTGATACTGTCAGTAATTTGTATCGCAAAACCGCCGGGCTATTTCGTATTGCCCTACTTGGTAACCGTTAGGAGCTAACCTATGGATCTCGTTAACTCACTGCATATTGCCGCCTCCGGAATGAAAGCACAAAGCGATCGCCTACGTATTGTAGCAGAAAATATTGCCAACGTAGACTCCGCGGGTGAAAATCCGGGTGATACCCCCTATCGTCGCAAGACGATTTCTTTCAAAAATGAACTGGACCGTGAGTTGGGACTTCAAAAAGTCGCTGTTAGCAAATACGGCGTCGACCAAAGTGATTTTATTCGTAAATACGACCCCTCACACCCAGCTGCAGATCAGGAAGGCTACGTAAACATGCCCAATGTGAACACGCTGATCGAACTGGTGGATATGCGAGAAGCCCGCCGTGGCTATGAGGCTAACGTTAATGTGATTGAGGTCAGCAAAGGTATGTTGAGCCAAACCATCAATATGCTAAGATAAAGCTTAGTAATGTGTTGGGGAGCAGTCCATGGATGTAAAATTTAATCAGGCCGCCAACGCGTACAAGAACGCGTCTCAAATGAAGGGTTTTGCCACCCCCGGCATGCCTGGCGAAGATGCGGCCAATGGCCCCAGCTTTGGTGAATTGGTGCATGAATCCCTCGACCGCGCCCGGGCAAAAACCTACGAGAGCGAGTCAATCAGTGCCAAAGCCATTGCGAATAAAGCAGAGCTGACGGATCTAGTAACCTCCGTAACCAATGCAGAATTAACGCTACAAACCGTGGTTGCTGTGCGTGACCGGATGATTTCCGCCTATCAGGACATCATCAAAATGCCGATTTAGCGGCATGGACGCCACCGACTTTATTGATATCGGGCGCGATGCCATTTTCGTGCTCCTGAAGATTTCGGCCCCTGTGATGATTGTTTCGTTGCTGGTGGGTTTAATCATCGCATTATTTCAAGCACTCACCCAGATTCAGGAAATGACTCTGACGTTTGTGCCAAAGATTCTTGCCATCTTTCTCACACTGATCATCACCCTGCCTTGGATGCTTTCAACATTAAAAGACTTTAATCAGGAGCTGATGAATCGCATCGTCAACCCAGAACCGCCACCAGAACAGGATGCGCCCTAGGGTGGCTTAGGTTCCGGATATGTTTTCCCTTGAGCAATTTCTTGTACCTCAGCTGTTTGCTGCACTACTTATTTTTACCCGCGTTGGCTCAGGTATCATGATGATGCCGGGTTTAGCCGAAGGAACGGTTTCGCTACGCGCCCGGCTTTTATTGGCTTTATCGCTTGCAGTTTTGCTGACACCCGTGCTCTCAGGATTTATGCCGCCGGTGCCAGGAGCTCCTTTTGCGCTCGCTGTACTTCTAACGGGAGAGATTTTTATTGGTGCCATGATTGGTACCGTGGCTCGCTTTCTGATTAGCACATTGCACGTGGCAGGAACGATCATCTCAACACAGTCGAGCCTTTCCATGGCCACACAGTTTGATCCCACCCAAGCGATGCAAGGTACATTGCTTGGCAATTTCATGAGCACAACGGCAGTGGTCGTGATGTTTGCTGTTGATCTGCATCTGGTGATGCTCCGCGGCCTAACGGACAGTTACACGCTCTTTATGCCAGGGGATTTTCCACCGGTAGAGGATTTTACGGCTTATCTCACTATGGTGCTGTCACATGCTTTTGAGGTCGCGTTTCGTCTCTCGGCGCCCGTCGTTGTACTCGGACTATTGCTTTACTATGCTAGTGGTATCCTGAACCGGTTGATGCCAAGCATTCAGGTGTTTTTTATTATTCTTCCCGTTCAAGTGATGCTTAGCTTGGTAATATTGCTATCCGTCTTTGGCGCGCTGATCATGAATTACACGCAATTTTTTGCCGATGTGTTTGGTGGCTTTCTGGAGGATATAGGCTAAACCATGGCTGAAGATGATAATGATCAGGAGAATAAAACAGAGGAGCCAACCTATAAGCGGCTAGAGGACGCACGTAAAAAAGGGCAAATCCCGAGCTCCAAGGAAATCAACACCCTGTTTCTTTTCTTCGCGTTGGCCCTGATTCTGGGCATGATGTCTCCCGGACTATCGCGCAGCTTATATTCGACACTTTCTCCGTTTCTGACCCGTCCGGAAGATATCTCAGCAGATTTAGGTAACCTTCATATCTTGCTTGAACATGTGTTAGCAGAAACCGGGATGGTCATGGCCGCTCCTTTTCTCATTTTTGTCATTGCAGCACTGGCCGCGGGTGGCATGCAGACACGGTTTAACTTTTCACTGGAAAACATTACACCAAAGCTTGAGAAGATTTCGATCATCAAAGGTTTCGGTCGCATTTTCTCAAAAAAAGCGTTTGTAGAATTTCTCAAAGGCATCATAAAAATTATTATTGCTGGCGTTGTGGCCATTATTGCCGTTCGTCCCAGCCTCTCCATGCTGCAGAGCCTTACTGACGAGGACACGCGCGATATCTTATCGCTGCTCATGCATCTCACCATGCGCCTGCTCATTGGACTGCTGATTGTGATGTTCCTGCTAGCTATCCTTGATTATCTCTATCAACGTTTTTCATTCCTAAAATCAATGCGCATGACCAAGCAGGAGGTACGTGACGAATATCGCCAACAAGAAGGCGATCCCATGGTCAAGCAAAAGCTCAAATCGATCCGCGCAGAAAAAGCACGCAAGCGGATGATGGCTGCTGTTCCCAATGCCGATGTGGTTATCACTAACCCGACACACTTCGCCGTGGCGCTACAATATGATCCGGCCACCATGCAAGCGCCTGTTGTTATTGCCAAGGGCGTAGATAAGGTGGCGTTTCGTATTCGTGAAATCGCTGAGGAACATAAAATCATGGTCCTTCGCAATCCACCACTTGCCAGAGCTCTTTATGATAATACCGATGTCGATGACACCATCCCGCTGGAATATTACAAAGCCGTCGCGCAGGTAATAGGCTATGTCTACAAATTAAAAGGACGTGTCTTGCGTCCTCCAGCGAAAAAATAAGATCTTTTATACTGTATGATTTTGTAAAAGCCCGACCACCGTTTGCGCCGCTAAATCAGAGGCCGAAGCGCCACCTGGTGCACGCATGGCGCGTAACATATCATAGGCATTTTTCTTTTGTTTCTCGCGTTCGTGGTGAGACTCTAACAGGATCAGCAACTGCTCGGCTAATTCCGCTGCATTACAGTGCTCCTGTATGCATTCATGGATAACTTTTTCACCTTTGAGAATATTGATGAGATTGAAGAACTTTGTTTTCAAATGGCGCTTGATAATCATAGCACTTAACGGGTGAACCCGATACGCCACCACCATTGGTAATCCTGTTTTAGCCGCTTCCAGCGTAACCGTACCGGATTTACATAATGCGACATCACTCTCATAGAACGCTTCGTAGCGGGCGATTGAACCGAGAGCAATCTCACCTGGCCAAGGCCAATTCTGCGTTAGCTTAAGTATCAGTGACTCATTCTCTGGGGTAGTAACAATGCGCAAACTTAGTTTCGGATATTTTGGCGCAATAATTTCCAATGCTTTTTTATAGATTGGCAAGAGTCGCCGTATCTCACCGGCACGACTGCCAGCCATTAAGCAGACAACTGCTTCACCCGATTGTAACGGCGTAGCAAACGGACGTTTACGGAATGCCTCATCCAGATCATCGAGCACCGGATGACCAATAAACGTGGTGGCAAGTCCCTCTTTCAAAAAATAGGGCGGCTCAAAAGGTAATAGAACCATCAAATGATCAAACAGCGAGGCTGTTTTTGCCGCCCGCTCAGGCTTATAAGCCCAAACGGTAGGCGCCACATAATGCACGATTGGACATGCTATTTTTTTTCTCTGGCGCAAAGCACGTACAACACGGAAAGTAAAACCAGGTGAATCGATCGTGATCACAATATCCGGCTGAGCTTTTTCAATGGCGCTCACTGTTTCACGAATACGTCGCCTTAGGCGAAAAATATGCGGAAGAACCTCAGCAAAGCCCATAACGGAAAGCTCCTGCATCGGAAACAGCGTTGACATTCCCTGCTGCGACATCATCGAGCCGCCAATGCCATGAAACTCGAGGGTGGTAGACACCAGTTGTTTCTTCAAGGAGGCCATAAGTGTCGCTCCCAGCTGGTCACCTGACGCTTCTCCAGCAATCATAAATAAGCGAAGTGTTTTCATGATGTCAGCTCCACACCATACACGAAGATGCCAGCCTCGTTGGCGGCGTTCACAACACTATCTTTGTCCAGTAGTAAGCTTTGGCCCGCCTCCATGGCAATGCCCGCTAGCCCAGCTGCTTTTACACGACGTACGGTCTCGACTCCCATGGATGGTAAATCAGCGCGTCGATCCTGAGTTGGTTTTTTTACTTTCACCAACACCCCCCCCGGCTCATCCAGACGCAAAAGCCCACAACGCTCAATCAGGGCATCAGTCCCCTCCATGGCTTCCACGCCAAGTACGTGGCCTTGCTGAACGATCACTGCCTGTCCAACATCCAGCGCACCAATAGCACGAGCTACCTTAGCCGCTCTGGCAATATCACTCAGATCACCCACGGTAGGAGAATGGCTCCCCAGAACACCTGCAGGCATCCGCACATCACCCAGCACATCATCCGCCCCAACAATGCGAAAGCCCTCCTCTTCCAAAAATTGGGTAATGGTCTTCAGCAAGGTATCATCCCCTGCGAACAGCCCCATTCCTAATCGTGAAATAAGCTTTGCGGCTTTCGCATCTGGTTTCAGTGCAGAAAGTTTGGGACGTTTCATACCTCCTGCCATTACCAGCGTATCAACGCCTTCATCACGTAGCACCGAAAGTGTACTACCAAGTGCTCCAAACTGAGCCAGAATATGTGGGTGATGCTGGTATATTTCAGATGAGGTGATGCCCTCAAAAGCAATCACGAAAAAAGGCCTGTTTTGATCAAGGCATGCCTCCACCAAAAGGCGCGGCAAGTCACCATTTCCTGCGATAATCCCCAGTTTGTTGCTAGCCATACGCGCCTCAAACGCAGATGGAACGCTTACTATCCGTCAGCACAAACTCAATCAGCTCACGTACATCCGGCTGATTCTGATAGGCAGCAAGAGCTTTCTCTGCACGCTCCTGGAGGGTACCCGCCGAGTCCTCGAATAAATCGCGGTAGACATTTCGCATTGCATGAATGGTATCACGATCAAAATTGCGACGTTTCAGCCCCACCAGATTTAACCCAGCCAGTCCAGCACGCTCGCCCATGACCAAGCCGAACGGAATGACATCCGCCTCTACCCCTGACATGCCACCAATCATGGCATGACGCCCAATACGCACAAACTGATGCACCGCCGCCAGACCACCAATGAAAGCATGGTCTCCAACCTCAACATGTCCCGCAAGTGTGGCATTGTTTGCCATGATCACATGATTGCCAAGCAAACAATCATGCGCGACATGTGCCCCCATCATAAACAGACAATGATCCCCCACCCGTGTTACCATGCCACCGCCCTCAGTACCGGGATTCATGGTGACGTGTTCTCGAATCAAATTATGCTTTCCAATCTCCAGTGTGGAAGCCTCTCCCTTAAATTTCAAATCCTGCGGAATATGCCCAATGGAAGCAAAAGGGAAAATCTGCGTGCCTTCACCCACTTTGGTGCGCCCTTCCACCACGGCATGCGAATGCAACAGAACGCCATCACCCAACGTCACATGCTCACCAACCACGCAAAAGGGACCAATGGTGACATCAGCACCCAAGGCGGCACCCGCGTGAACAACAGAAGAAGGGTGAATGCGTGTCATATCAGCTATCAAGAATCATCGCAGAATAAACTGCCTCGGAAACTTTAACGCCATCGACATGGCATTCGCCTGCAAATTTCCATACATTCTTGCGGCTTTGCTGGACTTTAACATGAATATGCAACCGATCCCCAGGAATTACCGGCTTGCGAAACTTTGCTTCATCAATGGACATGAAATAAACCAGCTTGCCTTCAGCATTCTTGCCCATGGAATGCACCACTAAAATGGCAGCGGTTTGGGCCATTGCCTCAATCATCAGCACACCGGGCATGACCGCCTGCTTTGGGAAATGCCCTACGAAAAATGGCTCATTACAGGTGACGTTTTTCACGCCAGTGGCCGATTCATTGGCAACCATGTTCACAACCCGGTCCACCATTAGGAACGGGTAACGATGCGGGATCATCTCCTTGATGCGCTCGTGCTCTACGGACGGCAGCAAATCATCAATAACAAAAGGTGAGGATACATTCATTCTTCGTTACTCCTGCGCATACGTGCCATTCGCGCCAGCGCAATGGTCTGGCGATGCCAATCTTTTACAGGGACCGCCGGACTGCCCCCATAGGAAGCGCCTGCAGGGATATCCCCCATTACACCAGATTTCGCGGCAAGCTTTACACCCGGGCCAATCTTTACATGCCCGGATACACCTACTTGCCCCCCTAGAACCGCGCCGTCCCCGATACGCGTGCTTCCTGCAATACCCGTTTGTGCAACAATCACCGCGTTACGACCAACCTGCACATTATGGCCAATCTGGACCAGATTATCAATCTTACTGCCGGCACCAATATGGGTATCCGGCCCGGTGCCTCGGTCAATACACGTACCGGCACCGATTTCCACATCGTCATCAATCATCACACGACCAAGCTGAGGCACTTTTACATGCCCCTCCCGACTCATGGCAAAGCCGAAACCATCCTGACCGATATGTACACCCCGATGAATAATTACCCGGTTGCCGATGTAGCAGTGACTAATGCTACTGAGCGCTCCCACGTGAGAATCGTTCCCCACCCGTACACCTTCGTGCAGCACTGCATTTGCGCCAATCGAGCAGCGCTCGCCAATTTCGACATGCGCACCAATCACCGCTCCATGCTCAATACGGCAGCCTTTACCAATCTTTGCGGTTGAATCTATCACTGCACTAGACGCAATTCCCTCTCCCGGGGCGTGCACAGGATAGAAGCGTTGCGCCGTAAGAGCGTAACAACGATAGGGATCTTCTGAAAAGAGCAATGCCATACCCGCAGGGGCTAGTTCAGCATATCGCTCCCTTACAAAGCAGGCACCAGCGCGCGATGCACGAAACGTATCCACATATTTAGGGTTATCCAAAAATGAGACATGCTCAGCATCTGCGCGATCAAGAGGAGCCACATCTGATACATGCCGCTCTGGATCCATACCATCCGCCAGACGACAGCCAGTGTATTCCGCCAGTACAGCGAGCGTAAACGGCCCTTGCCGCGTAAAGAAGCGAGGATCGGCCATGCGAGCAGTGACTATTGGAAGTTAATGGTGATTTTTGTCATACGTGCGTTCAGACGCTTCAGCACCTCATCCGTAATGTCGAGAGATGGCTGGTAATAAAGCGCCTGAGTAGAAGGAATAGCCACCGTGAAGCCTTTTTCCTTCGCCATGTCGCTGACGATTGACACAATTGCTTTTTGGACTTCACCTAATGCAGAATCAAGCGCCTTAGAAAGCTGATTCTGTTTCATTCTTGCGTCACGCTGAACGCCAGCGGCTTTCTCACGAAATGCGTTCACCTTCTGCTCAAACGCTTCGGGGGCAAGGATAGAACGCTGCTTTGCCAGTTCCTCATCTTCCTTCTTCAGTTCGCCTTCTTTTCCTTTAATCTCTTTGAGGAATTGATCTTGCTTTGCCTTCAACTGATCACGCGCGGATTTGATGGCCACTGAGTCGCGCAGCAGTTTTTGCACATTTACTACGGCCACACCCTCAGCCTGTGCTGCAGAAAGCGGAGCGACCGCAAAAAACATCAGAAATGAGATAAGAAATACAACACGAAACATAAGACTACCTTTAGGTGAATATAGTGGCATGATTAACAGGAAAACCAAACGCTGACTAGGTTAAAAACGCGTGCCGAAGCTAAAGCGGAACAGCTCTTCCACATCATAATCTTCTTTGAGCACAGCTTGCGAAAGATCAAGCCGTACAGGTCCAAAGGGCGAGCGCCACGAAACACCCACCCCGACGGCTGCCCGAATCGAGGGATCATCCGCTACGGTTGGGCCGCTATCATCAACATCATAAAGGCTACCGATATCGGAGAAGACGGCCCCACGGAAACCTAGCTCTTCAGGCAAGCCGAGCGGAAAACTCTGTTCGATGGTCGTCACATAATAAATATTCCCCCCCAGCGCGTCTCCGGTAGAGAGATCTCGCGGACCAATCCCTGCATCATCAAAGCCACGCATATTGCGGTTGCCCACAAAGAAGCGATCTTGGATCAGAATTGAATCATCCAACGGATACATGTACCCGCCAATCCCCGCCAGCATAAGCGTCCAATCTGGAGCAAAGTTCAGATAGTAAGACCCGCGTACTTCTGGGCGTAAAAACTTTGAATCTCCCCCAAGGCCAGCTACATCAAAATCCAGACCAAGCAAATAACCTGCCGTTGGATCAAAACGATTATTACGGCTGTCGTAGGTCAATGATTGGCCCACAAGAGACGTAACGTTTGTACCCTGCTGGTCTCGGATAAAACGCGAGGCAAGTGGATTCACATTGCGGATGGTCGTTTCTGCAAATGAGTAATAAAGATCGTGACGCAGATTTTCTGAAATCGTGTAACCCATGCGGAGCTTTCCTCCGGTGGACTCACGATCAAAAGAAGCTTCTTCCCGAAAATCCTGCGTGGTCTTGAAGAGATCAAATCCTGCAGCGAGCTCGCGATTAAGGAAATATGGCTCGGTGAAGCCCAGATCAAACTGCTGTCGCTCCGCTGCAAGCATTGCATGAAGCCGAAGGTCCTGACCACGGCCCAGTAGGTTTTTTTCACGAATACCAAAATCTGCCAACATCCCGTCCACCGTAGAAAAACCAGCGCCAAGCGAAATTTCGCCGGTGGATGCCTCCGCTACTTCTACATCAACAGCCGTTTTATCGGGAGCCGAACCAGGGCGATTCGAAAGCTTTACGCTCTCAAAGAAACCAAGGTTCTTGAGACGCTGTTCTGTACGCTGTAATTTCTCCGTGCTGAAGGGATCTCCTTCTGCAACACGGAATTCACGCCGCACCACCTCATCCAGTGTGCGCACGTTTCCTTTAATATCGATTCGCTCTACGTAAACGCGAGGGCCTTCTTTGACTTCATAGGTCAGTTCAATAGTTCCCTTTTTCTCATCGCGCTTTAACTGCGGATCAATATCCACGAAGGCATAGCCCTGATTGCCCATTTCGGCGACCAGATTGTCAATGGATGTTTCAATTGCATCTGAATTGTACTGATCGCCTGGCGCGGTAAGCACTTTAGAGCGTAGTGCTTCGCTCTTTGCCCCTACAAGGCTGCTTTTAAACTCTACGCTGCTAAGCGTATACTGCCGACCTTCATCAATGGTAAAAGTAATGTAGAATTGACGCTTATCCGGCGTGAGCTCTGCAATCGCAGTCTTCACCTGAAAATCAGCAAATCCCTGTGTGGTGTAGAATTTGCGTAGCATCTCCTGATCAAATGACAACCGATCTGGATCGTACTTATCAAAGTCGGAAAGGAAACAGTACCAGCATTCCTCGGTGGAACGTATCACCTCCATCAGATCGGAGCTGCTGAACGTCTTATTGCCTATGAAGCGAATATCGGCAATACGTGCAATCGGACCCTCATTGATTTCAAAAATCACATCCACGCGATTTTGTGGACGGATAATAAGCTTTGGCTCAATCTTAGCATCAAAGCGTCCACTGCGCTGATAGATCTCCAGTAACCGTGCTACATCCGACTGAATTTTGTTTCGTGTGTAAATCACACGCGGCTTCAACTGAATTTCCTTAAGTAAATCTTCATCCTTTAACTGATCGTTACCCTCAAATTCCACACGATTAATCATGGGATTTTCAGTCACCACTACCTTGAGGGTATTATCAGATGTCATTTGAAGATCTACATCGGAGAAGAACCCTGTCGAGAAGAGATCACGAATCCCCTGATCCAGCTCATAACGGCCCACCGTGTCGCCCGTTTTGATGCCAAGATAGCTGAGGATTGTCTCGGTCTCGATACGCTGACTACCTTCCACAGCCACAGCCGACACCACCTGCCGTTGATCGCCCGCCAAAGACAAAGCTGGCGCGGCGATAAGCAACGACACCAAGCAGGCACTGGTCAACAATCCGACACGAAAATAGCGCATGATTTCTCTTCGGATAAATCCCCGGCTAAATCAAGTCGAAATACTATAAAAAGGGGGGTATTTACCTGAATACTACCTACATGTGGGGAAGAACGGCAGATTCTGCCAGCATATTTTGCGTGTGCTTCCGTCAAGTTTGGGTTGACATTAGCTATGGGTTATTTATGTATGGCCGCTCTAACGCACATGCTTTGCGTGGGATCCCGTAGCTCAGTCGGTAGAGCATCTGACTTTTAATCAGAGGGTCACTGGTTCGAATCCAGTCGGGATCACCATCCACATCACTTATTTTTTATCACTTATCTAGCGGTGGCGCATCGTTGCGTAATATCTGCTCTAATTCGCTGCGTCGGGTGCGAGAAAAATTAATTAGTGCCGGTTCATCCTCAAAGAAACGGAAAGAATCACGCAAGGTTGCTTCATCGTGTTGGCGAAACTGCGCGACGCGGTGATCAATCTCATGCGCGGGCGCTCCCATCCAAACCATAATCTCACGCGCCATGCTTAGAGAAGACTCAAAAAGCTCACGTTTAAAATGTGTAACACCCAACCGGTCCAGTTCGTACGCGTGGCGACGATTACGTGCCCGGGCGAAAATAGTCAAATGAGGAAAAGCCTGCCTGGCTAGACGAACGATCTGCAAACTGGTTTCGACTTCATCCACCGCTACAATTAGGGCTTTGGCTTTATCGGCGCCGGCATTACGGAGCAAGTCCAGCCTTGTTGCATCACCAAAATAGCCTTTGAAGTCAAATTTACGCAGCAAATCGACCTGATCAATATCCTTTTCCAGAACCGTGACCCCTACCCCCTGCGATAACAAGAAACGACCAATGATTTGACCAAATCGACCAAATCCCGCAATGATCACAGGATGTTGCTCCGCAATGGAATCATAGTCGCGGTCGGGAAGAATAGACATAAAACGCGGCGTCACCACATGACTGTACCACAACATCAACAAGGGAGTGGTTGCCATGGATAACGCGACAATCAGTGTCATATAATCCGCATCCAGACGCGCCATCAGGTTCAAATCGCGCGCAAATGTAAACAGCACAAAAGCGAATTCCCCCCCCTGACTCAACGCTAATGCACAGCCAATAGCGTGCAGAGAATCAATACGAAAGAGTCGCGCGATGACGCCAACAATCGCCGTCTTGACCATGACCAAACACAACACACCGGCAATAATGGCCAAAGGATCTTTGGCCAGTAAGCCAAAGTCCATCCCCATGCCTACCGAAATAAAAAATAACCCCAGAAGCAGGCCCTTAAACGGCTCAATATCGGTCTCAAGTGAATGACGATACTCAGAATTTGCAAGCACCACTCCCGCAATAAACGCCCCCAGTGCGGGCGAGACTCCAATCATCAGCATCAAAAGGGTAATCCCCACAATCAGTGCCAAAGACAAAGCCGTGAAAATCTCGCGCTGACGGCTGCGTGCAATCACACGAAAAAGATGGATAGAAAAATAGCGTCCGGTCATGATGAGCAGACCAATAACAGCGGCGACAATCAACGCCTGCCAATAGCCGGGCAGATGAGTAATCAAATCATCGCGCTGCAAAGCAGCCTCTTCGGCAGGCGCGGCCAATAAAGGCATCAAGACAAGAATGGGAATCACCGCAATGTCTTGAAACAATAAAACTGAGAAGGCGGTTTCTCCTACGGATGTATTCATCAGATTCTTTTCCTCGAGCATCTGAAGTACCAGTGCCGTTGAGGAAAGTGACAAAGCCATGGCAGCAGCAAGGCTAGTTGACCAGCTGTAGCCAACCATCATCCCGATGGTGGCTAGTGCCGCGGTGGTTAGTAGCATCTGCAGCCCCCCTAGACCGACAATCCAGGTACGCATGCGCCATAGCACGGGAGGCTCAAGCTCCAATCCAATCACAAACAGCATCATCACGACGCCAAATTCAGCGAAATGAAGCACTTTCTGCGGATCGGTGATCAAGCCAAGTCCCCAGGGGCCAATCACGACGCCTGCGACAAGGTAACCCAGTACCGCTCCAAGCCGAAAGCGATTGACTATCGGCACCACAACACACGCAGCCGCTAAAAATATAAAAACATGCAGAAGGTTCTGACTGCTCATATCGACTCCGGCAGAGGTATAAATTCATGTTCATCGCCAGGGACTTTGCCAAAGACACCATTGGCCCAATCCGCCTTAGCCTGCTCAATACGCTCCTGCGACGACGATACAAAATTCCACCAAATAAAACGTGGCTCACTCAGCGGATCCCCTCCTAGAATCATTATACGAGAGGGAGTTAATGCCTCCAAACGAAGTTCACCTTCTGGCTCAAACACCGGCATATGTCCGGCATCTATGGTAACGCCTCCAATACGCACCTGACCTTCTACCACATAAAGTGCACGCTCTCGGTATGTCGCTGGAAAATCAAATATTGCCTGTGCATCCAAATGGACATCCGCGTAAAAAGTGGGACTATACAAGGTAACAGGAGATTCTTCACCATGGCTGCGTCCACAAATGAGTCGAAGCCGCCATCCCTGTCCGGAGGCTTCCGGTAAATGCGGCGCCGGATGATGATGAAAACTTGGCTGCACCTCCTCTGCTTCCCGAGGGAGTGCCACCCAGCTTTGCAATCCATGAAGTGCATGCGGATGCTCCCTCGTGGGAGGTGACGTACGTTCAGAGTGTGCAATTCCTTGCCCTGCGGTCATCCAATTCACCGCGCCCGGCTGAATCGCCTGATCACTTCCCAGCGTATCACGATGGTGGAGAGTGCCAGCAAGCAAATAGGTTACGGTTGCAAGCCCGATATGTGGATGCGGCCGTACATCAATGCCCTGCCCCTCATTAAAATGGGCAGGGCCCATATGATCAAAAAAAACAAACGGCCCCACCATCCGCCGACGTGCAAAGGGAAGCAAACGTCGAACGGTAAAACCGCCCAAATCTTTTTCACGCGGATCAATGGTTAAGGTAATGCTATTCATCGCGAATCGCTTGTACATTAATGTTGATTTCAATGGCTCGGGATACCCACTCAGCATCAGGATCAGACGCCATACCAATATTCCATTGCGTACGATCTATGGAAAATGTTGCATACCCACGAATCTGTGGTGATGCAAAATCTGCAATGGAAAAGTCGAAGGCGATGGGATGCGTCTTGCCTTTGAGGCTAAGCAGCCCTTCTGCATGATATAGCCCGCTCTCACTTAAAGTGATGCGCTTGCTCACAAACGTAATCTCTGGATGATGATCCGCATCAAGCCAATCTGCCGTCAGCAAGGTACGGTCATACATAGCATCGCCCGTATCCGCAGAGCCTGCCTTTATGATGATAGAAATATGTGCATCCACCAGATGGGTAGGATCGAACTGAACACGGCCCTCCCATTGGGTAAACACTCCGCGAAAAGGCTCATCTGCATGCGTGCCACTAAACACAATCCGGCTTTTTTCTGGCGAAAGAATAAATCTATCGGCATATGCACTATGAAAATTCAGCAAAAACCATAACAGCGCCAGAAGTAAATGGTGGTGTCTCATGGCTAAGATTTATTGGTAAAAGGAACCATCATGCGTGGCAAAAGCGGCATTTTATCGATCAGGTGATGCTTCGCCACCGCCCCAAGATGCAATAACATCACGGCGAGCAGGCTATAAGCAACAAGTGCATGGCCCTCTTCCACGGTCCCATGGATCTGCGCATCAGGAAGAATCCCAGGAACCATAGGCCACTCCCAGATACCAAATAGTAAGGTTGGATAACCAAGAGGGCTTAAGGAAACCATCAACCAACCACTCAATGGTACGATTAGCATGAGGAGATAAAAAGCAATGGTCCCTGTTTGTGCCAAACGTTTCTCCCATAAACGAAAAGACAATGGCATGGGAGGTGGCGGATACATGATCCGAGTGAAAATGCGGCATGCCCAAAGAAATAGGAGCAAAACGCCAAACGTTTTATGCCATTGATAGAGAGAAAATCGCAAAGGCTTGGCCAGAAAATCTGACGTCATCGCCCAGCCAGAAGCGAGCATCAACACGATCACCAGCGCCATTAACCAGTGCCAGAAAACAGAAAAAGGATGATAACGCATCTGCATGAGGTCACCATAGAGTGTTTATGCAACGGGATTCAACCCCATAAACGAAAAGGGACCCCGCAGGGTCCCGATTCGCAACTGAGAAAATTTTGCTCAGAGAATCACAAAATCATTCGCATCAAGATCATCGACATCAAGACCAGCCAGCGTGATGGTTTTGTCTCCAACAGACACCACTACATTGCGCCCAACCTGATCAATCACATTGTCAATGTCGCTATTAAACAAGGCAGCAAAAGTCGCATTGCCCCCCGTATCGATGACAATCTTATCTTTGCCAACTTCAAACTCACGCACGATGTCATCTCCGAAGTTTCCTCCAAAGATAAAGCTGTCGGCACCCGCACCACCCCACAGGGTGTCGTTGCCAGCTCCTCCCTCGATCGTATCGTTGCCAGCATCACCAAAAATACGGTCATCTCCGCTATTGCCGAATAACCGATCACTATCAATGCCGCCGTTTATAAAGTCATTGCCAGCACCCCCAGAGATGGTATCACGACCAGAACCTCCAAAGAGGCGATCATCACCTGTACCACCATCGACAGAATCACTATCATCACCGCCATTGATGCTATCATTTCCTGCTTGCCCATAAAGCGTATCACGCCCGGCGCTGCCGGCAATAATGTCGTTACCATTGCCACCATATACGAGATCATGGTCATCGCCGCCGAGCAGACGATCATCGCCGCTTCCGCCATAAAGGGTATCACGTCCAGCACCACCAACGATCGTGTCGTTTCCGGTATTGCCTTCAATCAGATCATTATCTGCTCCGGCATTGATAAGATCGTTCCCCCCCCCACCGGAAAGGGTGTCGCGCCCAGCACCGCCGGAGATAACATCATCCCCCGTGCCGCCGGAGACAAGATCATTGCCATCACCAGAGACCAGACGGTCATTGCCTTGACCGCCATAGATCGTATCACGCCCCTCACCACCAGCAACGGTATCATTACCACGACCACCAAACAGCAGGTCATTACCGCCGCCGCCATTGATAAGATTATTGCCATTATTACCGGCAATTACATTATTTTCACTATTACCCACGCCGGTGAGATCATCCGAGCCGGACAAAATAAGCGTCTCAAGGCCGGCACGCAAGCGGAAATCAACCGAAGACACTACGGCATCCTGACCACCGGCATCATTGATTCGGGTTGCGCTATTGTTCACAAAATAAAGATCATTTTGCAACGTACCAGTTAGCGGTGAACCGGGACCAAAGCTATTGGAGAATTGCAGAGAAGCCCCTAACAATCCTACCGCCGTGTTCCTCTCACTGGGATTGAGCGTGCTGTTGTCTTCAAAAAGGGAACCAGTGAGGGTCGCCATGCACGTCTCCGTAATTTTTCTAAATAAATTTTTTCAATGTGCGTGGTATAGCAACTATCGTCTGAGTAAGCAAACGCTTTAAATTTATTTCTTAGACAGAAAAATCATCGTCTCTTTACAAGATGAAGGGCAAGCCGTATGACAGCTAATAGGTTTATTTTTTAAGCTATTTGCTTCCTCAAACTTCAGCCTTTCTCCCTCTATGCCACGCGCGAACAAACAGGCTGCCATTTCTAAGCCGGCGAACACAACGCTTGTGGAGATGGAGTTTGCTTTTCGCCTTTCGCCTACTGCCATCCTTTGCTGTGGTGCGTTACCTTCCGATCTCTCTGGTAAGGAGCAGGTCAGTATTGAGGGAGTGCCCGTGCTGAAGCCGTATCTGGCAGCACTGCTTCCCCAGAACGCAAATAAAATCTTGATGCTTGTCCGGTGGCCGGACGGACACGCGGCTCCTGAGATCCCTACGTTATGCATTGAAAATGGAGCGCAAACGATTCACTGGACATTCCGTCAGCCCATGATGGATGAGCCTCAGCAATTCCTGCAATTTATCTATGAACTGAGTGAAGCAAGCCTCGCAAAGCTTTTGCTTTTATTAATTAAGTTCACAACCTTAGAGAAAAACGCTATATCCTACCCTGCGTTTATTCAAATTTGCCTCGAATCGCGCGCACGGCTTAGCCCACACGGATGTAATCGCCCTCTTCTACACTGGTTGCATCCTACGCTTTGCTACATTGAAACCGATTTGCCTGCAGACGGC
>DBAU01000001.1 GCA_002291845.1 Alphaproteobacteria bacterium UBA1002 | reverse complement strand
GTTCCACATTTGAGGAGTGAAGAAACAATGAAACTGATTCATCTCATCGCGCTGTTGTTGGTCGTGATCGGCGGGCTTCATGCCGTGCTCTCGGCTGTGGGCGTGAATGTGCTCGGCGGCATCCTGGGTGTTGGCGTACACATGACCGTTCTCAACCTCGTGATTGGGTTGGCCACGGTCTATTACGTGTTCCCGATCCTTCGGTCACACCTGAACGCGCAATAATCGTGACCTAAACATTCGCTGATCGTTTTCAGGCCTCCGCCCCCTGATAAGGGCGGAGGCTTTTGTTTATAGATCAGTTGAGAGCTTAACGATGACGCTCTTGTGGGCTTTGCCGTCCCACACCGGCAGGCACACTTCCACGATCTTCTACCTGCGTCACATTGCAGGCGCCATCAAACTGAATGGAATGCGGATTATTTCTGAACTGTTCCAGCAAGCCGGGATTGTTGCGGAAGGTTTCGGCCAGACGATGGCGCTCAAGTGTGGTGGGATAATGGTCGGCCCCCCCCCCTCGATCGATACCCGCGGATATATCGTTTAGCTGGTGCGCATTATATCGCCTTCCCAGGAGGCTTAGTTGAGCATGCAAAGCCCGCTGATAGGCCTCCGGACCAACCATGGTCATTGCATCGGCATCTTCATAACATTCATTGGCGCGGTGCCGCTCAATCGTGCCTGGCTGGTTGGGTAAACGCATTTGCTGTCTCAAGGCAACTTCATCACTTAATGCTAAATCTCCCCGCACCAAAACGCCCTGCCGTTCAGCAAGTTCATGCGCAATAAGGGGTGCGGCATTGCCTTCTTCCATCGTGCGACGGGAAATAATAATAAGATCTGAATTCCGATGATGCGCCGCTATCTGATGGTGATTATCCACAATCACGATATCCGGTGAAGCAAGCTGAGTTCCGTAGCGCTCATTCAGCTGCCGATTCATATTCTGCATTTGCTGGAATAATGCAGGAAAATTCTCGGCGGTTAGAAACTCCAGTCGGTAAGGCCCAGAATCTTCATGATGGCCGTATGACGCAATCCTACCGCTTGCAATAGCTGGTAAAATATGGGTTCGCGCATACTCTATGGCTTCACGATTTCCCGTGGCGGCAGGAAACAGGATATCCATGTAGTGTTGTCTTAGCTCCAAAAGAGCGCTCACGGCAGCTTCTCTTTGGGACACTGAACCCGATATGGCACTATCCCTTATTTTCCTCTCAGAGGAATTGAATTCACCCCAACGCTCCTGCGGGGTAGATGGTCGAGAGAAAGGCCACATATTTATCTTATCCTGCCAATTAATTAATGAACGTTAGCACAGATATGCGAATGAAATGTGACAGAGGTAAAATATTTTATCTTTTTTAGGGGGTTAAAAAAGACCCGCATGGCGTGATCGTTTTTACTTTACGCCATATGTCCTTGACGTTTTTAGCCTTTATCACTATTAATTCTTGCCGCTCCCTTAGGAAATCCCATGTCTCCCGCTAAGCCCGCTCGTATGGTGGCACCCACCACCCCCACCCCAGAAACCGACCAGATCACCGGAGCGGAAATCCTTATCCGCGCCATGCAGGACCATGATGTGGATACCATTTTCGGCTATCCGGGCGGGGCGGTGCTGCCGGTCTATGACGCGCTGTTCAAGCAGAACGCGGTGCGCCATTTCCTGGTGCGGCATGAGCAGGCGGCCACCCACGCGGCGGAGGGCTATGCGCGCTCCACGGGCAAGCCGGGTGTGGTGCTGGTCACCTCCGGCCCCGGCGCCACCAACGCGGTGACCGGCATCATGGACGCCTACATGGATTCCATCCCGCTGGTGGTCATCACCGGGCAGGTGCCCTCGCACCTCATCGGCTCGGATGCGTTTCAGGAGGCCGACACCACCGGCATCACCCGCGCCTGCTCCAAGCATAATTACCTGGTGCGCTCCATCGACGAGCTGGGCCGGATCATCCATGAGGCCTTCCACGTCGCCACCACCGGCCGCCCCGGCCCGGTTGTGGTCGACATCCCGAAGAATATCATGAACCAGAAAGGCACCTACGTCTCCAAGGACACCTACTCACGCCCGTCCTACCAGCCGAAGCGTGAGCCGGAGATGGCCCAGCTGGAAAAAGCCGTGGCCCTCATGGCCTCCGCCAAAAAGCCGGTATTTTATGTCGGCGGCGGGGTGATTAATGCCGGTGAGGAGGCCTGCGCCACCCTCACTGCCCTGGTGCGCGAAACGGGCTTTCCGTGCACCACCACCCTGATGGGCCTCGGCGCGTACCCTGGCTCTGATCCGCAATTCCTCGGCATGCTGGGGATGCACGGCTCGCTGGAAGCCAATATGGCGATGGCCGAATGCGACGTCATGATCAATATCGGCGCGCGCTTTGACGACCGCGTGACGGGCCGCCTGGATGGCTTCTCGCCCAATTCGCGCAAGATTCATGTCGATATCGACGCCTCCTCCATCAACAAGAACGTGCGGGTGGATGTGGGCATCGTCGGCGATGCCGGGCTGGCCGTGGCCGCTATGCTGCGCCTGTGGAAAGAGGGCAAACGCAAGGCCGATGCTCCGGCGCTGGAAGCCTGGTGGAAACAGATCGAGATGTGGCGCGCCCGCAAAAGCTTTTCCTACAAGCAGGATTTCACCAACGAGATGGCGGAGATTAAGCCGCAATATGCGCTCGATCGCCTGAATGCCGCGCTGAAGGGCCGCGACGCCTACATCACCACCGATGTCGGCCAGCACCAGATGTGGGCCTGCCAGTTCCTCACCTATGACAAGCCGCACCGCTGGATGTCCTCCGGCGGCCTTGGCACCATGGGCTATGGCTTCCCGTCCGCCATCGGCGTGCAGATCGCCCATCCCGGCGAGCCGGTGGTATGCGTCACCGGGGAAGCCAGCTTCCTGATGAACATGCAGGAACTCTCCACCGCCGTGCAGTATCGCCTGCCCGTGAAGATCTTCATCCTCAATAACCGCTACATGGGCATGGTGCGCCAGTGGCAGCAGATGTTCCATGGCTGCCGCTATTCCGAGTCCTACATGGACTCCCTGCCCGATTTCGTGAAGCTGGCCGAATGCTTCGGTATGAAAGGCCTGCGCTGCGAGAAGGTGGCCGAGGTGGATAGCTATATCCAGCAGATGCTGGCCCATGACGGCCCGGTCATCCTCGACATGGTCGTCGACCAGAATGAGAACGTCTACCCCATGATCCCCGCCGGCGCCGCCCATAATGAGCTGGTCCTCGGCCCCGAAGAAAGCGTGGGACCGCTGGATAAGAATCAGGTGTAGGTGATTTAGGCAAAATTTGCCCACCTTGCCTAAAAATTAAAACTTCCTTCATCTTTTCAGGCTACAAACGAGCTGTATACCGCAGCAAGACGGGCGTGAAAAACGATGATCAGCAGCCTTGAGACGTCCCTCTCCAGCCTGAATACGCATGGGTTGATGGCCCAGGCGCAGCAGCAGCTGACCGGGCCAACGGCGGAGCCGGGGCGCTTGCCGCTCAGCTGTGATGCGGTGGCGCCCGTTGAGCCTGCGCCTTCCCTTCTGCTGAACGCCGAGGCGCTGAAAGCACAGGAGGAAGCGCTCAGCCTCTTGGACCGCGTGTTTTCAGCGGCCAATGCGGTCTTTACAGAGCTCTTGCCCTTGTGGGAGGCGCGTCAGTCTCTTGGGCCTACGCCTGAGCCAGCCATGGCCGCGCACGCGGAACTTATCGATCATCGCCTACGCGATCTGATGCAAAACAGCCGGTTTGAGGGGGCCGCACTGTTTGATCTGGGGCAGGTTAACGCGGAAACGCTCGGCAATCTGCTGCGCCAGCCACCCCAGACCAGCCGCATCGAGTTGTTCTCTGCGGAACTCCGCAGCCGCCTCACCGACGCCTTCGAGCGGGCGTTTGATGTTTATGCATAACCATCGAAACCAGTCATTGCGAGGAGCGTCGCGACGAAGCAATCCAGACCCGCTGATGGATCGCTTCGCGGCGCTCGCAATGACGGTTTTCTTGTCATATCCGTCATCCCTTCATTTCACTTGCCAAGCGCCCTGTTTTGACCGAAAACAGCGGCATGAGTGATATCGTCTATGACATGCCCGAGAAGCAGCAGGAGCTGCACCGTCACACGCTGGCGGTCATTGTCGATAACGAATTCGGCGTGCTGGGCCGCGTGATCGGCCTGTTTTCCGGGCGCGGCTACAACATTGAAAGCCTGACCGTGGCTGCCGTGGATGCCGAGAAGAACCTCTCGCGCATTACCGTGGTCACCTCCGGCACCGAACAGGTGATTACGCAGATCAAAGCGCTGCTGGAGCGCATGGTGCCGGTGCACCGCGTGCATGACCTGACCGTCGAAGGCCCCTTTGTCGAGCGCGAGCTGGGGCTGGTGAAAGTAGCCGGCACCGGTGAAGCGCGCATTGAGGCCCTGCGCATTGCGGAAATTTTCCGCGCCCGCTCAGTGGATGCCACCAGCGAATCCTTCGTGTTCGAGATCACCGGCAAGCCGGAGAAAATCGACAGCTTCATCGATCTGATGCGCCCGCTCGGCCTGGTGGAAATCGCGCGCACCGGCTGCGCCGCCATGGCCCGCGGCAAAGACGGCGTGTAGTCGCCACCTGATTTACCCGCGCGTGGTTTTCTGCTAGATTTTCACCCGTTAAACAAACCCTGAAAGGACGCAGGATGAACCCAACGATTTGCCTTCTCAGCATTGCTTCTCTCCTCTCCCTCACCGCCTGCGGCCACACCTCGCAGGATCGCGTACTCTCCGGCGCAGGCCTTGGCGCGGCGACGGGTGCGGTCACCTCGGCGGTCGTCGGCGGCAGCGTGGGTACCGGCGTGCTGCTTGGCACCGCGGCGGGTGCCATTGCCGGAGGCGTCACCGATAGCGAGGATTTTGATCTCGGCCGCCCGCTCTGGCGACGCTAAGCCTTGCTGACGCTGCATCTTCCGACCCTGGCGGACGCGCAAACCCTCTCGGCGCTTGGCCGCCAGGCGTTTACGGAAACTTTTGGGCATCTCTATCCTCCGGAAGACCTGGCCGCCCACCTGGCGAAGGATTATGACCCCGTTGCCCTGGCAGATTCGCTGGCACGTGCGGACGAACACTGGCGCCTCGCGGTGTGGAGTGGCCAGCCCGCCGGGTTCGTCAAATGGGGCCCCTGCCATTTGCCGCTCGCGCCGCTGGCCTCCCCGCAATGGGAATTGCATCGCCTTTACGTACTGGAAGCCTTTCAGGGCAAAGGCATGGGCCGTGCCCTGATGGACGCGGCACTGACGCACATGGAAGCCGCGGGCGCGGCGGAAATCTGCCTCGGCGTCTGGGAGAATAACCATAAGGCGCAGGCGTTCTACGCCACCTATGGCTTCAGCAAAGCCGGGGAATATGATTACCCCGTCGGCCGCCAGCTGGACCGCGAATGGATTCTGCGCAGACAGATCGCCGCAAAGAGGCTTGAAGCATCGGCCTAAACCCCGTATAAGGCGGGTTCTTTTTCATACCCAGCCTTACGGAGTGCCCCATGCGCGTCTATTACGATCAGGATGCTGACGTTAACCTCATCAAGTCAAAGAAGGTCGTCATTGTCGGCTATGGCAGCCAAGGCCACGCCCACGCGCAGAACCTTAAAGACTCCGGCGTCAAAGATGTCCGCATTGCGCTGAAAAAAGGCTCCGCCTCCGCCGAGAAGGCCAAAAGCGCCGGCTTCGAAGTCATGGAGCCCGCCGATGCCGCCGCTTGGGCCGACGTGGTGATGATCCTCATTCCGGACGAACTGCAAGCGGATCTCTATGCGAACGAGCTGCATGCCAACATGAAAAAAGGCGCCGCATTGGCGTTCGCCCATGGCCTGAACGTGCATTTCGGCCTGATCGAGCCGCGCGCTGACCTCGATGTCTACATGATCGCGCCCAAAGGCCCCGGCCATACCGTACGCGGCGAATACCTCAAAGGTGGCGGCGTACCCTGCCTGATCGCCATCCATCAGGACGCCACCGGCAACGCCAAGGACATCGCGCTCTCTTATGCCTCCGCCGTGGGCGGTGGCCGCTCGGGCATCATCGAGACCACCTTCAAGGAAGAGTGCGAAACCGACCTGTTCGGCGAGCAGGCTGTGCTGTGCGGCGGGATTTCCCACCTCATCATGGCAGGCTTCGAGACGCTGGTGGAAGCCGGCTACGCTCCGGAAATGGCTTATTTTGAGTGCCTGCACGAGACCAAGCTGATTGTTGACCTGATCTATGAAGGCGGCCTGGCCAATATGCGCTATTCCATCTCCAACACGGCGGAATACGGCGATTACAAGACCGGCCCGCGCATGGTGACGGAAGAAACCAAGAAGGAAATGAAGCGCGTGCTGGAAGACATCCAGTCTGGCCGCTTCACCCGTGACTGGATGCTGGAAAACAAAGCCGGCGCCCCGCATTTCAAAGCCACCCGCCGCAACCAGGCCGCCCACCCGATTGAGCAAGTCGGTGCCAAACTGCGCGCCATGATGCCGTGGATTGGCAAAAACAAGCTGGTCGATAAGGCGAAGAACTAATCTTCACGGAATTGTCGCTTTAATTCATGCGTTTATCGTCTAAACTGGGACAACTAGTCGAGTTGTACCCATGCCCTTTCGCGCTTCTTTGGCCTACACCCCCAAGGGGCTAGAAGTAAAAACATACGCGCTGTTCGATCAGAAAACCGGCGCATACCATCGCATGGATGAGGCGATCAAGGGTCTGGCCTTCTTGTTTAAGGAGCATGCTCGTACCTCTGTAAATACACCGAACACACCCATTTCCTACCGCACGAAGACACCCTTCTCGTCGGAAGAAACGAATTTTTATTGTGCTTTACCTTTTGCTGGTCTGCAATCGCCTGTGGAAGAAGCGATGTGGCGCGCCGAAGACCGGATTCGCGGGCATCTGGGGTTGATGGGTGAGTGGGGCAACGGGCTGGGTCAACTCATACTTACTCACCGTGATTCCTATTCTTTACAGAAAACGGATTCGCTGATTAACCGAGTGAGAGGGATCTTGTCTGGTGCGCGATCCGGAAGCCAGTTAAACCGTGCGTTAGCGAATGGGACTTACGATGCGCCGGTGAAAGAAACATCCCGGCAGGCCATGGATCGCATCGCAGCGGACTATCGGCGTTGGATGCAGATAAACGCGGATGTCATCACTCCCGAAGCACGGGGATTGATGGAAAATCATCTTGAGAATTACAGAAGCGCCCTCGCTGAGATTGATGAATGGCTTGATTATATGCAAGGCTACGCAGGTCAGGTTGAAATTCAGCAATCTCAGCGTCACAGATGATAGAGGCGTCTGGTCTTTCACCTGCATCTGCGCTAGGTAACGGGGATGCAGATTGTGCTCTACCAGCCAGACCTTGCCCATAATCTTGGTTCCATTATTCGATTGGCGGCATGTTTTGATGTGCCGCTGCATGTGGTGGAGCCATGCGGATTCCCACTGGATGACAAACGGATCCGACAACGGTCACTCGACTATGGCGTGCATGTTCCCCTTATCCGTCATGCCTCATGGGACGCGTTTCATGCCCATTGCAAAGCCTCTGGCGGACGCCTGATTTTATCCACGACCAAAACAACCCATTCACTCTACGACCAGGCATTCCAACCGTCCGACTGGATCATGTTTGGGCGAGAAAGAGCGGGAGTACCGGAAGATGTTCACCAGTGTAGTGACGCCCATGTCAGAATACCCATGTCTCCTATTGCACGTTCGTTCAACGTAGCCATGGCGGCGGCCATCGTACTTTCAGAGGCCATTCGCCAGACACGTCATGCGTGTACCTACGCTTGACAATCATCAACGCGCCTGCTGCCGCAGCGAGATAGATTCAGCCACGTATCGACAATCAGGAAAGGACGCGATATGACACGCAGCGCAGCTCAGCCCCACACCGAATCCGCCGCCATGTCCGAACTTAACCGCCGAAAACAAGCCGCCTCTTTCTGGTTCCGCAACCTACGCGATGATATCTGCGATACATTTGAGGCGCTGGAGCGGGAAGCCACGCATTTTCCAGGGGAGCCGGGCAGCTTTGAGCGCACCTATTGGGATCGGCCAGAGGGTGGTGGCGGAGAAATGTCCGTCATGCGTGGGCGGCTGTTTGAGAAAGTTGGCGTGAATATTTCCACCGTCACCGGCGAATTCTCAGAAACCATGCGCAAGGAAGTGCCGGGCGCGGCAAATAACCCAACGTTCTGGGCCAGCGGTATTTCGCTTGTGGCACACATGGCAAGCCCCCATGTGCCTGCGGTGCATATGAATACCCGCATGCTGGTCATCGGAAGCGGTGGCCTGGACGCGGAAGGGCAGAGGGTTGCCCCGCTGGCGATGCCCAAAATTGCTGATTTGCAGGAAGGCCGTGCCCATCGGGCTGCGGGAAACGGCTTCGCGCAAGCCGATGCGGTGCGTCAGGCGGCGGAGCATGATACCCACGGACGTCAATGGTTTGGCGGCGGGGCAGATCTGACACCGATGTTTGATGATGCCGAAATGGCACAGCTGTTTCATGCCGCGTTTAAAGAATGCTGCGACCGGCATGATCCCACCTATTACCCCACCTATAAAGACTGGTGTGATACCTACTTTTTCCTGAAGCATCGCGGCGAGCCGCGCGGCATTGGCGGCATCTTCTATGATTACCTCGACACCGGAGACTGGGAAAAGGACTTTGCCTTTACGCAGGATGTGGGCCGCACCTTCCGCCGCGTCTATCCGGAGGTGGTACGCGCGCGCATGGCGCGCCCCTGGACGCCGGAAGAACGTGAGCATCAGCTGGTGCGCCGCGGCCGTTATGTCGAGTTTAACCTGCTCTATGATCGTGGCACGCGGTTCGGGTTGATGACCGGAGGCAATACTGAGGCCATCCTGATGTCCATGCCCCCGGAGGTGAAATGGCCTTAATGCTCAGGCGCTTGCTTCTTTTAGAAATCAGGCAGGTTGCGTAAATTCTGCCAAGACCTTTTTCGTGATGAGCTTCACGATACGTGTCCCCCATATCCGTACACGGGTGGGCACCTTAAAGCATACTGATTTTCTTACAAAGTTAGAGGCTGAAGACGTTTTTCAAATAGCGAATGAACATCACGAAAAACACCACGCCGCTTAGCACGCCCACAACCAGCGGGCCAAAAGCCGGCAAAAGGAAATCCACAAAGCTCACCTGCGTTTGATGCTGCAGGTAATACGCCCACAATGCTTCATACGTATCCAGCTGATAATTTACCTGCAACGCAAGCGTGCTGATCTCATTGCCGTAAAGAAGCACTAGGCCACCATAGGCCCCGGCATAAATCGGGCCGCAGAGCAGTACCATCATAACCGCTGGCAGGCTAAGGGCGAGGGTCAGCATCAAAGCGGGGTGCATGGTTAGATCTCCTTTGGCCAACGACGGTGCAGCCAGAACCAATCTTCCGGCCGCTCACGAATCCACACCTCCAGCTGCCGGTTGATGCGGGCCAGCACCTCTGCATCATCGGCCTCCGTCATGCCAGATGGCAAGGGCATCGGCAAGATTTCCATCGAGTAACAGCCGTCCTCATCTCGCAAAGTGCGCGCCAGAATGACAGGGGCGTTCAGCTTGCGGGCCAGCTGCACGGGCAAAGGCGTGGTCATGGCCGGGGCATGAAAAAACGGCACCGCCAGCCCCCCATTTTCTTTCTGATCCACCATCATACCCACGGCTTTTCCACGCTGCAAGGCGCGGATCAGATGGCGCATTCCTCCCCGGCCCTTTCGATGCGCCGCAGGGATATAGCGCCGGCGGACCCCCTCCACCAGCCAGTTCACATACGGATTATTCGTCTGTCGGTAGGTCAGCACAAGGGGGAGACCGTAACGGCTAGCCGCCAAGGGGGCCACTTCCCAGTTGCTAAGATGCCCAGCAAGGAATACCACCGGCGACGATGTACCGCGCAGCGCGTCCATCACCGGTGAGGGGGTGAGCTTTAAATGTGCCTGAAAGGAAAGGCGTCCCAAATGCGGAAATTCGGCGAGCGTGCGACCAAGTTGCTCCCACATTCCGCGTAGAATGGCAGCGCGGCGGGCATCGGACAGCTCCGGCATAGCCAGTGCCAGATTCCGCTCGGCCACCCGGCGCACGGGAAGCAGACGGCCAAGCCAGCGACCAAGCGTCGCACCCATGCGCGAAGCCAGTGGCAGAGGAAGGACCGCAAACAAGCCATAGGCCAGATAGGCTGGCAAGGCCTCCAGCGCGTAACGAATCTGCTTTAACATGGCGCACTCCATGAGGCTAGCCAGTGCCTTACCCAGCGCTGACTCTCCGGCTGAAGCACTAGTCGCACCGGAAGTACGGCGACACGCGCTCGCCACGCGGCAGGCAGGCGCACGGCGTCTTTCTCCGTCGTGATTAAGCGTGCCTTGTAGCGTTCTGCCTGCATGGCCAGATCTCTCAATTCCCGTTCGAGATAGGGATGATGATCGGCAAAGGCAATGCAATCAGCGAGAGAAAAATGATGTGCGGCCAGCGTTTCAAAAAATTTCTGCGGACGGCCAATTCCGGCAAACGCCAGCCACGCTTGATCCGCAACCGGCAGACCCGTTGTCTCTGGCTGCAGATGCCCGTAAAGCACCGGCACAGAACCACAACGGGCGGCGATGCCGGTACGGTCCTCCCCAATGATCAGCACCGCCTGTGCCCGCGCCAGCGCCTGCGGCCACGGCTCACGCAATGGCCCGGCGGGCAGGCAGCGGCCGTTGCCGATGCCGTAGCCACCATCCACCACCAGAAGCGCCGCGGAAGGTGCCACATGCGGATTCTGTAGCCCGTCATCCATCAGGATGGCGGAGGCTCCTGCCGCTTCCAGCGCACGCAGGCCCGCGGCGCGGGCACGAGAAATCCACACCGGCGCCTGGCGGGCAAGCAGTAGCGGCTCATCGCCCACCTGGGCCGCGGTATGGTGCTGCGGATCAACGGCGAGCGGTCCGGCCAGCGTGCCGCCATAGCCACGGCTGAGAATGTGCGGCGTTATGCCTTGCTCTGCCAGCATCGTGGCAAGCAGAGCAACCGTTGGCGTCTTGCCCGCGCCCCCGGCGATGGCATTGCCGACACACAGTACCGGCACACGTGCGCGGTAGGGGATGGCACGGGCGGTGCGCCCGCAGGTGAACAACTGCAATAGCGACGCCAGCGGCTGCAAAAGCTGGGCAAGAGCCCCGGACGTTTGCCAGAAGGCGGGGGCACGCATTAGCGGTCTCCTTCACTGAGGGGACCTGCGGACAGCTGGGCGCGGCAAAGCGGCGTGATCGCCTCCCACACGCGCGCCTCGACCGTGGCCTGCGCGTCCACCACCGCCTGCCCGGCGCGGCTGCGCGCCTGACGCAGCGCCGTATCACGCAGTAGCGCATCCACCGCCCCACTCAACGCCTCACCCGAGGCCACGCGCTGCGAGGCCTCCGCCGCTTCAAGCAGCGAACAAAAATCGGTGAAATTATGCATATGCGGCCCGTACAGCACGCAGGTGCCTAAGCGCGCGGCTTCAAACGGGTTCTGCCCGCCATGCGGCACCAGCGAGCCACCGATAAACGCCACCGGGCAGAGGCGGAAGAACAGTCCCAGCTCGCCCATGGTATCGGCCAGGTAAATCTGTGTGGCCGCCACGATCGGCTCACGCTGGCTGCGCCGGGCCACGCGCAGGCCGAGGGCCTCTAGCTCCTCCATAATCGCTGCGGCGCGCTGCGGATGACGCGGCACGACCACGGTGAGCAGGCCGGGATGCCGCGCGGCAAGCGCCTGATGCACCTCCGCGATCTGACGCTCCTCGCCGGGATGGGTGCTGGCGGCCAGCCAGACCACGCGGCCGGTTGTTTCCTCACGCATGAGCGCTAGCGCCGCGGCATCATGGGCGAGTGGCGGAGAGGAAAATTTGAGATTCCCCAGCGCCCGCACATCCGCGCCACCGAGCTGGCGCAGGCGGGCGGCATCATCCTCACTGGCGGCAAGTAGCAGACGGAAGCCGCCCATCAGCGTACGCGCCGCCGCCGGGAAGCGGGCCCAGCGTGACGCCGAGCGCGCCGAGATACGCCCATTGAGCAGCATCATGGGGCACTGCGCCGCCGTCTGTTGCAGCATGTTCGGCCAGAATTCCGACTCCATCCAGCAGGCGAGATCCGGCTGCCAGTGGCGCAGGAAGCGCGCCACCGCCGCCGGCGTATCCACCGGCATGTATTGATGCAGCAGGCGGGGGACCGGACGCCGCGCCAGCAACGCCGCCGAGGTAACGGTGCCGGTGGTGATCAGCGCCGTCATCGCGGGATATGTAGCAAGCAGCCGCTCGATCAACGGCAAGGCCATCTGCGATTCGCCGACACTGGCGGCATGCACCCACAGCAACGGCCCCTCCGGGCGTGGCAGCGAGGCATAGCCGAAGCGCTCACGCCAGCGCGATGTGTCCTCCTTGCCGTGACGGGCGCGCCGCCACAGCCATAGCGGCAGCAGGGGTGCCGCAATCCGGGTCAGCGTACGGTAAAGGCTCAGCATGGGCGGCATCCTACCCGGCCTGGGTGGATTCTTCCAGCGCAACGCCCGCCAGGCGATCCGCCGCATCGGTCACCGCGTTTAGCGCGTCCTGCATGGCCTGACGGAGGGGCTCTCCCGTGCCGGTCATGCTGGCCAGCACCGGCGGGCCCGCGACAAAGACCAGCCGACCGAACGGCAGGGGCAGAAAGAAACGATCCCAGCTCCGCAAGCGACGGTGGCGGGTGGCGGAGAAGGCCAGCGGAATCACCGGCACACCGCTCGTTTCCGCCACTTGCGATACGCCCCGCGCGGCAATGCGTGACGGGCCGCGCGGCCCATCCGGCGTGATGGCGACATAGCCGCCTGCCTTTAAGGCACGCAGCAGGCCACGATAGGCCGCCGCACCACCTTTGCTGCTCGAGCCGGAAATAGTTCCGATGCCGAAACGCACCATGGTTTCGGAGATCAACAGCCCATCCCGGTGGAGCGAGATCAGCACATCCATCCGGCTATTGACGGGCTTCAGGCCCGGCATCATCAGCAGACGGCCATGCCAGAAGGCCATAACGCCCGGCTGCGTGCCGCGCAGATACGGCTCCGCCGCGGGATGCAGGTGGCGCTCAATGCGTGAGGTCAGCAGCACGAGGCGGATATAGAGCGCCGCCAGATGGCTCAGCGCATAGATCATCTGGGGCGCACGGAGCCACCGTTTCACGCCGCGCTCCCCAGCCCTTCCGCCAGCGGATCGTCCTCGGCGCGTTCAAACTGTGTGTGATAGAGGGTGGCATACAGCCCCCCCGCCGCCAGCAACGTGGCGTGGTTGCCCTGCTCCACGACGTGGCCACGATCCAGCACGTAAATGAGATCAGCATGGCGTACGGTAGAGAGACGATGGGCAATCACCAACGTGGTACGGTTCTTCATCAGTCCATTGAGGGCTTGCTGTACACTCCGCTCCGACTGCGTATCGAGCGCGCTGGTGGCCTCATCCAGCAGCAGGATCGGAGCGTTTTTCAGCATGGCGCGGGCGATGGCGATGCGCTGGCGCTGCCCGCCGGAAAGCCGCACGCCCGCCGGGCCGATGCGCGTGTCATAGCCTTCCGGCAGGGCGGAGATGAAATCATGCGCGTCCGCCGCCTTGGCCGCGGCGATGATCTCCTCACGCGTAGCCCCTTCCCGCCCATAAGCAATGTTGGCAGCGGCGCTGTCATCGAACAGCATAATCTCCTGGCTGACCAGCCCCACCGAGCGGCGCAGACTTTCCAGCGTCACGTCCCGGATATCCTGCCCGTCGATGCGGATGGCGCCTTCCTGTACATCATAAAAACGTAGCAGCAGGTTCATCAGGGTCGATTTGCCGCTACCCGACGGTCCCACCAGCGCGGCCATCTGCCCGGCAGGCACGGTGAGGCTCACTCCTTGCAGCGCGGGATGGGTGTCATCATAGCGGAAGGTGATGGCGTCAAAGTGCAAGGCACCTTGCCCCACCTGCAGCGGCACTGCGCCCTCACGGTCACGGATTTCCGGCGGTTGGTCGAGCACGGTAAACAGGCGATCCGCGGCGGCGAGCCCTTCCTGCATGTTGGTATTCAGCCCGGCAATGGCACGCAGGGGACGGTAAGCCATCAGCATCGCGGCCATGAAGGAGAAGAACGCCCCCGGGGTGGTTTCGCCGCTGATCACCTGCGCGCCGCCATAGGCAATCACCGAGGCAATGGCGATGCCGCCGAGCGCCTCCATCATCGGGCTGGCAGCGGCCTGCACGCGCGAGGCTTTCATATAGAGACGGAACAGATTTTCCACCGTGGTACGGGCGCGCGCCACTTCGTAATCCTCGCGGCGGTAGGCCTTCACCACGCGCACACCGGTGAAGGTTTCATCCAGTTGTGCGGTAAATTCGCCGAGCTCATGCTGCGTGCCATCGGCAATTTTACGCATGCGCTTGGACAGCCGCATGATGGGGTGGATCGCCACCGGAAACAGCGCGGCGGCAATCAACGACAGCTCCCAGCTCTGCCACAGCATGACCCCAACGAGAAACACCAGCGTCAGGCATTCCTTGGCCGTGCCGGTGAGCGCGGTGGAAACTGCCAGCCGCATGGACTGGATGTCATTGGTGAAACGTGAGATGATGCGTCCCGCCGCCTGATCATGAAACAGCGCCAGATCAGCATGCATCATGTGATCAAACAAGGCGATCTGCAAATCGGCCACGATGCGCTGGCCCACCCGGCGCATCAGCACGGTCTGAAAGTAATTCGCTGCTCCACCGATCAGCGAGACCGCCACCAATCCGATGGGCACCAGAGTGAGCATGGCGCGGTCTTTCTCCAGGAAAATCTGATCGAGCACCGGCTGCATCAGCCAGGCAGAGGTGGCCGTAGTCGCCGCAACGATCATCATGCACAGCGTGGCCAGCCCCACCTTGCCCAGATGGTGGCGCAGATGGTCGCGCACAATCCGCGTAATGAGGGAGCGCGAGCTGGAACGGGGTGTTGGTACAATCATCATGGGGGTGTTTACTAAGCTATTTCACCAGTTTTGGCCAGAAATCTCCGTCTTTTAGCGGCAGATGTCCTTCCCCGGGGAGAGAATGCGGTTTTCCCGCCAATCGAAGGGTTCCATGGCTGGCCTATGGCCGCCTGAAGGAGCTTATCACAACGCGGCCTCAGGCTCCCGCGATGGTCATGCCGTCAATACGGAAGGTGGGGGCATTGACGCCGTAGCGGAACACCAGATCATCCGCCGGGGTGAGCTGGCGGAACATCTCCAGCAGGTGGCCCGCGATAGTGATCTCGCTCACCGGGTATGTCAGCTCGCCATTCTCGATCCACAGCCCGGCCGCACCCTGACTGTAATCTCCGGTCACGGTATTCACACCCATACCAAACACTTCGGTGACATAGAGTCCCTGTTTAATATCACAAATCATCGCCTCACGAGAGATTGTTCCGGCTTCGAGATAAAAATTACTGCAGGAAGGTGATGGGGCGCCCCCTAGCCCGCGTGCCGCATGGCCAGTGGTGGTGAGGCCCAGCTGATTGGCTGAGCGTGTATCGAGGAGCCAGGTTTGCAGCACGCCGTCTTCGACGATCACCTGACGGGTGGTTGCCACCCCTTCCCCGTCAAACGGGCGAGAAGAAAGGCCTTGCTTCCGGTGCGGATCGTCAATGAAGCGGACCCCCTCAGCGAACAAGCGCTCGCCCATCTTCTGCTTGAGAAAGCTGGTGCCCCGCGCCACCGCAGCGCCTGAGATGGAGCCCGCCAGTGTGCCTACGAGGCCCCGGCCCACACGCGGATCAAACACCACGGGGACTTTCATGGTCGCCACCCGGCGCGGATTCATGCGGCGGAGCGTATAGGCCGCCGCCTGACGGCCCAACGCCACCGGATCAGGCAGGCGCGCCCAATGGCGTACCGAGGCGTAATCGTAATCACGCTCCATCGAGTCGCCCTCGCCCGCCACCACGGAAACGGCGAGCGACGCACTAGAGGCCTGCTGCCGCGCCAGAAAGCCATGACTGGTGGCCAGCGTCAGGCGATAGGTGCCGTAATACGCATCCGCCCCTTCGGAGTTGGTAATGCCCGGTACCTCCATCGCAGCGGCCTCGGTGGCAAGTACCAGCTCCTGCATCACTTCGGCGGAGGGTTCGTTACCGTCATAGAGATCAAGGTCCGGCCAGGTGCGCGCGAGTAACTCCTCCGGCGCCAGCATGCTGTAAGGATCATCGGTGGAGGCGCGTGCCATCGCGACAGAACGCTCGGCCAGCTCTTTCAGTTGTGCGGGCGCAAAGTCAGAGGTTGAGGTAACAGCCTGCTTCTGGCCGACCCAAACGCGCAGTCCGATACCGATGGAAGCCGAGCGCTCCAATGACTCCTGCTTACCGAGGCGGCAGGCAAAGGATTTGCTCAGGCTATCCACCAGCACCACGTCCGCTTGCGTCGCTCCAGCCCGCTTCGCTTGCTCCAGTGCCATGGCTACGATGACTTCTGCATCATGCAACGGATCAAGCGCCTCAGCGGCGTGGGCGGGCGTGTGGGTCATGCGCGGTTAACCTACAATATGGGGAGTTTCACCGAATTTACGGCCGAGATCGTGCAGGAAGGCGCGCACCATCTGGTCCTGCCCCATCAGGTAGCGCATCGCCAGGCGCCACAGTGGGCTGTCCACGCGGCCTTCTTCCGTGAGCGTCACCAGCGTACGATCCCCCGCCTCCTCCAGCGTAATCGTCCAGCTGCCAAGGAATGGATAGTCACTGGCGACAATCCGGCTGACATGACGCTCCGGGGCACGGGACTCAATGACCTGAATGTCCATGTGATGTCCCTCTTTGTCATAAAAGCGCCACAAGGGAAGGCCGTCCATATCCTCTAGGCGCTCTACCTTTTCCAGACCCTGCGACCATTCGGGCGCTATCTGGTAGTCGCTCACGGCTTGCCACACGACGTCCCGGGGCTGATGATACACGGTCTTGAGCGTTACCGTATGGGTAGCGGGAAGGTTAGTACCAAAGCCATAAATGCCACAGCCAATGGCGATCAGAAAAACTAAAAAAAGGGTGAAAGGGCGACGCATCAGCAACCTCAGGCAGCGTAAGGGGGATAATGCAGGCCTTTGGGCGAGGCTGTAAAAATTTCAAACCCCTCCGCAGTGACGCCCAGCGAATGCTCAAACTGGGCCGATAGGGACTTATCCCGCGTAGTCACGGTCCAGCCATCATGGCGAGAAAGCAGCGTACCCGGCTTGCCGATATTGATCATCGGCTCGACGGTAAAAAACATACCTTCCTGCAACAGCTCGCCGGTGCCACGCTTACCAAAATGGAAAATATTGGGCGCCGTATGAAAAATTTTCCCAAGCCCGTGACCACAATAGTCCCGCACGACGCCATATCCATGCTTTTCGGCATATTCCTGAATCACCGCGCCAATATCGCCGACACGCGCACCGGGCTTCACCTGCTCGATACCCATCATCATGCAGTCATAGGTGATCTGTGTCAGGCGTTTGGCTTTCAGTGGCACATCACCCACCCAGAACATACGGCTGGTATCGCCGTGCCAGCCATCGACGATGACGGTCACATCAATATTAACCACATCGCCATTCTTCAGCGGCTTATCATCCGGGATGCCATGGCATACCACGTGGTTGATCGAGGTACAGACGGATTTCGGAAACCCACGATAGCCGAGCGGGGCGGGCGTAGCTCCTGCCTCCGTGATCAGTCTGTGGCAATAATCATTAATCGCATTTGTGGTCACGCCCGGCGCCACAAAATCCACCATCGCATCCAGCACGCGGGCTGCTAGTGCGCCGGCTTTACGCATCCCTTCAAAGTCCGCTTTCGTGTGCAGGGTAATTGTGCGTTCGTCTTTCATCCGTTCTTCTTAACCGTTCAGAGACGCTGATGCCAACTGGAATCTCTCAAAAAAAAGGCTATAGTGCGCGCATGAACGCCATTCCCCATGCTTGCCTGATTATTATTGGCAACGAAATCCTTTCCGGCCGCACCCGTGATACAAACCTCGGCTGGCTTGCTGAGCAGCTGAACAGCAGCGGCGTGCGCATGTATGAGGCGCGGGTCATTCCCGACGTGGAGGAGATCATCATCGCCACAGTAAACGCGTGCCGGGCCCGTTTCGATTATGTGTTTACCACCGGCGGCATTGGCCCGACGCATGATGACATCACTTCAGCCGCCATTGCCAAAGCATTTGGGGTGCCACTTATCCTTCATCCCGAGGCAAAGCGCCTTCTACAGCAACATTACACCGCGGGAGATCTGAACGAAGCACGGCTGAAAATGGCGTATATCCCGGAAGGAGCATCCTTGATCGCCAACCCGGTCTCTTCAGCTCCAGGCTTTCAGATCGGCAATGTCTTCGTCATGGCGGGTGTACCGCGCATTATGCAGGCGATGTTTGATGATATCCGCCCGCGCCTTCGCGGAGGGTCACAAACGCATACGGTGACACTGCACACCAATCTCGCAGAAGGAACCTACGCCGCGAGACTGAGCGAAATCCAAACTGCTTTTCCAGACATCGAAATCGGCAGCTACCCGCATTTCCGGCAGGGGCGTGTTTCAGCAAGCCTGGTTGCCCGCGGCACGGATATCGCGCAGCTTGCACAGGTGGAAGAACGCCTGGATGAAATGATTGCCGAATTAGGCGGCAGGCGTCTGAGTGATAGCGACATCGCGTAAGCGCTATTCACGCAGGCCGGATCAGGAACAAACGTAAAGACTATTCCTGCCGGAACAGGACCGCGCGATAATCAGCAAAGTTTTCAAGGACCTTACCCGTTCCCAACGCCACGCACGGGAGCGGATCATCCACCACGAACACCGGCAGGCCGGTGGCGGAAGAAATAACGCCATCCAGATGTTTCAGCATGGAGCCGCCGCCGGTCATCACGATGCCTTTATCCACAATGTCGGCCGCCAGTTCCGGCGGGGTACACTCAAGCGCCACTTTCACCGCCTCGATGATCTGATGCACCGGCTCGGCCAGCGCTTCGGCAGCCTGATATTCTGTGAACACGATTTCCTTCGGCACGCCGTTCATCAGATCGCGGCCTTTGATTTCCATCGTACGGCCTTCGGTACCATCGAGCGGGAAGCATGCCGAGCCGATTTCCTTTTTGATTTTCTCTGCGGTGGTTTCGCCAATCAGCAGGTTGTGATGACGGCGGATGTAAGAAATAATCGCATCATCCATCTTATCGCCGCCAACGCGCTCGGAGCGTGAGTACACCACACCGCCCAATGAAAGCACGGCCACTTCGGTCGTTCCGCCCCCGATATCCACAATCATCGATCCCGTCGGCTCAGTCACGGGCAGCCCCGCGCCAATGGCGGCGGCTACCGGCTCCTCAATGAGGAACACCTCGCGCGCGCCTGCATTCTCGGCGGCTTCCTGAATGGCACGGCGCTCGACCGGGGTGGAGCCAGAGGGCACGCAGATGATGATCAGCGGGCCGGTGAAGCTGCGGCGGTTATTCACCTTGAGAATAAAATGCTTGATCATCTCCTCCGCGGTGCGGAAATCGGCGATGACGCCGTCCTTCATCGGGCGCTTGGCTTCGATCTTCTCTGGCGTGCGACCCAGCATCAGCTTGGCTTCATTGCCAAACGCGTAAGGAATATGCACCCCATCCTCATATTTCAGGGCCACAACGGAAGGCTCATTGAGCACCACGCCTTTGCCCGGCACATACACAAGCGTGTTCGCCGTGCCGAGATCAATGGCCATATCGGCGGCCTTCCAGCCAAAAAATTTCGTGAGCATAAACGCAAACAAGATTGGGTTTTTGGCAGTGTACGAAGTTTGCGCTACGTGGCAATGATTTTTAGGTGAAAACTCTACTTTTCATGCAGCCCTAGCGTGTAGAACGCGACCCGGCGTGACTAGCGCGCCATAATCCTAGCTGAACCACCTTGAAGAAGGCTGCGCGGCTTGGGGCTGGATGCGGTCTGCAAACGAGGCTCCTTCCGGTTGCGTCCGCGTAGGCGTCTGATGTAAGCGCTCAACGGCGCTTAGCGCCGCGTTGATGCCGCATTCCATAAAGCCCACCGCCACACCATTCTTGCCCCGCACTGGCAGGTAGGAGCCCGCCAGTGCAACCCCTTGATGAGCGAGCCGTTCCTGTGCTTGCCAGAGACCACCGAGATCGATCACGTGTCCCGGCGCGGGAGAGGCATAGCATGGATTTCTTGCATCCGAGCCCCTATAGACCATGGCTTGCGGATCAAGATGAAAAATCTTTTCCGGGAGATAGCCCTGAGCTTTTGCATAGGACTGCAGGCAGTGTTCGATCAAAGCAGAACCTTTTTTCTGCTCGGCCAGCTCACCGCCAACAAGAAAGGTCATCAATCCGGGCTCAGAACTCCACGCCTGAAAGCCTTCGGGTGAGAAAAAACAGCTCTGCGCAGGGCTTACGCCATCTTGCAATTTTACAAAGAACTTTGCCCCGGCGGTATATTGCGTTGACTGGAGCACCTCACGCTCCTTAGCAGTAAGGTCAAGGCTCTCCAACCCTTCTATACGGGCAAGTGCCGGAGTCGGCAATGCAAGCACCAGCTTGTCTGCCACGATAGGAGCATGTGTTCCCGCAGACCAGATGCGCGGCCCCGTGGGCGTGGCTTCCAGTTTTACGACCGGGGTATGGAGCCGAAACTCGACGCCATGCTCCACAAGATCACGATGCAGCGCCTCAATAACTTTTTCCATGCCACCTTCGACACGAAATCCACAATCACTCGCCAGCAAGGTCCCTTTCTCAGGGCTGGCTTCCTGCACAAACTGCAACGCACTGATCTGGTCAGGGCGTCGGCCCGCCTCCGCAGCATAGGCATGCATGGCAATCTGCAATACCTCGGGTAATGGCTGACCTTGAGGCAAGCCCGAAATTTCCTGCATATACTGCGCAAGATTCATTCCATTGAGTTGGATGCTGCGCGCTGACCAGCGATCACCTACCAGGGTCTGCTGCTTATCCCGGATGATCATCTCGGCGTAGGGCGCATAGGCGCTGTGGAACGCCTCTCCAGTCATCCAGCCGCTGGATGACTGGAAGGTCTCTTTTTGTTGGTCATGCGCGGGCAAAAGGATAAGCCCCAGTTCACGGCAGAGTTCACGCGTCTGCGTATGTTCAGAGTCAATGAATTCCGCACCGAGATTCAGCGTATGGTTACCCATCACAGCGCTACGATCTGTTTCAATTTTTCCACCAAGGCGGCCGGAGGATTCGAGGACCGTTACGCGATACCCCTGATCACGCAGCCTCTTCGCCGCGACAAGGCCGGTCAAGCCGCCTCCGACGACATAGGCGTTTTGTGCGTTATTCATGCCTTCTTCTCCTGTCGCCATTGTAGCGAAGGGCATGGAAAGAAGTATGAAGATTTGATGATGCGAGAAATGTCAGATTTATATTTATCAATTGCTTAGAATCGTCAACTTCTCTTCCATCGCGCCCAACTTTGCCAGTGCATTGATGTAGGCCTTGGCGGAAGCCACCAGTGTATCCGGATCATTGCCGTGACCGTTGATGATACGACCATCCTTCTCCAGCCGCACGGTGACCTCAGCCTGCGCATCGGTGCCGCCGGTGATGGCGTGCACCTGATACAGCTTCAGTTCAGCCCCATCGGCGAAGGGCACCAGCGCACGGATGCCCTGGAAAATAGCGTCGATCGGCCCGTTGCCTTCCATGGTGATCTGGTGCATCTGGCCGTGCACGGCAAGGCGCAGCACCGCGGTCTGCGGCCCCTCGGTGCCGGAATGTACCGCCATGGAGCGCAGCACGATGCGCTCTTCCTGTTCGCTTCCCGAATCAAGCAGCGCGATCACGTCGTCGTCATAGATGTCTTTCTTGCGGTCAGCCAGCTCCTTGAAGCGGTTGAAGGCGTCCTCAAAGGCGTTATCGCCCAGCTCGAAGCCGAGCGATTTCAGCTTGTCGCGGAAGGCATGGCGGCCCGAATGCTTGCCCATTACCAGGTTGGAGCGGGTGAGGCCCACCGATTCCGGGGTCATGATCTCGTAGGTGCCTGCATGCTTCAGCATACCATCCTGATGGATGCCGGATTCATGCGCGAAGGCATTAGCCCCCACGATGGCCTTATTCACCTGCACACCCTGCCCGGTGATAGACTGGATCAGGCGGCTGGCGCGCATGATATGCTCGGTTTTAATCCCGGTCTCAAAGCCGTAGCGGTCGCGGCGGGTTTTCAGGGTCATCACCACTTCTTCCAGCGCTGTGTTACCGGCACGCTCGCCGATGCCGTTGATGGTCACTTCCGCCTGCCGTGCCCCAGCTTGCAGCGCCGCCAGCGTATTGGCCGTAGCGAGCCCCAGATCGTTCTGGCCGTGGAAGGAAAATACCGCCTTATCCGCGTTGGGCACCCGGCCCATCACGGTGGTGAACATCTCGTGGATGTCTGACGGGGTAGCATAGCCCACCGTATCCGGCAGGTTGATGGTGGTGGCCCCGGCCTTGATCGCGGTCTCGACGGCGCGGCAGAGGAACTCGTGCGGCGTGCGGGTGGCATCCATCGCCGACCACTCGACGTTATCGGTGAAGGAGCGGGCCAGCGCCACCGTGGCTGCGATCAGCTCCAGCACCTGCTCCTGGCTCATGCGGAACTGATGCTCCAGATGGATCGGGCTGGTGGACATAAAGGTATGGATGCGCGACTGCTTGGCGGGCTTCAGCGCCTCGGCGGCACGCTCGATATCGGCATTCTTCGCGCGGGCCAGCGAGCACACCACGGCGTTTTTGATTTTCCCGGCAATCGCTTTGACCGCCTCAAAATCACCGTTGGAGGCCATGGCAAAGCCCGCCTCGATCACATCCACGCCCATGCCGTCGAGCACTTCGGCGACAAGCAGTTTTTCCTCATGGTTCATCGACATGCCGGGCGACTGCTCGCCATCGCGCAGCGTGGTATCAAAGATGGTAATGCGGGTGCTCATGGACTGACTCGTAGGATCAAGGTGAATGCGGGGGGAAATAAAAAAGCCTCCCGGAGCGAGAGGCCTCTGGCAGGTCCCAATGGACGGCCTATCCCCTCGCGACGCCGGAAGGCGTGCTAAGTCGAAGCAGGAAAAACAGACGGTTGTTTTGCATAGACTGTGTAGTACCACGCCCCCCGTAGCAGGGCAACGGTTTTCCTTCTTTACGCATTATGTGGCTACGAGGCTTGTCATAGCGAGGAGTGAAACGACGAAGCCATCCATACCGCCCCATGGATTGCTTCGCCATCGCTCGCAATGACGAAACACTATTGCCATGCCCCTGGCAGGTGTTTCGGCCACCGCAGAGGTACACAGAAGATCGCATCAAAGCGCATCTGGTAGCTTGCCAGCGCGGGGCGTTCCTGCAGGAAGCGCTCCGCCGCTTGACGGATACGCGCCTGCTGGTGGGGGCTGATCGCATAGGCGGCTTTTTCCGTGGAGGCACGGGCCTTGATCTCCACAAACGCCACCGTGCGCCCGCGGCGGGCGATCAGGTCAATCTCGCCCTGCGGGGTACGGTAGCGGTGGGCAAGGATCTGATAGCCTTTGCAGCGCAGCCACCAGGCCGCCAACAGCTCCTGCCGCAGGCCACGGCGATAGGCGGCTTCCCGCGCCTGCCGGTCAGGCCGTGCCATCGTTCCCACGTAAGGCCAAGGCCTGTGCGTAGAGTTCCTGGCGCGGCAGGCCGGTGGCTTCGGCCACCGCCCGCGCCGCGTCCTTGGTGGAATGGGCCTTCAGCGCGGCGCGCAGCAGCGCCTCCACCTGCGCCGGATCAGCCTGCGCCGCCTCTGCCTCGGGCGGACCGATCAGCACCACCAGCTCGCCGCGCGCGGGCTGTGCTTCCAATGTGGCCAGCAATTCGGCCGGCGTTCCGCCGCGCACTTCCTCAAAACGCTTGGTCAGCTCCCGGCAGAGCGATACCTCACGTGCGCCCAACACAGCGGCGATATCCTCCAGCAGTCCGCCGATGCGCTGGGGCGACTCAAACAGCACCAGCGTCGCACGCACATTGGCCAGCTCTGAGAGGGCGCGGCGGCGGGCCGCGCTTTTCGGCGACAGGAATCCAGCGAACAGAAAGCGGTCGGTCGGCAGGCCACCCACGGACAATGCAGCAATGACGCTGGACGGACCCGGTACCGTAACGACCCTGTTTCCCTGCGCTCGCGCCGCGCGCACCAGCTGGTATCCGGGATCAGAGATCAGCGGCGTGCCGGCATCGGAAATCAGCGCCACCGAGCGTCCTTCTGCCAGCGCAGCAAGCAGCATCGGTCGCTGCCGCTCGGCATTATGCTCATGATAGGCGACACGCCGTGTACCAATGCCGTAATGGGACAGCAGCACGCCGCTGGTGCGCGTATCTTCGCAGGCGACCAGATCTACCGCCTTGAGCGTTTCTACTGCGCGGTACGTCATGTCGTCCAAGTGGCCGATCGGCGTCGCCACGACGAATAATGTAGCGGGAAGGGCGGGGGTTTGGTCGCTCATTTTTACAAGTGCTCTGTTCTTGTTTAGCGTGTGGGTGAACCTATCATGATTGCAGGATTCATGAAACATATGGCCTTGACGCGCTTGTGGTGGCCTTTCCCGCTCTTGCTGACGGCGCTTTGCTGCCTGTGGCTTACCGGCTGCGCGCCGGAATCCGCACCGACACCCACCGAGCGAATTCAGTCGCAGAACCTGCCGTCGCCTCGCATGCCGCTGGCCCCGGTGCCGCAGGCTCCCGCCACGCCTCCCCCCGCTCCTGCCACGGCAAAGGAAGTTCGCGTGGGTGTATTACTGCCGCTTTCCGGCGAAGCCAGCACGCTCGGGAATGCCCTGCTCGATGCCGCTATGCTCGGCCTGTTCGATAAATACAGCTCGATGCCGGAGCATCAGACCCCCACCAAGGTTGTGCTGCTGCCGAAGGATACGGAAGGCACTGCCAAAGGCGCGGTCCTGGCGGCAAAATCAGCGCTGGATGAAGGCGCCCGCCTGTTTATCGGTCCGCTTTTTGCCGATGAGGTAAAAGCGGTGGCGCCGCTGGCACGCAAAGCCGGTGTGTCACTGCTGACCTTCTCCAATAACCCGGACGTGGCAGGCAACGGCACCCATCTGTTCGGCTTCCTGCCCTCGCAGCAGGTCGAGCGCGTCGCCGGGGAAGCCTATGCCCGCGACCTCACCCGCATCGGGGCGCTGGTGCCTGCAAATGCTTACGGCGAGCTGGTGGCGCAGGCACTGCGGGGGGCCGCCATCCGCGCCAATCAGCCGTTGGTAGGCATTGAATTTTATCCGCCGGGCAGCCGCGAGGTGGATGTCGCCATCCAGCGCCTGCTACGCTCCGGGCCGCAGGGCAGCCGCCCGGAACTGGACGCGCTGCTGATCGCCGAAGGGGACGAGCTGCTGGGACACATCGTGCAACGCCTGGAAGTTTATGGGGTTAACAACAAAAATACGCAGCTTTTAGGCACCGGGCTGTGGGACGATGCCGCCCTGCTGGCCAATCCCAAGCTGGTAGGCGGCTGGTTTGCCGGAGCGCCGCTGGTGGCCTCGACCACCTTTGATAAGCGCTTTGAATCACAATATAGCTACCGTGCGCCACGCCTGGCCAGTCTGGCCTACGACGCGGTAGCACTGGCCGTGACGCTCGCGGTGATGTCGCCCGATACGTCCTTCCCGGATGCCCTGCTGACCAGCCCGAATGGCTATATCGGCCCGTCGAACGGCGTGTTCCGCCTCACCCCGCGCGGCCTCAGCGAGCGCAGCCTGGCGGTGATGACCCTCGCCCCTGGCGGCTTCCGTGAGCTGGCCCCCGCCCCCCGCAGCTTCCTGCATAACGGCTATTAGCAACGCAGGGCTACGATCTCCCAGCCACGCCGCGCCCGTAGCGCCGCCTTATACAAGCCTTTATAGCCGATGGTGTAGATATTTGGCAGTTATCCTAATAATTTTGTAAATATCTTAATCTTTCCGAGATACGTTACGAAGATATTTGTTAAGGAAATGCGCGAATGCACTCACTCAATGCTGAGCAGGATCCGTCTGCCGTAATTAGTCAGATTAATCAGCAAATTTCTGTACTTATGGGCGACGCGCTAGAATATGCCCGACGAGGCCAAGTCCTTCGCATGCTACAATTAGAAGCGGTAAGCATGGCTAGACGTCATGGTGGACAAGGCATGGTGGAATCCATGAGTCCGGCGTTGCGTGAGGATATCTGTCGATCTGCCAATCAGTACCAAATCATGCGATTAGGCGAGCGGTTGGAGCGTCTTGCACCTGAAATTGATAACACTCTTGGTGCAATAGAGTGGCCGAGCCTTCAGCGCGTACTCGACGGGCGCAGAGAACTCATCAACCATCCCCTTTCAAAAGCCTCAGAACAGTCTGAATTTCATTTCATCACTCTTGCGGCAGAGCTAGAACGGGAATTGCCTGATATCCGGCAGTCTCTCCAACTATACGGAGCCAGATCTGGTAGTGCCGAAGAGGCGGCGGATAAGCTTATCCGCCAATGCGACTGGGTGGCCGGCTGGATGCGTCGTGCACCACTGAGTGAGCCACGCCAATTGGCACAAATGCTTCCGCGTGATCTCAGTAATGCGGCACAACTCAGTGATGCACTCTGTGCGGCGAAGCTACAGGCAGCATCGCATCTTTATTCGCAGGCCAGTATCAGCCTGATGGCAGCAGGATTGGGAACGCGCGGACTACGAAAGACCGGGCTAGATGCTGAGACCATGCAGCATGTTGCCCAATTTTCTGCTTCACGTTTGCGAGACCCCTTCAAACAGTATCCAGCACTGTCTAAACAATTCGGCGACGAAAGCGCGCTGATCGCCAAACTTCAGAATGCTCTGAAATCGCGAGGTGTACTGCCAATATCTTCTCCCCTGACGCAAGAACTTCTGATGCAGGCTGGTCTCCCGTCGCCTGATACCTGGCTAGGCCGCGAGCAGGTTCGCCATTCCGATGGCCAGAATATGCCGCCACATTAAGGCAGTGACAGGCTAGACGTTAACGTCGTTACCCTGTAGTGTCATTGGCCATTTCCACTTATTTCAGCGGTATAAGCCCATGTCCTATCAATATATCTACGTCATGAAAGGCTTGTCGAAGACCTATCCGGGCGGCAAGCAGGTACTCAACAATATCTGGCTGAGCTTTTATCCTGGCGCCAAGATCGGCGTCATCGGCCATAACGGCGCGGGGAAATCAACCCTGCTCAAGATCATGGCAGGGCTGGAGAAGGACTTTAACGGCGAGGCCTGGGCCGCGGAGGGCGTGAAAGTCGGCTTCCTGCAACAAGAGCCGAAGCTGGATGAGACCAAGACCGCGTTTGAGAACGTCATGGAAGGGCTGAAGGAGAAAAAAGCCCTCGTCGATGAGTTCAACGAAGTGTCGATGAAGCTCGGCGAAGAAATGTCCGACGATGAAATGAACGCGCTGATCGAGCGTCAGGGCCAGCTTCAGGAGAAGATCGATGCTGCCGACGCCTGGGACCTTGAGCGCGAGATCGAGATTGCCATGGACGCGCTGCGCTGCCCGCCGGGCGATGCCGACGTGACCAAAATCTCCGGCGGGGAGC
>DBAU01000030.1 GCA_002291845.1 Alphaproteobacteria bacterium UBA1002 | reverse complement strand
ATCACCAGCCCGCTCGATGTCTGCACATCCTCCACCGTCACCGCGTTGCTCACCGACGGTGTGTCCGCTACCGGCGTCACGTTGATCGTTCCCGTGATCACCCCGCCGCCCAGGCCCGCATCGCTCGCGCTCGTGCTCGCCTGCACATTCACGCTCCCCGCGCTGATGCTGTTTGCCGATGGCGTAAACTTCAGGCCCGCCGCACCCTCCGCCGCCGTGATGAAATCCCCGTTAGTGATCACCGTCGTGCCATCGCTCTTGTACAGCGTCCCGCCCGTGATGCCCGTGATCTTGTAGTGGCTCACCTCCGAACCATCCACCGCGTTGCGGCTGATCACCAATCCGCTCGTGCTTTGCGTATCCTCCAGCGTCACCGTGCTGGTGATCGACGGCGTATCCGCCTGCGCCTGCACCGTGATGGTCGACGTCACCACCCCGCCGCCCAAGCCCCCAGTGCTGCTGCTCGTCGAGGCCTGCACGTCAAAGCTGCCCGTGCCAAAGCTGTTCGCCGTCGGCGTAAACCTCAGGCCCGCCGCACCCTCCGCCGCCGTGATGAAATCCCCGTCATTAATGACTGTGGTACCGTCGTTCTTATACAGCGTCCCTCCCACGATGTTGCTGATGCGTACAAACCCCACCTCCGGGCCGTCCGCCGCGTTCAGCGTCACCACCAGCCCGCTCGATGTCTGCACATCCTCCACCGTCACCGCGTTGCTCACCGACGGTGTGTCCGCTACCGCACTTACAGGTAGGCTGATGGTGAAATTTTGTGAGAAGGTGCCATCGGCAGCGGTAATCTCTAGCGATCCTGTACCAGAAGCATTTGAAGTCGGGAGAAACTGTAGTCCGTTCAGGGCCGTGTTAATGGCGGAAACAGTGCCTGAGAATTGCATGGAACTGCCACCGCTCGCGGAGCCAGAGAGAAAACTCAGACCTGTAGTGCCCGCAAGACTAAGGGTGCCAAGGGTTGCCGTGAGTGTCACGGTCAGCGTGCCACTATCGGCATCGCTGAAGCTAATGGCATTGCCCCCTGCACTGGAGAAAACCACAGCAATATCCTCGCTGACGGCCTGAGTGGTGGGCGCGGTAATCACTGGCGCACTTTCCGGCACATCGTTTAACTGGATGGTGAGCAGTGCATCAAACGAGCGGCCCGTGGAATCCGTGGTGCGCACCGTGACATTGTGTGAGGTAGCCGTCTCAAAATCCAGTAAGCTGCCGTTGGCCACCACCAGCTGATTGCCCGATAAGGTGAAGCGGCCGCCCGCATTATCAAGTAGCGTGTAGGTAAACGTGTCAATTACATCAGGATCAATGGTGGAGAGTGTTCCAACCACCGTGCCGTTGGCTGCCCCCTCGGCGACCGTACTGGCAGAGAGATTTACCGCCGTCGGCGGCTGGTCGGAGACGTTGGTCAGCGAAACGACGAACGTGCGTTCATACCAAAGTCCGCCAGCATCCGTGGCACGTACCGTCACGCTATGGGATGTGTTTGACTCAAAATCCAGCTGCGCACTATCAGCCACCACCAAAAAACTACCCATCAGGGCAAAGCGGCCGCCCGCATCATTCACCAAGCTCAGGGTGTGGGTGTCCGCGCCATTGGGATCGGTTACGGAGAAACTGCCAATCGTGGTTCCGTTAGTGCTGTTCTCCAGCACAGTAGCGGCAGATAAGGTGATGTTTGTCGGGGCTTGATTGCCACTACCACCTCCACTACCTGGGCCGCCTCCACTGCCGGCGCCACCAGAACCCCCACTACCGCCCCCGTTGGCAGGGCTCTCGCCACCCGCCGACGTTGATCGAAAGAGCTGACTCGGGGGAAGCCCGGGGCTGAGCGCAAAACTTGAGGATGTAGAGGAAGTGCTGACCAAAGCCTCCGAGAAAGCGGCTGTGAAAAAAGGACGAGTGCTCTCAGACACCGGAGGTATCAACGGTGTTGCGCGTGTCTCCAGTGCCAGCGGCTCCACCACCTGCACAGGCAGGTCCGGATGGGAACTGAACGCCACCGAGTTGATCGAAGGGATCACAAGCGGCTGATATTGCCCATCATGATATATCAGAGGCAGGCTTTTGATGATTTGCTGACCGTCGATTTCGACGGATGCTTCGATCTCCAGGCTGTCTTGCAGACCTTCGCGCAGGAACACCCGTATTTCGCTTAATGCTTGGGTTACCATGCCCGCAGGCCCTGTAAGAGTCAGGGTCTGTCGGATGGGATCAATCGTGGCCTTCACATAGTTGAGCGTCGAAAGGTGAAACGATCCCGCTTGTGCCACGTTGAAAGAAAAAGTGACGGTGACCGTGCCACTGGTGCTAGCCAACACGCTAGAAAGTTGCTGCACCAGCGGTGACAAGACCGCTGTTTCGGCCGTCTGCTGCGGCATCATGAGGCGCGCAAATTGCTGTTCCCGCAACGGAACACCGGCGGAGGCAGGAGGCTTTTCAGAGCCGGGAATGCCTTTCATAGCTTCTACACCCTGCTTTCACCATAAATCGCAAAGATGAAGAACTTGCTAAAATATTGATTTATTCTGTGCAAATTGACTTCCGCTGTTTGTGCCCAAAACTCATGTTTAAGGGGTGGGAAACCTTCACACTGTAAGTTTATAAGCTGCCCAAGAAGGACGGTGATTTTTTCCATAAAAAGTGCTTTTCTAGCATCGATTTGCGCCAAAAAGACACAAAATTTGCCTCCGTGGTGGGACCGAGAGGATTTGAACCTCCGACCTAGCGATTAGGAATCGCTCGCTCTATCCAGCTGAGCTACGGCCCCACAGCAAAAACTGTTAGCATAGAGCGGCCAGAAGCCCAAGGCCTACACCCGCATCGAGAGATCAATGGCGCAGGATACGGCAACTTATGCGGTGTCACGAACCTGTCATACGTTCCTGCTAAAGATTTGCCAGAATAAAGGAAACACCTATGGACCCACGGCGAAGAACAGGCTACGGAGACGGCGCCAGCCTAGAGATTGCACAGGCAGGACATGCCGGTGATCCGGCAAGCATCGTGCCCGGCTGGGCGCAACTTTTTGTCTTGCCTGAGGGACAAACCGCAGAACCATCTGTTGCCGGGCGCAGTGAGAACGGCATGGTCGGAGGAATAATCTGTCCTGCTGCGGCAGGTGCCCCCGAGATTCATATCCCCATGGCACCCGAAATGGCCCGTCAGCTTATTTCCACACTACGCTTGGAGTCAGGGACCGCTGAACGTGTGCAATCCCATGTTCGTCATAAATGCATGAGTGCCGGATGGCGTCCGCGCCCTACGACGGAGCGCTAGGCCACTTCCGGCAGAAATCCACCGGCTTGCATCCGCCAGAGATGGGCGTAATGCCCCCCGGCCGCCAGCAGCGTATCATGGCTCCCCTGCTCCACAAGGCGGCCCTGATTAAACACGAGAATACGGTCCAGATGGGCCAGCGTGGAAAGCCGGTGGGCAATCACAATGGCGGTGCGACCCTGCATGAGCGTTTCCATCGCCTGCTGAATCACCCGCTCGGTCACCGAATCCAGCGCCGAGGTGGCCTCATCCATCACCAGAATCGGCGCATTCTTCAATATGACGCGGGCCAGCGCAATGCGTTGCCGCTGTCCACCGGAGAGCTTCACTCCGCGTTCGCCCACTTCGGTTTCATATCCCTGCTCCAGCCCCGTAATAAACTCATGGCATTCGGCCTGCCGCGCCGCGGCGATCACCTCCTCCATCGTTGCCTCCGGGCGGCCATAGCGGATATTGTCGCACAAGGAGCGGTGAAACAGCGAGGTATCCTGCGGGATCACGGCAATCGCCTCATGCAGCGAGTCCTGAGTCACCTGCGCGATGTCCTGCCCGTCAATGAGGATGCGGCCGCCCTGCACATCGTACAGGCGAAGCAACAGGTTGATAAAGGTGGTCTTTCCGCTGCCAGAAAACCCGACCAGCCCCACCCGTTCACCCGGTGCGATACTGACAGAGAGCCCGTCAAACACCCCACCCGGTTCGCGGTAGCCAAAGCGCACCTGTTCAAACGTAATAGCACCGCCATCTACGCGCAGCACCTCCGCGCCCGGCGTATCATGGACATCCAGCGGTGCGCGGAGAGTATCCAGCGCCTGACGTATCACCCCGCTATCGGCGTAAAACTGTGGAAGCTCGGTGGCAAACATCCACACCCACGTCATCACATTCATGGCCGCATAGAGGATAAACACGATATCCCCTACCAAAAGCGCCTGCGCCTGCCAGAGCCAAACACATAGGAAAAGCAACAAAATCACCGCCACCAGCATCGGCAAATCAAGGCAGAACCGCATGCGGAACATGGTACGCATCATCTGCTGGAAGCTGCGGCATTCCTTTGCCTGCGCCTCTGACAGAACCGCCCGCTCCTGCGCGAAACGGGCAAACAGGCGCGCGGCAAGCTGGTTGGTGAAGCTGTCAACCATCAACCCCTGTAACGCGCTGCGATGCTCTGCATTCTCTTGCGATTGTGCATTAATGGGACGCGCAAAACACCAAGCAATCCTCAGATGGATCAATGTCCAGACCAGTAGCAGTGCCGCCGCCTGCCAATGCAAGATCGCAACGGTGATCAGTACGCTTGATGTCACACTGAGCGCCGGGGTGAAACGCCAGTTGATATTATCAAGCAACGTGCTGAAAGCACGTGGAATATCAGCCACTTTATTGGCAAGGCTCCCGGCAAAATGATCGGTAAAAAAGCGATGTGAGTGGCGCTGCGCATGGGCAAATGCGTCGAGTCGCATCTCTGCCAGCAGACGCGGTTTAACCCGAGTCGAGACCCAGTCCTGAATACGAAAAAGCAAAAACATCGCCCCCTGTGCACCGATATAGAGCACCATCGCCGGGCTAAGGCGTGCCCAGACATCCGCATCAGCGGCATCGGCCGTCTGGAGGGTATTCACGATCATCCGAAGCGCATACGGCATGACGGTGCTTTCCAGCACGATCGCCGTGGGAAACAACATCAGAATGGCCATGCCCAGCTTCTGGCGACTGAGATATTCGCGGAACAATCCGGATAAGGTGGTAGGAAAAGATGTCATCTGGCCGATGGATATAGGGCGATCGTGCTATTCTGGCAAGAAAAGCGGCTTAGGCCTTCATGGGCAGGATCACCATGGTGCGCCCCAGACGGTGCAGACGGCGCTGCAGGATATAGGCGGTCTGGTTATGCAACATCTGAGTGATGATATTTTCATTATCGAAAATTAGTTTACTCCCAAAGAACACCGCCCGCGGGAATTCGGCCATCACCTGATGCACTAGCTTGGTGTATTCATCTACCACGTCCGTACCATACGCAACGAAATAGCTGGAGGGGATGCCGCGCCGGGTGCAGTAGCCGGAGAGCAATTTAAGCGTGGTTTTGATGCCTTTGCGCAGATCTTCCAGCGAAGCATCGCGGGCGAACTGCTCGGAGCCGATCTCACCCACCCCGACAAACAGGATGTTCTTAAACACCCCCGGGAACAGGCGCAGCAGCCAGAGCAGCGTATGCATTCCGTTTCCGTAGCTTTCGCTGACCAGAATCACTGCGGTGCTGTCCATTTTTTCCATCGGCGGCAGTTCATCTGCTTTTCGGGTGGAGATGTCGGCTTCGGCAAACAGCTCATCCGCCTCGCGCATGCGCTTGGCGATGTGACGGTAATGGCGGTTGATCGCGTAGCCGATCAGAATTACCACGGAGGTGATAACCAGCGTCATCCAGCCGCCAGTGAAGAATTTCTCGTAGGTGGTGACCACCAGAATCGACAGACAGACGACCAGCCCCAGCGCCGACATAAACAGGCGCAGCGGCCACCAACGATGCTGCCGCCGCGACTTCACCCAATGGATGCACAGCCCGGTCAGCGACAGCGAGAAGGTCAGAAACACGTTGATAGAGTACAGAATCACCAGCAGATGCACTTTGCCATCGGTGATGAATAGCGCGGCAATGGCGGCGCAGGCCAGCAGCACCACGCCATTCCGCGTGACCAGTCGGCTGGAGAGCGCGCTGAAGAAATGCGGCACCCAGCGGTCATTGGCCATGTTGGCGAGCACCGCGGGGCCCGCGAGGAAGCCCGCATTGGCCGCCACCAGCAACAGCCCGGTTTCAAACAGCAGCAACATGGCCACCACGCCGCCGGAGATGGAATACCCCCCTACCTCCCACCCTGCCGTAATGGCACGGAAGGCAGAGGCATTCAGCGTCTCTCCCGGCACCTTGGAGACGCCCCACAGCAGATAGAGCATGATGATCCCTGCCGCCATGAAGGACAGCGATAGCGCGACCAGGACCATCGTCATGCGGCCGGTACGGACGCGCGGCTCGGCCAGCGTGTGCATATTATTGGAGACGGTCTCAATCCCCGTATACGTACCGCCGCCCAGCGAGAATGCCTTGAGGAACAGCGAGACGACAAACAGCATGCCGAGCTGGCTGGAGAGATTTTCACTCTCGTCGATGGCGTTAGGAATCAGATCACCGATGCCGGACGCATGGCTGCCGATGCCATACACAATCACCAGGAAGTGCGAGACCACAAAGCACAGGAAAATCGGCAGCAGAACCTTGATCGATTCTTTCATGCCGCGTAGGTTGAGATAGGCAAGGAAGAGAATCAGCACCGATTCCACCCCCAGCTTGAAGGGCTGCCACTCCTTGGGCAGCGAACTGAATAACGCGTCGGTGCCGCTGGCCACTGAAATAGCAATCATCAGGACGTAATCCACAATAATCGCCGATCCAGCCACCAGCCCGGCTTTCGGGCCGATCAGGGTGCTCGCGACACGGTAGCCGCCGCCGCCATCGGGAAAAAGCTCGATCACCTGTGAATAAGCAAGTGAGATAATGAGTACCGTAATAAACGTGGCAATGGCGAGAAATACGGCCAAGTCCGTATGCGCACCAAGCGCGACGAAGGCCTCCTCAGGGCCGTAGCAGGAGGAAGATAGCCCGTCGGCCCCGAGCCCTACCCACGCGAAAAAAGCAGCGAGTGCAATATGCTGACGGGTTTCCTTCCCCAACGGATCACGCGGCGGTCCAAGCAGAAAATGGCTCAAGCGTTGGCCAAAGGTCTGAGGCAGCGGGGTGCTTTGACGACTACGGATTGCCATGGCTCAGAGATCTCGCGAAGGGTCTTCAGGACGAGCTGCGGTGTTGCGCGGCTCATCCTTCAGCCCGTCGCGCAGGGCGCGCAGGCCTTTGCCGACATCACCCATCAAGCGCGGAATACGTCCCGCGCCAAAAAGGAGCACAACAATCAGCAGAATGATGATCAGTTCGCCGAATCCGAGACTCATCGCGCTCTTTTACGCCTCTTGCTGCTTTTTGCAAACCGCTTTCTTGCATCAAAGCCATGCATAAAGCCTCTAACTCGGCGAGGAGCGGTCTTTACGTCTCACTATAGCATCCGGCGGCGAGGACGGCATGCCACGACTTCGTCTGTCCATGCAACAGGGCAGCATTAGGCAAGCGGCTCACGCCAACGGTCTTTATAAAACAAAAGCGCGGTGAGCGAGATAAAGCCTGCGGCAACCAGCAGAAGCATAATCGCCGAACGGTCACCGGTCTCACGAATCAGAAACTCGGCAATCGAGGGGGTAAAGCCCCCCAGAATCGCGCAGAAATTATATGCGAGCGACATACCTGTGTAGCGAATGCTCGTGGGAAACACCTCCACGAGAAGGGCTGGCACCGGGGCTAGGTAAATCCCCAAAACCAGCGCCAGCATCATTTGCCCGATAAGTACATTCGCGAACCCACCCATGAGCATGATTTGAAACGCCGGATAGGTGAGGGCCAACATCAAAATAATGGCCACAATCAACACCGGCTTTCTTCCATAACGATCACAGAGTTTTGCGGCAGGCCAAATCGTTACGAACATGCTTGCCATCGCCAAGGAATTGATGAGTAACGCATCTTCGGCACTCATCATCAGATGCCGCTTACTGTACGCAATCATGTAAATACTGATGATGTAAAACGGTACCGTCACAAACAGATAAATGGCAAAGGCCTCAAACATACGCATGGGGTGACGCAGAAACGCATCTTTCACGGGTGTTTGTGAAAGAGCACCGGTTTTTTTTGCTTCCTCATAAACAGGGCTCTCTTCGCCATGATTTCGGATGTAAAAACCAACAAGTCCGATGCCCACACCGAGGAAAAATGGCAACCGCCACCCCCAGCTTTCAAAGGCTTCCACGGACATACTACTGGCCACAATGGTCGATACGATGGCTCCAAAAAGAAAGCCGATCACCAGGCTGAGCATCATCACACTGCCAATCCTACCACGCATGGATCCGGGCGCATGCTCCACCACGTAAGAGATAGAGCCGCTGAAGGCACCACCTAAAGATAGCCCCTGCAGTATGCGAATGGTCAGCAATAAAATGGGCGCTGCCACCCCAATCATCTCATAGGTAGGCAGCAAACCAATACACCCGGTGGGTATCGCCATCAGGATCATCGCTGAAACCAGCGCTTTCTTTCGGCCATATTTGTCACCGATACGGCCAAAAATAATCGCCCCAAGGGGCCGCGAGACGAATCCCGCTGCAAAGGTGAGATAGGTTAGAATCAGACCAAAACTGGCATCTTCGGAAGGAAAAAAGATTTTTGAAAATATAAACGCCATGTGGTCATAAAGGGCATAATCATACCATTCCAAGCCGTTGCCAATCATACCCGAAAAAAGAACCTTGCGGTTGATG
>DBAU01000046.1:10548-11633 GCA_002291845.1 Alphaproteobacteria bacterium UBA1002 | reverse complement strand
AGATCATCACCTTCACGCCCATGGCTTTGCGGGTCTGCATTTCCGGCTCCGCCGCCCATTGCAGGAAGTTCAGTACATCACGCGACATTTGATCCATCGTCGCTTCGGTTTTATCGCTGTAGCTCACCTGACCGTCAGAGAGCGGCGCAGGCATGGCAATCGCACCGCCTGCGAAGTACGGATTATAATATTTGCCCTCTGGCAGCGCAAAATCAGCCGGAGCCGCTTCATACCCCGTCAAAAGCGAATGCACATAATTGGCACCATTGGGACGTGCTTTTACAATCAGGCTAAGATCTGGCGGGTAGGCCCCCCCATTGGCAGCCCGAGCAGCCTGTTCATTGGGATAGGGCGCAGGAAAGCGATCCGACGGCAGTCCAGGCCGGTCAAACATATCGCCATCGTCGTTTGGACCATCTTTAATGGTGTATTCCGAGGCCAGCTTTTTGACTTCCGCCTCTGAAAAGCCAAGCTCTGTGAGAGAGCGAAAGGCCACGCGCTCAATACCATGGCAGGCGGCGCACACTTCGCGGTAAACTTGAAGGCCGCGTTGAGCGGAGGCTTTATCGACGGTACCAAAAATACCTTCAAACTGCCAATCAACCGTTTTGGGGTGCTTCGCATCTTCAGCAGCAAAGGCGGGGCTTACCAGCACGGCACATAGCAAGGCAGAAGCGAGGGGAATCAGGCGCATTGTCTCGTATCCCATGAATGATTTACTTGCGACTGGCGAGGACGGCCTCACCAATGCTCTTGGGCAGTGGCAAAGGCTTTTCGACCTTACCAAGCCAAGGCAGAATGATGAGGAAGTAGGCGAAATAATACGCGGTCAGAATGCGGGAGCCGACGACGTATGCCCCTTCTGCAGGCTTGCCGCCAAGATAGCCAAGGCCAATGCAGCACAGCACGAAGAGGTAGTAGAACCACTTGAACATCGGGCGGAAATGGCCGCTACGCACTTTCGAGGAATCCAGCCACGGCAGGGCGAACAGCACCAGAATGGCGCCGAACATCGCCAACACGCCGCCGAGCTTGTCCGGAATGGCACGCAGGATGGCGTAGAACGGCAGGAAGTACCATTCCGG
>DBAU01000046.1:0-10227 GCA_002291845.1 Alphaproteobacteria bacterium UBA1002 | reverse complement strand
ACCATTCCGGCACGATGTGCGCCGGGGTCACCATCGGGTTGGCAGGCACGTAGTTATCCGGGTGGCCGAGGAAGTTCGGCGCGAAGAACACGAAATAGCCAAACAGCAGGAAGAACACGCCGAATCCGTAGAAATCCTTGATGGTGTAATACGGGTGGAACGGGATCTTATCCTGCGGGCCTTTCGCGTCAATGCCGAGCGGATTGTTAGAGCCGTGCGTATGCAGCGCCCAAAGGTGCAGGAACACCACGCCCACCAGCAGGATCGGCAACAGGTAATGCAGCGAGAAGAAACGGTTCAGCGTCGCATTATCGACCGAGAAGCCGCCCCATAGCCAGGTCACGATGGATTCACCGACCAGCGGGAAGGCGGAAAACAGATTGGTGATCACGGTGGCGCCCCAGTAGCTCATCTGGCCCCAGGGGAGCACGTAGCCGATGAAAGCCGACGCCATCATCATGAGCAGGATGATGATACCGAGGAACCACAACACTTCGCGCGGGGATTTATAAGAGCCGTAGAACAGCCCGCGGAAGATATGGATATAGGTGACGAAGAAGAACATCGACGCCCCATTGGCATGCAGGTAGCGCATCAGCCAGCCGTAATTCACGTCACGCATGATGCGCTCGACGGAATCAAACGCATAATCCACATGCGCCGTATAATTCATGGCGAGGAACACGCCGGTGAGGATCTGCACGACAAGGCAAATCCCAGCCAGCGAGCCGAAATTCCACCAGTAGGACAGGTTCCGCGGGGTGGGATAGTCCACCAGTGAATGCTGCATGAAGGTGAAGATCGGCAGGCGGTGGTCAATCCAGCCTTTTACACCATCAAATTTCGGGGAATCAGCAGTTGTTGCCATAAGTCGCTCTAACCAATTTTGATGCGGTTATCAGAAAGGAATGCATACGGCGGCACCACAAGGTTGCTGGGTGCCGGACCTTTGCGGATACGGCCTGAAGTATCATAGTGCGAGCCGTGGCAAGGGCAGAACCAGCCTTTGTAATCACCGCTGCGGTTGCCTAAGGGCACGCAGCCTAGATGGGTGCATACGCCCACCATCACCAGCCATTGTTCTTTGCCCGCTTTGACGCGCTCAGCATCCGTCTGCGGGTCGGGCAGCTCTTTCATATCAACGTTCTGGGCTTCTTTGATTTCTTCCGCTGTCCGGTGACGAATAAATACCGGTTTGCCACGCCATTTGATGGTGATGGCCTGGCCCTCTGCAATCGGCGCAAGGTCCAGTTCGGTGGAAGACAGCGCCAGCGTATCGGCCGCCGGATTCATGCTGTCAATGAACGGCCAGGCAACCGTGGCCGCTCCCACAGCCGCCATGGCTTGCGCTGTCAATACAATGAAGTCGCGACGTGTTTTGCCTTCAGCAGGCGCGTGTTCAGCGTTCGGAAGCGTGTGTGCCATAGGTACGACCAATAAATAAGAAACTTCTAATGTAATGCAAGAAGTGAATTGGCGTACCCATACGAAACTTGTTTCTCCTTTGCAAGCAGGATTGCGCGTGTTTTCGGGCGTGCAAGGGTACCTGTGAGTGGGTGTGGCGGCGCGGACGCGTTTACGCCAGAGGCTCTAGCGACGGCTGTGGAAGAATTCCCGTAACAAGGCAGCGGCTTCTGCTTCCCGAATCCCGCCATAAACCTCGGGGCGATGATGGCAGGTTGGCTGCGCAAAAACCCGCGCACCATGTTCTACTCCGCCACCTTTTGGGTCACTTGCCGCGAAATAGACTCTCCGCAGGCGGGCAAAGGCGATGGCCTGTGCGCACATGGCGCATGGCTCAAGCGTCACATATAGATCGCAATCCTCTAAGAATTTTGTCCCACGCAACGCCGTTGCGGCACGGATGACTAGCATTTCCGCGTGGGCGGTGGGGTCACGGTCCGTCTCCACGCGGTTATGACTGATGGCCAGCACCTCGCCCGCGGCGCTGATGACTGCGGCTCCGATGGGTACTTCGCCCATGGCCTCTGCTGCACGCGCAGCATCCAGTGCGAGGGCCATGCCGGGGGAATCAAACATTGCCATACACAAGCTTCAACAATCGAATATCTTTCCAAAAAACGTAAAAGCCTTGTGGAGGCGGGTCAACCGCGGAGATGACTCCGCGAAGATCATCCAGGGAATTTACCGCGCGCGTGACGCATTAGATGAGGAAGCTGTGGTGGCTTCACGCACACGGTGTGTGTGGAGTGCTTCCCTGGGCAGTCCAAGCAGCTCACGGCGGAAAATTATAGATTCTTCAGGTGCTTTGGTAGCATTAGCCAATGGCGGCGGTGAAGGAGGATGCACCGCCATGGGCTCAGCGACCTCGATTTCATTTGCTTCCTCGGGTGTACGCCGCGCCTTGGCAACCAGAGTATTCAGGTGGGCCTCCCGTAGAACGTCATTTTGCCCGGCCAGCGGGTGCCAGCGCAGGGGTGAGCTTTGCTGATGCATCAACCATTTTGCTGAAACCGGTGCGGGATTATTCGCCAAAGTCTGATGCCGCCATACGGCATTACGGGCCACACGTCCGAGCAGGTCAGCATGGTCGCGAAACCCGGGGAATGGATAGGTATAGCTGTAGGTCTGATGCAGGTCCTCATTGGCATAATGGCGTCCGCGCGCGCCAGTACCAGTGCGCAGCACCACATCATACTGTGTTGGCACATCAAAATGCACTACCGCACCTTTATCCACCGGGTGCCACGTAATGCGGCGATCCCGCGTATCTGGCTGGTAGGGTGCCGCCTCTTCGGCGGCGCGTTTGGCGAATTGTTCAGGCGACAAGCGGCTGAAGTGAAAGCTATCCTGCCATTGCTGAGCAGTTGCCTTGTGAAAGAGCGAACGTGCCGTCCGCCAGACGGTTGGGGCGCGCTCCAGCAATTTTTTGGCAGAGTAACCCTGCGCTAAATCAATCATTTTATCGCCACGGCCTTCAAAATAGACACCGGTGAAGCAGTTTTTTACCACTTCGGCCTGCCCTTTCACTTTGCGTTCATGACGCTCGGGAATATTGGAGGCCGCGACCACCACCAGGCTGCTGAGCACATCACGGATGCGGGCTTCCTCATCCGGGAGGCTGTCTTTGGTCGCATGGCGGCGCTGGTAATCCTTGCGCATCTCCCGCTGTAGAAAATGTCCGACCTGCTCGGCAAAAATGCTACCATAACTATCAGCGAAGAAGGTGATCAGCTTCAGCCGTTGCTTCATTACCTGAGGCGGAAGGAACGTGGGTTCCTCCAGGGTGGAGTCCTCCGTTTTCAAAAGCGGGACCAGGGTGTGGCGGGCAAAATCCTTGGCATCTTGCGAGTAATGATAATCCGGCTCCCGCAGAAATTGCTGGGCGTCTCCCGCCCGGCCGGAAGCATTCTGAAGGCGACGACGTAACTCAAAGTTATAATAGAAAACGTCCCGACTATACGTCAGCGTGAAGAAGCGCAGACCCTGATGATAAAGCTTGCTATCCCCGAGGTGTTTCTCCAGCACGGAGGATTTGAAATCAAGCGAATCGCGGGCCGTCTGATCGGGAAATGTATCTGCGCCGTCAATGGTTTGGATCCCGGGGAAAAAGAAAGCCACGGGCTTACCTTCGCGGATGGCATCCTGCACTTCATGCGAGACAGTGGACCACTCGCGCGGCTGCATTTCCGTGCAACCCGTTGCGTAAGGGTGGGCAATGCGTTGATAAGCTTCCATGCCCCCGCAGTGTATCGGGGTAATCACCCGCACAACAAGCGCTAGCGTGACGTTGTCACAAACATGTCATGCAGCGGGAAGGGAATTTACGGTTACTTCTTTCGGAACGCGTCGAGTGAAATAACCTGCGCTGAGCCGTCCGTCTCTTCGCCGTTGTCCGGGGTGAGCGGTACCGGCTCGAACGACGCTTCAGGCACGGGCATTGCCGGCGTGCGTCGGATGTGGAACTGAAGCCCAAACTTTATGGAGGGATCGGCAAACGCGGTGAGTGCACTGAACGGAATCACCAGTTTTTCTGGAATATTATTAAAGCTCAGCATGATAGAAAATTGGTCTTCGTCCACGCGCAAGTCCCAGAACTGGTGCTGCACCACAATGGTCATTTCCTGCGGGAAGCGCTCGCGCAGCTGGGGAGACAGGCGCACTCCGGGATAGCCCGTCAAAAACGAGATGTAAAAATGGTGCTCGCCGGTCAGGCCTTCTTCCTGCACCTGACGTAATGCCTTACGTACGACGCCACGCATGGCCTCATCAATCATCGCGGGATAGTCCATCTGGGGCGCGGAATCGCTCATGCCGTGTCGTCCTTTCATCTATGCGCAGTCTAGCGCTGCGAGGGTGAGGCGGCCAGCGGAAACCGGCACACTGTCACAAAAAATACTTATGGGGGGCTTCTGTTGCCCGGTGCCCCCCGAACCGCGTTTACTTACCGTGTAAGCGAGCTACCCTTAGGCAGCAGCGCGAACCGCTACGACGTTGTTGTCGTTGGCAGCAACAAGAGCCACGTTATCGTTGGCATCTATAAAATACGATCCGTTTACGACGGAATCATCACGAGCAACAGTCAAACCCTTTACTGCGTCTGTCGAGCCTGATTCGCCCCCATCAGAAACCGCCAAATCCTGAGTTTAGCCAGCGGTTTATGGTGGAGGCGCCGGGTACTGCCCCCGGGTCCAAAACGCCTATTCTAATCCAACGTCTATTGCCATAGTCCCCGAAGGAACATTCCTAATATAGAGTTTCCGGGCCGCTTTGTGAAGGGCGCAGCGTGCAAGGCTGTCTAGTTTTGCTTGAGAGGCGGCGATACAGGCACTAGAACAAATGAAAACAGAGGACGCCCATGCCCTTAAATGACATCCAGCGTGCTGAAGTAGCCGCCATCCGAGAAACCACCCAGCCGACCTACCGCGAAGTCGCCCCGGCACTGGAGGAAATTCTCTACCAGCCCATTCCACTACTCGATCACGGCTTTATTCGCGTGATCGACTATATGGGCACGGATTCGGCCATTGTGCAGGCGGCGCGGGTGTCATACGGCAAGGGCACCAAAAAGGTGAGCGAGGATGCGGGCCTGATCCGCTACCTGCTGCGTCACCGCCATACCACGCCGTTTGAGATGTGCGAGATTAAGCTGCACATTAAGCTTCCCATCTTTGTGGCGCGGCAGTGGATCCGTCACCGCACCGCTAATGTGAATGAGTACTCGGGCCGCTATTCCATCATGGATCGCGAGTTCTACGTGCCCGCCCCGGAGCATCTGGCGGCGCAATCCGTCTCCAACCGCCAGGGCCGCGGCGACGTGCTGGAAGGCGAGGAGGCAGCGCGGGTGCTGGAGATTCTGAAAGAAGATTCTCGCAACGCCTACCAGCATTACGAAGAGATGATGAACTGTACCGAGGAAGGCGTGGTCCTCGATGAGAAAAAGCAGGGTCTGGCCCGCGAGCTGGCGCGCATGAACCTGCCGGTGAACTTCTACACCCAGTGGTACTGGAAGATTGACCTGCATAACCTCATGCATTTCATCGCCCTGCGTGCGGACCCGCATGCGCAGTATGAAATCCGCGTTTATGCCGAGGCGATGCTCGACATCCTGAAGCGCTGGGTGCCGACCACCGCGCAGGCCTTTGCTGATTACCGTATGGGCGCGGCCGAGCTTTCCGCGCAGGGGCTGGACGTCATCCGCCGCCGCCTGAAGGGTGAAGCGGTGACGCAGGAAACCAGCGGCCTCTCCAAGCGTGAGTGGGACGAGCTGATGCAAATGCTTGAGGGCTAAGCAGATGAATGACGCGTCTGTATTCGTGGTTGCGACGACTCTGACCTCACTCTCCCTGATTTTCTATGCATTGCTTGGTATTCGGACCTTAATGCTTCGCAAAAAACGGCATGATGGCATGGGGAAAGACCGTTTGATGCTTGATCGCCGGCACCGCCTGCAGATGCACACCTTGCGCCACTTGCTTTTCTTTCTGGTCAGTGTGTGGCTGTTTGCCTGGGTATTCCCGCATCCCCACGTGCTGGGGCCGTTGGGTGCGGTATGGCTGATGGGGCGGGTTCTCTACAGTGCCGAGCACTTTATTGTGGCGCGGCCGGATTTAATGCAGGGACTGCGTACCACCGGGGCCGCTTTATCATTGGTCGCGGGTATCGTACTGGTCGTAGGCGCGGCCTATGGTGCGCTACAGCCTCACGCGCAGGGCCGCCTTCCGGTCATCCAAACCATGTCTCAATAGAGGATACCCTCATGACCGACGGCTTTTTCACGGATAGCATCCATCTCGCCGCGCTGATCACCGTGCTGGCCGCGTTTTTGTATGAGGTACTCTCTTTTAATGTGGGCCGCGCGCGCGGCAAATACGATGTTCCGCTACCACAGACGGTGGGCCCGGAGGGGTTTAATCGCGTGTATCGCGTGCAGATGAACACGCTGGAACAGCTGGCATTTTTCCTCCCCTCCTTGTGGCTTTGTGCGATCTATATGCCAAAGCCGTGGCTGGTGGGCGGCTTGGGTGGGGCATGGCTTGTCGCCCGGCTATGGTTTGCCATCGGCTATTACCGGGACATCAAGAAACGCGTGCCGGGCTTTCTCATCGCCCTGCTCTCCGCGAATGCCCTTCTGGTGGCCGCGCTGATTGGCATAATCGATAAGTTTCTGTAAGAAAATATTTCCTACGTCTTCATCATATCGTCACTTTCGTGCGGTAGGGTAGGGAATGCAGAAAAACAGCAAAGCCTTGCCGCCTTTTACACCGGTTGATGCAAAAACGCAGGCCTTGGAACTTAGGGCCCTTTCATCGGGAAAAAGTCCATCTATTCAGTGGCAGCACATGCCAGTGGATGGTCTTGATAGCCCGGAGATAATCAAGGACCCCGCCAAACAGCTTCTCATTTGGCAGGCGCGCTTCGGGGCCGCCAGTCCAAAGGAGGTCTGCTCAACGCTGCTTGGCGATTTTGCTCGCCTGCCTGGGCAAAGTGCAACGCTTTACCTGTCTGACGAAGGTGTCTACGAGGGCGATCCGCACCCGATTACGCTGGTTACGCGTAAAGGACTGCTTCGTGCGCAGTTTAATCTTCAGGTGATGGAGCCACTCGATCGGGCGCAAGAAGCGTATTTTGCCGATGCGTATGTGGATGCCCCAACGGGCAAAGGAGAGGGGCGTGGCACCGGCATGGGCGGGCAGATCACCCTTCAGATTATCAACACGCTCAAGCGTTTCCCTTCCATGGATCGCCTGTTGATTCATGCGGAACAAACGGGAAGCTATGCATGGGCCAAGATGGGCTTTGACATCAACCATGACGCATGGTGCCACAACAAGCGGGTCATTCGGGAACGTTTGGAAGCGGTGAAAGATCAGCTGGCCGGACAGCCGCGCGTCTATGATTTGTTGCATCGTGCTCTTTTACAAAATGCCGATACGGTGCCGGGCATCCTCAAAGGACTGCGTGCGAAAACGGATTTTGGGGTAGACCCTTACCACACGGACCGTCCGCTTGATCTGGGAAAGTATCTTTTCCGTAACCTCCCTTGGGAGGGGGCCTTTGATCTTAGAAGTGAAGCGGCATACGCCGCGCTGAGTCAGCACGCCTCGAGCTACAGAGCCGGCCGTGGCTAAGCCACCAGCACACTCACATCATAGCGCAGCATTTGGGGATCGGCGGTGACCAGCGTCAGGCCGCGGCGGGAGGCTTGCGCCAGAATCATGCGGTCGAACGGATCGTGGTGGATGTGCGGCAGGGTGTACATGGCGATGGTATCTTCCAGCGTCACATCCAGCGAGGGGAACGGCGAGGCCTTGGCCAGTTCGCGCAGGCCCACCTGCAAATCCAGCTTGCCGAGGCTGCCTTTGGCGGCGATCTCCCAAAAACTGGCCATGGTACTCACGACGCTATCCTTTGTTTTTTATGCGCTTCTGGGGATGACCATTTTACTCAATCGGCATGGCCTGATCGGCCTCGCGCAGAAGCTGCTCTAGGCACCCTATAAATCCGGCAAATTGGTGCCTTTGGCGTTCTCTAGTTTTCCATCATGGGAAGCGGTTTTGCACGCGATCCGGGGGTTGGCCTTGTGGTTGAGCCATGCTTGCATCACACCCTCATACCGTGGGTTGCATTGATAACGGTATCCCGTCTCTGCTGAAGGGGAATCAGAAATGCCCGTAGAGCCACCACGCATCAATCGTGCGCCCCAGGCGTCGGCGAGTCTTTTCACATAGTCCGTGATGTCCATTCTGTCTTCGGCAGAGGCATCTGTCAGGTAAAGCTGTGCCGGCCGACTCGGGGAGGGCAGACGTTTCACGACATCAACTCCCACCTCTGCCAGTAGCCTCGTCGCTTCGGGCACGGAGATTACTCCCCTCGCTTCGAGGATGCCAAGAATGGCGCGGCTGACACATCGTCGCCCTTTAAATTCCTCGGTGACATCCCGTGGAAAGGTCAGCCGATGAAGCAACTCATCCGAGGTAATTGGTCGCTGCGGGTCGCGACCCAGTGGAATGCTGCCCTCCTGATCGATCGGGAGCAGGCCGGGGCTGGCTCCCAAGCGACCGGCGAGTACACCTTCCGAGGAGCGATAGGTCCAGCGGTTTGGCTCTTTATTGCCTTTAAATAATACATCGACGGGATGCAGTCCAAGATCATGAGGTTCGGCGCTAACGATATGCTTATCCACCGGCCTGCCGTCTTTATCGCGCAAGGCGCCCTTCGGATAGCGCGGGCGAATGGGATTTCCGGCATGTTCGCCGTAGTAACCATTTCTTTGCATGATGGTAAGCGCGGCATCGCCATCAAAGGGGCCTTCGTTCATATCGGGTATCGGTGCCACCTGTCTGACGCCGTCATCAATCACGCCGCGAAAGAGATCATGCGAGGAATGGCCGCCTTCACCAAGGCTGCGCTTACCATACGATGGATCTGGATGGGCATTTCGTAGGATTGCACGAAGGGTGGAGAAATAACCATATTTTTCCACCCATGCGTTGAACGCGCTATTGAATTCAGTTTGAAGCTCCGGATGCATACGCAAATAACGCTGCGTATCGCGGATATCTATGGACCAGCCCGCGACCCAAAGCGTGGTAGGAATTTTCTCCGTTACCGCTTCCATATAGGCTTGGTAGTCATCCTCATGGTGGCGAGCAAGGTCGCCCCTGACGGCCCCCAATTGCCGTGCGAAGGCTCTCCGTGCCCTTGGATTTTTCTCCCATTTCAGCAGGGCATCCACTTTTTCTTGTGGCGTCTTGGCCTTTTTCATATCGGCGCGGAATTCGTCTCCGAATTCCTTTTGCGTAGCTACCAATTCATCACGCTTTTTCTTGAGCGTCTCGAATTCCGGACGAATGGTGTGTGTCCAATACCGCTGCGTTGAAGCGAAACTTGAATAAAAATTTTGCGCCGCGGCTGAGTGAGTATAAAAATAATCCAGCGCTTCTGCACGTGCTACATCCGTTTTAGCCGCATCTACCAACCCGAACAAACGTTCACAAAAAGGCAGGAAACGCGTTGTGGCGCGGCGCGGTTCAATAGTAGAGAATTTTTCCATCAAGAGCAGGTTTTTCACCATGTCCATGGGCGTCTGATCGGGGGATAGCGCACGCATCATAAACTCATCGATCACGATGACCGGTCGCTTGGGATCATGCCATTTCGTGTCTTGCACCAGATGTGGTGGATCTTCGCTGGAATAATTCAAGATGCGCCCCTCTGATTTTGCCTCGGCAAGCGCTTCTTCATATTCGCTTTTCAGCTCCTGATCGCCGTTCAGCACAACGCGGGCGTGCCTGAGGGCGGAAGTATATTCTTCGTACGCTAGAAGATCGTTGAAAAAAAGCGGCCGTTCGATTTCATAAGTGTAGAGAAATGCCAAGGCTTGTTCGGGGGTCTTTACGGCTACCGCATGTAACCGAAAGGCTCGCATGGGATCACGAGGAGAAAGAGAAAGCTCAGCCATGGATACTCGTCCGCTAGTATAAAATTTAATTTATACGCCAGTTTTATGACTTATTTATGAACATCTCGCCGAATCAGGGAGTAAAATTTTAACGAATAATTTTTTCAACCTCTTGTTAAATTTCAATATAAATGGCTGGTCTTGGTGCTTGTTAGGGTGTGTATTTTCCCGCTAAGCCACCAGCACGCTCACATCATAGCGCAGCATTTGGGGATCGGCGGTGACCAGGGTCAGGCCGCGGCGGGAGGCTTGCGCCAGAATCATGCGGTCGAACGGGTCATGGTGGATGTGCGGCAGGGTGT
>DBAU01000045.1 GCA_002291845.1 Alphaproteobacteria bacterium UBA1002 | reverse complement strand
GCCTCAGCGTGTTCCGCTCGGGGAAGCATATTTATGCTCAGCTGATTGATGATGCGCAGGGTCGCACCCTCGTGTCGGCATCGACGCTGGACAAGGACCTCAAGGGCAAGGTGAAAAAGCCGGGCACGATTGAGGCTGCAAAGTCGGTGGGCGTGCTGATCGCAAAGCGTGCGCTGGACGCAAAAGTGGAGAACATCGTGTTCGATCGCGGTGGTTATCTCTTCCATGGCCGCGTGAAAGCGCTGGCGGATGCGGCTCGCGAAGCCGGACTGAAATTTTAAAGAACGGGAACGGAACACATGGCACGCGCAGAACGCAATGAGGAACAGACCGATGGCGGCATGATCGACAAACTGGTGTCGATTAACCGCGTCGCGAAAGTAGTGAAGGGTGGTCGTCGTTTCGGCTTCGCCGCACTGGTCGTGGTGGGCGATGGCAAAGGCCGGGTTGGCTACGGCACCGGCAAGGCCAAAGAGGTCACCGACGCGGTGTCCAAAGCCACCGACGCGGCGAAGAAAAAAATGATTCGCGTGCCCCTGCGCGAAGGCCGTACCCTCCACTTTGATGCCAAAGGCCATTTTGGCTCTGGTAAGGTGATGTTGCGTGCGGCTCCGTCGGGAACGGGGATCATTGCCGGTGGACCGATGCGCGCAGTGTTTGAAGCGCTTGGCGTACAAGACGTCGTCGCGAAGTCGACGGGTAGCGCCAACCCGCACAACATGGTGAAAGCCACCTTTGATGCGCTCAAGGCACTGAACGCGCCGCGCGATATCGCCGCTCGCCGCAGCCTGAAAATCAGCGACCTGATCGCCCGCCGCGAACAGGCCCATGGCAACACCGTCAAAGCCTACGACGAAGAAGCAGGAGAATAATCATGGCCGCCAAGACCGCCGCAAAAACCTCCGGCAAGACCATCACTCTTGTCCAGACCGGCAGCCCCATTGGCCGCACCGGCGACCAGCGTGCAACGCTGATCGGCCTTGGCCTGAACAAGCGTCACCGCACCAGCACCTTGCAGGATACCCCTGCGGTGCGTGGCATGATTAACAAAGTCCAGCACCTCATTCAGGTGGTGGAAGAATAGAGTGTAGAGACGGGGCTCAGTGATCAGCCACTGGGCTCTGGCATCTGACCACTGAACTCTGGAGAGTAAGATGAAACTGAACGAACTCGCAGATAACCAAGGCGCCCGCCACCGCAAAATGATTGTGGGCCGTGGTATTGGTTCTGGTAAAGGCAAGACCGGTGGTCGTGGTTATAAAGGCCAGAAGTCCCGTACCGGTGTGTCCATCAACGGATTCGAAGGTGGCCAGATGCCGTTGCATCGCCGTCTTCCGAAGCGTGGCTTCAACAATTACACCCGCACCGAGTTTGATGTGTTCAACCTCGCCGATCTGCAGCGCGCCATTGACGCCAAGACGCTGGATGCCAAGCAGGCTGTGACCAAAGAAATGCTGGCTGAAGCGGGCCTGATTCGTAACGCCACCCGTCCTGTGAAACTGCTCGGTAATGGTGAGTTGAAAGCGAAAGTGGCTCTCACGGTCGACAAGGCTTCCAAAACCGCTGTCGCCGCCGTGGAAAAAGCAGGTGGCAGCGTGACGCTGGCCCAGGCTGAGGCGGCCTAAGCAGCGATGCCTGGCCGGCGTGTTAGTCACGCCAGGGTGCAGGCTCGCCGCGTGTTGCTGATCGACGACGATCCGCATTTTGCATCACAGATCAAAACCCTCCTCGAAAAGGAGGGTTTTGTCGTTGAAGTGCTCAGTGATCACTCTCAGGCGGATGCCAAGCTGGCCCAAGTGCCCCACGTGCTGGTGGTTAGCGATGATAACATCGACCACATGCAGGGTTTTTCCGATGGGGAGCAATGGTGCAAGAAGTATAAGCAGTCCGGGGGTAAAGTGCCTGTGCTTATTCTAACGGGCGCAGAGATTGCGGGTATTAAAAGTATAAAAGCCCAGGGAGAAGCCTTGTTCAACATGCGTCAGCAAAGCCAGGCCGATTTTGTGATGCCGAAGTCCGTAATCCAAGACCCCAATGGCGAGGCTCTTTTCCTTCGCTACGTAAAAGACCTTGCGCTGCACACTGGAAGCGCTAGAAGTATCGATTCGAATTACCGAGGATAATACATGGTTTCCGCTGCCGAACGACTGGCTTCTAACATTGATCTGAGCGTGCTTGGGCGCGCTACTGAACTGAAAAAGCGCCTTTGGTTTGTGATTGGTGCCCTGATTGTCTACCGGATTGGTACCTACATTCCGATTCCAGGCATTGACCCTGCTGTTCTGGAAGAAATTTTCAAGCAGCAGTCCGGCGGCGTGCTCGGCATTTTTAACATGTTCTCCGGCGGCGCGTTGGGCCGGATGACCATCTTTGCGCTGGCGATTCTGCCTTACATTTCCTCCTCCATCATCATGCAGCTTCTGTCAGTGACCATCCCGTCCCTGCAATCGCTGAAAAAGGAAGGCGAGGCTGGCCGCCGCAAGATCAATCAATATACCCGCTATGGCACGGTGCTGCTGGCGGCGATGCAGGCGTACGGCATTTCTGTGGGTCTGGAGAATACCACCGGCCCATCAGGTTCTTCCGCCGTGATTGATCCGGGGATGTTCTTCCGCGTCAGCACGATGATTACGCTTACTGGGGGCACGATTTTCCTGATGTGGCTGGGTGAGCAGATGACCGCCCGCGGTATCGGTAACGGGATCTCGCTGATCATCTTCACCGGGATTGTTGCTGAGCTACCTGGCGCGCTGACCGGCTTTTTTGAGCTTGGCCGCAAAGGGGTTATTACGACCGGCGTCGTGTTAATGATTATACTCATTGCGGTTGGCATGCTGGCCTTTATCGTCTTCATGGAGCGTGCGCAGCGTCGCATCACGATTCAATATCCCAAACGTCAGGTAGGGAACCGTCTGTTTCAGGGGGATAGCAGCCACTTGCCCCTGAAGGTCAACACGGCTGGGGTCATTCCACCGATTTTCGCCAGCTCCATCCTTCTGTTTCCTCTGACCATAGCACAGTTTAATCAAGGAAACGCCCCGGAGTGGCTCTCCAGCATCACCTCGCATTTGTCGCACGGGCAGCCGCTCTACATCCTGCTCTATGTGTCGATCATTCTGTTTTTCTCGTTCTTCTACACCGCGGTCGTGTTCAACCCGGAAGAAACGGCGGAGAACCTGAAAAAGAATGGTGGCTTCATTCCCGGTATTCGCCCCGGTAAACAGACCGCGACCTACCTCGATTACGTGCTCACCCGCCTGACTGTGATCGGCGGTCTCTACATCGCCTTTGTGTGCACCGTGCCGGAAATTCTGATCGCGGAATATTCCGTACCGTTCTATCTGGGCGGTACCAGTCTGCTCATCGTGGTCAATGTGATGATGGATTTCGTGACGCAGGTGCAGTCGCATCTGTTCGCGCATCAGTACGAAGGCCTGATCAAAAAAGCCCGACTCAAAGGCAGGAGATAACTGTGAATTTGATTCTTCTTGGCCCTCCCGGTGCCGGTAAAGGTACGCAAGCCAGCCATCTACAGAAAACATTTGGTCTGGCCAAGCTTTCGACCGGCGATATGCTCCGTGAGGCTGCGTCATCCGGAAGTCGCCTCGGTGTGCATGTAAAGGATATTATGGCGCGTGGTGCGCTGGTGGATGATGAAACGGTCATCAGCCTGATCCGCCACCGCATCGCACAAGCGGATTGTGCATCCGGCTTTATTTTGGATGGCTTCCCGCGTACGCTGGCGCAGGCAGAGGCGTTGGATGTGATGTTGCAGGAGGTGGGCACACCGTTGGATCACGTGATTGAGCTGGAAGTGCAGGACAATATTCTGGTGGAGCGCATTTCAGGCCGCTTTTCCTGCGCCAAATGCGGAGAAGGCTACCACGATACACACAAGCAACCCGTTACACGGGGTGTTTGTGATGTTTGCGGGAGCACCGAATTCAGTCGCCGTGCCGATGATAAAGCAGAAACGGTTGCCAAGCGACTGGACGCGTATCATGCTCAGACGGCTCCGTTGCTGCCATATTATGAAGCAAAAGGGATCCTCTCAGGCGTTGATGGTATGGCCGATATCGCCGAAGTGATGGTGCAGATTGAGGCAATTGTCCGAGGATAAAAAAACCCGCATACGGGGATTGACATCAAAGTAAATACCCGTATGATGCAGCCTCTTTTCGGCGCGCCTGAGCGTGATGGTTGACCGTTATTCGCCGGTAAGCGACTGAAAAAAACTGAAAATGAGTTCACCGAAAGGAATCCAACGTGGCACGTATCGCCGGTGTAAACATTCCCTCCAGCAAACGTCTGGTTATCGGTCTGACCTATATCCATGGGATTGGGCCTAAATTCTCTAAGGAGATCTGCACAAAAGCCGGTCTTGATGAGAGTAAGCGTGTTAATCAGCTCACCGAAGGTGAAGTGATTAAGCTGCGCGAGATTATCGATGCCGACTACACGGTGGAAGGTGAGCTTCGTCGTGAAGTGTCCATGAACATCAAGCGCCTGATGGATTTGGCATGCTATCGTGGCTTGCGTCATCGTAAGCGTTTGCCAGTTCGTGGTCAGCGTACCCACACCAACGCTCGCACGCGCAAAGGCAAAGCCGTCGCCATCGCCGGCAAGAAGAAGTAAACCCATCCACCGTTAGGCAAGCATCATGGCCAAGCAAGATACCAACGCCGCCCGCATTAAAAAGCGTGAACGCAAAAACATTACCGTGGGCGTTGCGCATGTGAACGCTTCGTTCAACAACACGATTGTGACCATCACCGATACCAATGGTAACACTGTTGCCTGGTCGTCTTCGGGTAGTCATGGCTTTAAAGGTTCGCGCAAGTCCACGCCGTATGCAGCGCAGGTGGCCGCCGAGTCTGCCGGCCAAAAAGCGGCTGAGCACGGAATGAAGACCATCGAAGTGCAGGTCAAAGGGCCAGGCGCAGGACGTGAGTCCGCGCTGCGCGCGCTGCAGTCGGTGGGCTTCAACATTACCTCCATCAAGGACGTAACCCCGGTGCCACATAATGGCTGCCGCCCTCCGAAACGTCGCCGCGTCTAGTGTTGCCGGCAGGGCCAAGGCAGCTGGTGCCGACCGCCTCAAGATCATGAAACCAGCGTGAGCAACGAGGAACAGAACGATTATGGCAAACATTCTGAATAAGAACTGGCAGGACCTGATTAAACCATCGAAACTCAACATTGATCAGGTTGGCAACGACAGCAAGCGCGCGACCATCGTGGCAGAGCCCCTCGAGCGTGGCTTTGGTATGACCCTTGGCGTTGCCCTGCGCCGCATCTTGCTCTCCTCTCTGCAGGGGGCTGCTGTCACGTCCATTAAAGTGGAAGGCGTGTTGCATGAGTTCTCTGCCATCCCGGGTGTGCGTGAAGATGTCACTAGCATTATCCTCAATATCAAAGACCTTAAGCTGAAGGCCCATTCGGCAGAGCGTAAGCGTATGTATCTGCGCGCCAATCAGCCAGGCGAAGTTACTGCCGGGATGATTCAGACGGATGCAGATGTGGAAATTATCAACAAAGATCTGGTGATTTGCACACTCGATAAAGGCGCTAATCTGAACATGGAGCTGGTGGTTGAGGTGGGTAAAGGCTATGTGCCCGCATCCCGTAACCGCTCAGAAGACGCGCCCATCGGCGTGATCCCCGTGGACTCACTCTTTTCGCCCGTTACGAATGTGGCCTATAAAGTAGAAAATGCCCGCGTTGGCCAGCAGACCGACTACGATAAGCTGATCATGGATGTCACCACCGATGGCTCCATCACTCCGGATGATGCAGTAGCCCTCGCAGCACGCATCCTGCAAGATCAGCTGCGCCTCTTCGTAAACTTTGAGGATACGCCCGCCGCTGAAGAGCGTGGCGAGCGCTCCGAGCTGCCGTTCAGCCCGTACCTGCTCAAGAAGGTTGATGAGCTGGAACTGTCTGTCCGTTCGGCCAACTGCCTGAAGAATGACAACATCGTTTATATCGGCGACCTCGTGCAGAAGACCGAGTCTGAAATGCTCAAGACGCCGAACTTTGGTCGCAAGTCGCTCACCGAGATCAAGGAAGTACTGCAAAGCATGGGCCTGCGCTTCGGCATGGATGTGGCTGACTGGCCGCCGGAAAACATCGAGGAACTGGCTCGCCGTTACGAAGAACCCTATTAAGGTTTCGGGGTTCAGGTTCGGGGGTGCTTTCGGTACTCTCCCTTACCCTCCGCCCCAAACCTCACACCTGAGGATACGACAATGAAACATGGAATCAGTGGCCGCAAACTCGGCGTTACCACCTCGCACCGCAAGGCTATGCTGGCCAACATGGCGATGGCGCTCATCAAGCATGAGCAGATCTCGACCACGCTGCCCAAAGCAAAAGAGCTGCGCCCGTATGTGGAAAAGCTCGTCACGCTGGGCAAGCATGGCTCGCTGGCGGACCGCCGCCTGGCGCTCTCCCGCCTGCACAATGATACCACCACGGTGGCCAAGCTGTTTGGTGCCCTTGCTGAGCGTTACCAGTCGCGCAGCGGTGGTTACATCCGCATCATGAAAGCGGGTTTCCGTTTCGGTGACAACGCCCCGATGGCGATCATCGAATTCGTAGACCGCGACGAGTCTGCCAAGGGCCAGGATTCCGGTCCGGTGCAGTTCGCCGATGGCGATGATGAAGCCGAAGCGGCATAACCACTCGCTTCCCAAAAAATGAAAAGGGGCCTCCGGGCCCCTTTTTTTATCGCGTACGATGGCTGGATGTGCCGCGATCGTGGCGGCTGGCAATACGGGCGGCGGCGTGTCCTGACGCTTCGGTGCCCGCACGCTCCTTCGACGCGGTCTGGCGAAGGCCGCAGGCGCGGGCAATATATGCGGCGGCGTGCTCTGCTCATTCAATCTGAGCATGACACATCTCAAGCTCTTTCTCCTCCAGTGCTGAACGTTGTGTCGCGGCAGAGAGTGCGTCCCTCTGCGCATACATTGCATGGAAGCCTTTCATGTTAGAAACCACCAGCCCATGCAGTGTGTATTCCTCGTCAATGTCCTGCGTGGGCGGGTCCAGCGTTGCTGCGTTAGAAGCGAGGAACTCCCGCACCCCCTGCTCGATATGCGGCATGATCCCATGATATTGCGCATCCAGAAGCTCGCAAACCGCCTGCGCCATGCCTGCATCGCGGTAGCTCAGGCGCAGGAGCTGCGCGTTATACCCCAGATGCTGCATTTTCTTGGTCACCAGATAATCAATGGATGGGGCCAGCAAATCACACCGCGCCACGCGATCACGTAAGTCATCGCAATCGATTGCCTTCTCTGTGGCGCCTAGCGCATTCAGCAATTTTTCTCTATGTCTTGAAAAGCTCACCGCAGAAACCCCAGAATTTTCCCTAGATGTAGAATCATGGTTGGTATGGCTCAACGAATTACGGCCTTCTTTCTTACAATCTTCACATTTGGCGTAGCGCACGCGCAGGAGCTTCCGCGCGCCCTGCCGCAGAGCCAGGCGCAGGTGCAGCTATCCTTTGCCCCGGTGGTACGCCAGGCCGCCCCGGCAGTGGTGAATATCTACACCAAACGCCGGGTGCAGGTGGAAAGCCCCTTTTCCCCGCTGATGCAGGACCCGGTCTTCCGCGAGTTCTTCGGCCGCCGCCTGGGCGACAGCGCCTTGCCGCGGGAGCGGGTGGTCAGCTCGCTTGGCTCCGGCGTTATCGTGGATGCGGCAGGCACTGTGGTCACCAGCAACCATGTGATTGCCGGTAGCGATGACATCATTGCCGTGCTGTCGGATGGGCGGGAGTTCAATGCACGCATCACCGTGGCAGATAAATCCTCCGACCTTGCCTTACTGAAGCTGGATACACGCGGCGCCCGTCTACCGGCGTTGCCGATTGCCTCCTCCGATTCGCTGCAGGTGGGCGATCTGGTGCTGGCCATCGGCAATCCGTTTGGGGTGGGCCAAACGGTCACCAGCGGCATTGTCTCTGCGCTGGCGCGTCCGGCGGCGGGGGTGTCGGATTACCAGTTTTTCATCCAGACGGACGCGGCGATCAATCCCGGCAATTCGGGGGGCGCCTTGGTGGATTTGCAAGGGCGGCTGGTGGGCATTAACACGGCGATTTATTCGCAAAGCGGCGGCAGCATCGGCGTGGGGTTTGCCATTCCTTCCACCATGGTCTCCGCCCTGCTGCGCAATGGGCAGACGGGTGGGGCGATCGTGCGCCCCTGGCTGGGCGGCGCCTACAAAAGCGTCGACAGCGAGATTGCCAAAGCGCTGGGGCTGGCGGCGGTGCGTGGCGCGCTGGTGACCGAGGTGGTGGCTGGCAGCCCCGCCGCGCGCGCCGGCCTGAAACCGGGGGATGTCATCCTGCGCTTTGCAGACGCCGAGGTAGAGAATGCCGACGCGCTGAAATTCCGTGTCGCCGTGGCGGAGCTGGATCGGGAGATTCCGCTGATTATCCAGCGTGGCGAGGAGAGGGTGCGCCTGACACTGACGCTCGCTGCCCCGCCGGAGCTTCCGGCGCGTGATGCGCGGGTGCTCAGTGGCCGCCATCCGCTTCAGGGGGCGAAGGTGATGAATCTTTCCCCGCGCGTGGCGCTGGAGCTGAACATGCCGCTGGAGCGCCAAGGCGTGGTGATTGCCGAGGCGCCGCCGCAGGGGCTGGGCCTGCAGGCGGGTGATATCGTGCTGCGTGTCAATGGTACGGATGTCGCTTCAAGCGCTCAGTTGGCGCGGCTGATGCAAACCCCCTCGCGCGGCTGGCGCATCACGTTCCAACGCGGCGATGATGTGATGGAACTCAGCGTACAACTCTAACCCCGCGCTGGCGCGCAGAATGACTCAGCCGATGGACACGCTCTTCTCCCGCTCGTCTGTCTACGTCCCCCTCGCGGAACGGCTACGCCCGAAGCGCTTCGAGGAGGTGATCGGCCATGAGGCCGTGCTGGGGCCAGAGGGCGCGCTGGGGCGCATGGCGGCGAGCGGCCAGTTTGTGTCGCTCATCCTGTGGGGGCCGCCGGGCTGCGGCAAAACCACCCTGGCGCGGCTGATCGCTGAGCGCAGCGGCGGCGAAATGGAAACCGTCTCCGCAGTGACATCCGGAGTGGCCGATCTGAAAAAGATTTTCGAGCGCGCGGTGCAAAAGCGGCAGGATGGAAAAGTCACCCTGCTGTTCGTGGATGAAATCCATCGCTTCAACCGTGCGCAGCAGGATGCGTTTTTGCCCTATGTCGAAAACGGCACCATCCTGCTGGTGGGGGCGACCACGGAGAATCCCTCGTTTGAGCTGAATGCAGCGTTGCTCTCACGCTGCCGGGTGGTGGTGCTCGAGCGCTTGAGCGAGGTGCATCTGCAGCAGATCATGGCGAAGGCTGAAGCGGCGGAAGGCAGGCCGCTTCCGCTCACGGAAGATGGGCGTGTGATGCTCGCTAACCTGGCGGATGGGGATGGGCGCTATGTGCTGAATCTCTGCGAAGAACTGTTCGCGCTTGCGCCGGGGCAGGCGCTGGATGCTGAGGCGCTGAAGCGTTTTCTGCAACGCCGCGCCGCGATCTATGACAAATCGCAGGAGAGCCATTACAACCTGATTTCTGCACTGCACAAATCATTGCGCGGCTCAGATGTGCAGGCCGCGCTCTACTGGTTCTGCCGCATGCTCGCCGGGGGTGAGGACCCGCGCTACATCGGCCGCCGGCTGGTGCGTTTTGCGTCGGAGGATGTCGGCATGGCCGACCCGCAGGCATTGCTGGTGACGCAGGCCGCGGTGGAAACCTACGAGCGCCTCGGCTCACCGGAGGGTGAGCTGGCGCTGGCGCAGGCCGTGGCGTATCTCGGCACCGCACCGAAATCCAACGCGGTGTATGCCGCCTACAAAGCAGCGATGCGCGATGCTAAGGCGCATGGCTCGCTGATGCCGCCCAAGCACATCCTCAACGCGCCGACAACGCTGATGGAAGAGATCGGCTATGGCGCAGGCTATGCCTATGACCATGACACCGAGCATGGCTTCTCCGGCCAGAATTATTTCCCCGAAACGCTGCCGCGGCGCGATTATTATCAGCCCCGTGAAATCGGCTTCGAGCGGGAAGTGAAAAAGCGCCTCGAGTATTGGGACAGGTTGCGGGACAAGCTGAAAGAGCCATAATCAGCATTCTCGCTTTCGCGGGAATGCCAATGTTGTATATCAGGGGCATGAACCAGCTTCTTTTGATTGGCCTGGGCGGCGGCCTGGGTGCGATGGCACGCTACCTGATGGTCAGCGGCGCGGCACGCCTGCCAGTGGCCGATTTCCCTTATGGCGTGCTCAGCGTCAATATCCTCGGCTCCCTGCTCATGGGCCTGCTCGCCGGGGCCACGCTTCCGGCACTGACGCCGGAATGGCGTGCCTTTCTGGGCATCGGCGTGCTGGGTGGATTCACCACCTTTTCCGCCTTTTCGCTCGATGTGGTGACCCTCATGCAGCGCGGTGAAACTGTCGCCGCCTTCATCTACATGGTCTCCTCCGTCACCTTGTCCATCCTCGCGCTGGCAATTGGCCTTGGGCTGATGCGGGGAACGGCATGAAGCATTTCACCGTGACGCCTGCCGAAGAAGGCCTCCGCTTTGACCGTTGGGCGAAGACGCATCTGCCAGGCGTGCCCTATGGCCTGCTGCAGAAGCATCTGCGTAAAGGCGCGGTGCGACTGGATGGTAAGCGGGTGAAGGCGGAACAGAAGCTGGTTGCCGGGCAAGTGGTCGCCGTGCGCCCCGAAGTGCTGGCGGCATCGGAAACCCCGGCGCCCCGGCCACGCACCCTGCCGCTGGAGGAGGCGCAAAAGCGTCTGCGCGCGCTGGTGATTCATGAGGATGCCCGCTGCCTGGTGCTCAACAAACCGGCGGGGCTGGCCACGCAAGGCGGCAGCGGCGTCAAGGATTCCGTGGATGCGCTGATCGCCGCCGCGAGTGAAGGCGACGACCGGCTGCGCCTGGTGCATCGGCTGGATAAAGATACCAGCGGCGTGCTGGTGATCGCCAAGGGACGCAAGGCAGCGGAGGAATTGACGCGCGCCTTCGCGGCCAAGGATGTGCAGAAAATCTACTGGGCGCTGGTGGTGGGGGTGCCGCAGCCCTATGAAGGCATCATTGATGCGCCGATGGAGAAAATCGGCACCCGCGAGAAAATGGAGCTCAGCGAGGACGGCCAGCGCGCGGTGACAGAATACGTCACCCGTGAAACGCTGGCAGGCAAGCTCACCTGGGTGGAGCTGCAACCGATTACCGGTCGCACCCATCAGCTGCGCGTGCACATGGC
>DBAU01000060.1 GCA_002291845.1 Alphaproteobacteria bacterium UBA1002 | reverse complement strand
AGCCGCCCTCTTCGATGTTGCGCGCGGCGCCGAGCGAGGCAAGCAGAGGGCGCAGCAGAAATCGCCCAATGATGTAAATCCCTGCCACTGCCGCCGCCGCCAGCCCGAGGGAGCGGGCAAGGGCCAGGGGGAGGCTGGCAGAGTCTTGTTCAAAAGCGGTAACCAGGGAGAGAATTGGTACCACCGCCAGATCCTGCATCAGCAGAATGGAAAAACACACCGTACCAATGGGAGCGGAAAGGCGATGCTGATCGCGAAGAAGCTGCATTACGATGGCCGTTGAGGACAAGGCCATGGAGGTGCCAATAAGGACGGAAACCTGCCAGGAATTATCAAACTGGCGGGCAATCAACGTGATAGCGCAAGCGGTGAGGGCGATCTGCAGGCCTCCAAGTCCAAGTACCAGCCGCCGCATTTCCCAAAGGCGGTGCAGGGATAGTTCGAGACCAATCATAAAGAGCAGAAAAATGATGCCCAATTCTGAAAGCGTATGCACGAACGCTGCATCATCAATCACAAACATACGGGCCCACGGATAATCTTCTATCCATGAGCCCAGCGCGAAGGGGCTGATGATTAACCCGGTCATCAGGTAGCACAGGATAGGAGAAAAGCGGGCCCGACTGGCCAGTGGAACGATGAGACCTGCAATGGCAAAAATCAGCAGACTTTCACGCAGGTGATGAAAAATATCTGTCGGCGCAGCTAAAGTTTCCATGCTGCTATTGTGGCGATATGCGGCTGTGAATCAACCCTTGAATGCTTATTTTGCAATCATCAGCAAGTTGTAGGGAGATTGCATACCCCCTAGCTGAATCTGATTTTCACCAGAGAGTAGTGCCGCCTTAAAGGAGGGCTTCCCACGACCGATGGGTTGACCATTGACCAATGTGCCAAACCGACTGCCCTGATCCACAAGAAATACCTCATCTCCATGTCGCTCAAGGTTGCCGTGATGTGGAGAAATCAGCAAAGGCGTTTCCGTACACGCCAGATTCAGGCGTTGGTCGCCGGGTTCAGTGCCTTTAGCATACCCACCAATACTGTAGGGAAAGTTGGCAACATGTACAGTAAGGGGCGCAAATTGTCCCTCCAGAGCGCCGGGCCCCGGCGCGATGGTAACTTCATTAATGGATGCATCAAGGCGCACAGTCGCGCGTTCCTTGGCGGCGATGCGCGAATTCAGGTCTCGCAGGCGCATCATCAGGCTTTTCAGAAAAGGTACCAGCGCAGGCGGGCACTGGCCGAAGAGTGCCTGGAACTCCTCCATGCTGAGCATTTCCAGTTCACATGTTTCCAGTGCGCGAGCGGTGGCGGAGCGTTGCGTACCGGGTTCAAAGAGCGCCATCTCTCCAAAGACTGCGCCATCTTCAAGCGTTGCAAGCGGTACCTCGCCATGCTCCGCACGCTTGAGAATTTCCACGCGTCCTCGCCGCAGGATGTAAGCGTAATCCCCAAGATCTCCCTCACGGAAGATGATCTCTTTCGGCGGCACCTGACGGATGGACATAAATTCGCTCCCTTGCGCGAATCTATAATGTGGTCCCTTAATTTAGGGTAAAGTAACGCTATTTTTCTTGTGCAGATGCGAGGGTAAATACTTCTGGAAAATTTCACATCTGTCCTTATGATGCGCGAGCCTTTACGGGCACAAGTTAATCTCACTGGGTGATGGAATGGCAGCTGCCTCCAGCGAACACCGTGTTTTTGGGCTAACCCTTCTCCAGCAGGTGCTGATTGGCCTCGTGCTTGGCGTGGCGACCGGCTATTGGCTTGGTGAAAAAGCGGCCGACCTGAAGATTCTTGGCACGGTTTTCATTAACCTCATCAAGATGGTGGTGGTGCCACTCATCTTCCTGGCGTTGGTCTCAGGCATTAACAGCATGCAGGACCCCAAAAATTTTACACGGGTTGGGATGAAAGGTCTCAGCACCTATCTGCTGACCGCGATGTTTGCGGTGGTGATCGGTATCTGCGCAGGGGTTATTTTTGAGCCTGGCCTTGGTGTTCAGATTGATAAATCACATTTAGAAACCCCGGCTGCCGTGGCCAATGTGCAGGCACCACCTACCGTGGGCGAGTTTTTGCTCGGGCTGATCCCCACCAATGCACTGCGCGCGATGACGGAAGATCACTTCCTGCAGGTGATCGTGTTCGCCATTTTCTTCGGCATCACGATGAATCTGCTCGGCGACAAGGTGCAGCATGCGCGCATCGTGGTGCAGGAGACGGCCAGCATCGTTTTCAAGATGATCGAGCTGATTGTACGTCTTGCCCCGCTGGCCGTCTTTGGCTTTATGGCATGGAGCGTTGGCACGCAGGGTGTTGAGATCATCATCACACTGGCGCGGTTGGTGATTACGGTGCTTGCAGCCTGCCTTGTGCAGTATCTGGTGTTCGGCGTGTTGCTGCTGGTGTTTGGACGCCTCAATCCGTTGCCGTTTTATCGTAAAATGGCCGTCACCCAGATGATGGCGTTTTCCACCAGCTCCAGCAAAGCGACGCTGACTACCGCCATGAAGCAGCTCCAAACACGTCTGGGCGTCTCCGAATCCTCCACTAATTTCCTGATGCCGCTTGGGGCTTGCATCAACATGGACGGCACGGCAATTTATCTCGGTATCTGCGCGCTATTCTTCTCGCAGTTTTATGGCATCCCGCTCGACACGCATGATTACTTTGTGTTGATTCTCACCTCCACGCTCGGCTCCATCGGCGCGGCAGGCATTCCCAGCGGTTCGATCATTTTCATGGGGATGGTGCTGTCCTCGGTCGGCTTGCCGCTGGAAGGCATTGGCCTGATCCTTGGTATTGACCGCATGCTTGATATGGTGCGCACCACCATCAATATCACCGGTGATGCGGCCATCACCCTGCTGATCGACCGTTCTGAGAAAAAACTCAACGAAGACGATTATTACAGCGCTTAGCGCGCGATGGCCTCGAGCGGCTTCCAGTGCTTCAGGCGCCCGGTGACCGAGAAAAGCAAACCCGCCACGCCCCCCCCCAGTTCGGCGGCTCCAACGAGCAGATGATTGAAATCACCGCGGTCTTTTTTCTCTCCCGTTGCCGGATCGGTGTAGCCCATTAGCCCGCGTTTGAGGTTCACGCCGCCCAGAATAATCGCGCCGACGGAGGCCGTACCGCCCGCCACGGCAAGGCCTTTTTCAAGACCGCCTTCCAGGGCTTTTGGGCCGAAGTCCTGCAGCGTCGACGTCAGCCCTTCGGATGCATGCGCATCTTTACCTGTCCAACGCCATTTTATCAGCCGCTTCGCATATCCATCCGCGCCGAGTTCTTTAAACAGGCCAGCTTCGCGCGCGTTAAACTCCGCACGATGCGTCTGCTCCATTGCTTGCAGCTCTTCGGAGAGGCGAGCAAGCGCGCTTTCTCCGGCCTTGGCGGCGGCTTGCTCCTGCTGGCTCAATAAAAATTTTGCATGTTGAACGACATGCTCAGGGACTTTTCCCAAATGGAGGCTGTTATGGAAAAAATCAAACATCACCTCCAGCGGTTTGGTCACGTCGCGGAAATGGGTGCGGTCGAGCAGTGTGCGCAGTTCCTGTTCCATCACGGTGTCCGCTTCTGCAAATTTCGCTTCTGAGAACAGGCGAAATACGCGATTGAACACTTCATCAATCGCCGCCGTTGCCGCAGCTTTTTCTGTTTTCGTCAGCGCATGCAGTGAGTTCAGCAATGCCTCATCCCGCACGGCGAGTGCCTCGCCACTGAGGCCTTCCCTCTTGCTGATATCTTTCTGAATCAGGTCGATGATTTTTTTGAAATAGCCCTGCTGGTCGATCGCGTTCTTGCCTTTTTTAATGCCATTTTCCTCCAGCGCTGCGACAAAAGCGGCCGCTGACTCAGCAAACGCCGGCGCGGCTTGCTGGTAGGCCTGCTTGGTTGCTTCCAGATTCGCCTTGTTGACCGAGCTACCAGTAGCGATCTGGCTCCATCCGGTCAGCAATTTTTGTAGCTGTTCAAAGAAATGTTGGCTCATGCGCCTACATTACCGCGTGGGATAGGGAAAAGAAGGCCAAATCCGCTCCCTGTCACAAAAGCTTCATCAGAGATACAAGAACTCCTTAAGGAAATTCATAGCGCATCACGTTGATTTAAAATCATATTATAATGATTTCATCTCCTGCCATACCGCATGGGTAAGCAGGGCAGCACGCGCCGGTTGATTATCGTCAATTTGCGTAGAGCAGAGATGCGTATAGTGGCGGAAGTCCTCGCGATGGCGGGGAGTGTGTCACTAACCTTGGAGCGAGGATTCCGATGTCAAAAATTGCCCATATTATGATGATCACAACGGCACTGTCCCTAACGGCAGGCATTGTATCGGCTGAGGAAGCCCAAAGCCCTTGGCAAGTGCGTGTACGGGCCATCGGCGTGCTGCCGGATGAGGATGCCAGCGTTACTCCCATTGGTGGGGATGTGAAAATAGATAATGCGTATGTTCCAGAGGTGGATATCAGTTATTTCTTCACTAAAAACATCGCCGCAGAACTTATTTTAGCAACCGCCAAGCATGAGGTAAAAAACGACGGATCGGCGCTCGGCGATATTGATCTGGGTTCGGCTTGGATTCTACCGCCCACCCTGACCTTGCAATATCATTTTTCACCAGAAGAAACCTTTAGCCCGTATGTTGGCGCGGGGGTGAATTACACATTCTTTTACAACGAAGATAGTGGGGATATGGCCAGCGTCCGGTATGACGATGGTTTCGGCGTCGCCCTGCAAGCCGGGATGGATTACAAACTGGATGAGCACTGGTTACTTAACTTTGATGCAAAAAAGCTTTGGCTTAATACGGATGTTTCCATCAATTCCGGTGCCGTCTCTGCGGATGTTGACCTTGACCCCTGGATAATCGGGGTTGGTGTCGGCTATCGGTTTTAATCGCCCTGACGCTTCGCGTGTCCTGTACGTCTTCTCATAAGGGCGGTTGCACCGGTCAGTGTCGTCGCCCGAAGGAGCCCGCTGATGGTCCCCGATCGGTTGATACCGTGCAGGAAAGGTTTGCCCCGGCGAGCGGAAGTGCTATATTGGCACGGAATGTCGACGACCCACTTGCCTCAGCATCGCCTGCCGCCTCTGGCACCTGTACTTTCGACCCATCCACTGCTGGAACATGTCGATGAGGCGACTTTATCCCGTCTAGCCGCTTTTACGAGGCTTCGTAAAGTCTCCAAAGGCACACTTTTGTTTATGCAGGGCGATGAAGCACAAGCGCTTTACGTAATTCAGCATGGCTGGATTAAGTTATTCCGCCAGACGCTGGACGGTGATTAGGTGGTGGTCGATATTTTAAATGATGGGTTTTCATTTGGTGACTCATCGCTCCTTGAAGGCAGTGATTATTCCAGCAGTGCGCAGGCCGTTGAGGAAACGGAATTGCTGGAAATTCCCTCCGCCGCATTGCGTGAGGCAGTACAAGCAAGCCATCGTTTCTCACTGAACTTGCTTGCGAGCTTTGCCAAACGTCGCCGGCAAAAAGATAAAGAGATTGAGCACCTGACACTCAAAAACGCGCCACAACGTATCGGCTGTTTTTTATTGCGTTTATGTCCTTCAGAGGCGAGCGGAACCGTCACGTTGCATTTGCCCTATGATAAAATGTTGGTGGCAGCCCGTCTGGGGATGCAACCAGAAACTTTTAGCCGGGCGCTGGCCCGTCTCAAAGACGAAACCAATGTCAAAACGCAGGGTCCAAGCGTTATCATTCCCAGCATTGAACGGATGATTGAGTATACGTGCAGTGCTTGTTCAGATGCATTCCCCTGTGAAGATGTTCCCAGCGGTTGCCGTTAAGTCTTTCCTCGTCATCCGGTCATTTTTTTGATCTGCGCCTTTACGCAGGGGCATTTTACCGTCCATATTGGATGCGGTACGGTTTTCCTCGCCCCCCACTGCATGGTAATTGAAGCAGACCAAGACCGCTCAGCCCTTTTAGAACGTCGGGGCGGTGTCAGTTGTGTATTTTGTGCTTGACTCCGAAATGAAGAACCTTAAGGTGCAAAACTCTTGACCCGTGGGGGCGTAGCTCAGTTGGTAGAGCACCTGATTTGCATTCAGGGGGTCGCGGGTTCAACTCCTGTCGCCTCCACCAAACCTGACTTGGG
>DBAU01000058.1 GCA_002291845.1 Alphaproteobacteria bacterium UBA1002 | reverse complement strand
TTCCATCCTGGGTATGGAGGCTTATTCTCTGGCACTGACCTTGGCCGATTGTCTGGGCTGTCTTGCGGGATGGGATATACGCATTCTGGCGACGGATATTGATACCAGCGTACTGGCTACTGGGCGTGAGGGGATCTATCCCGAAGAGCAATGGGAGAAAATTCCACCACCTCTTCGCCATCATCTGCGTCATGATGAGGCCACGCGAACGTTGGAGGTACCGGAGGAATTACGCCAGATGGTCGCATTCAAACCACTCAATCTGCTTGAGCCATGGCCTATGCGTGGACCGTTTGATGCCATTTTCTGCCGCAATGTGGTGATTTATTTCGACAAGCCCACGCAGAAAACCTTGTTTGCCCGTTTTGCGGAGCTGCTGAAGCCGCAAGGCTGGCTTTATATTGGGCATTCGGAAAATCTGTTTAGTGTCAGCGATGCCTTTGAGCCCATGGGCCGCACGATTTACCGTAAGTGCTGAGTTATGCAACGCCGTCGCACCGATCATGAGGTAGTCCAGCAGGGTGATTTTTACAGTGAAGCCCGGCGCTATTTTGATCACACGATGGAGCTGACGGTGGTGAAATTGTTTTCGGGGGATTGTTACATCAGCCCCGGTGGTGAAATGCTGGTGACCATCCTTGGCTCTTGCGTATCTGCCTGTGTACGTGATCCACGCGTGGGTGTGGCGGGAATGAATCATTTTCTGTTGCCCGGAGAAGCGGGGGCAGGGGCAGCCAACGGCGAAGCTGCTCGGTATGGGGTACATGCCATGGAACAGCTCATTAATGGCATTCTGGCGCGCGGTGGGCGAAAGGAGCAGCTTGAGGTAAAATTGTTTGGTGGTGGCAATGTTTTAAATCATTCCAGCAATATTGGTGGGCGCAATGTTGCCTTCATTGAAGAGTTTGCACGCAAGGAAGGGTTAGCCGTGCAGGCCTCCGATCTCGGCGGGCCATGGCCACGGCGCGTGCATTATTTCACCGATAGCGGGAAAGTGCGGGTGCGCCGCTTGCAACGGGAAGACGACGCACGCATTCTGGACGCGGAGCGCCGCTATGAATCACGCTTGCGCGCCCGCCCGATCGAGGGCGAGGTGGAGTTGTTCTGATGACCTCGCCGATTCGTGTTTTGATTACCGATGACTCCCCATTTTATCGCCGGCTATTCAGCCAATGGCTAGGCGAAGCTGAGGGTATTGAGGTGGTTGGTGTCGCAGCAGATCCTTTGGAAGCGCGTCAGAAAATTAAGGAACTTTGCCCGGATGTCCTAACGCTTGATGTGGAGATGCCGCACATGGACGGCCTGAGCTTTTTAGAAAAAATCATGACCTTGCGGCCTATGCCCGTGGTGATGGTATCCACGCTGACCGGGCGGGGTACGGAGGCGACCCTTCAGGCTCTGGCATTGGGCGCGGTTGACTGCCTTGCTAAACCACAGGGCAGCGTAGCGGGAGAGGAAATGGCGCATTTTGCCCAGCGACTGGTCGCCATGGTGCGCGGGGCTGCCGGAGCGCGCGTGGGACGGATAAAAGTGGCGGCTGCGACGTCTCCGCATTTGTCAGATGTGGCGTTGTCTGTTGCCAACCGCGGTCTGATTGCGATCGCAGCATCTACCGGTGGCGTGGAAGCCTTGCACGCCCTTTTGCCGCGTTTTCCCAAGGTGATGCCGCCCATGGTCATTGTTCAGCATATGCCGCCGGGATTCACTGCCAGTTTTGCGCGTCGTCTGGATGCGATGTGTGCGCTGACTGTCCAAGAGGCGATGCAGGGACTGGCGCTACGTCCGGGGCTGGTTTGCATTGCTCCGGGTGGACGCCACGTCAGCGTTGCGCGTACCCCGGACGGGACGCTGCGCTGCCACCTTGCAGACGGCCCCAGTGTGAGTGGTCACCGTCCTTCGGCAGATGTTCTGTTCAGCTCTGTTGCTGGATTGTCCGGTGTGGTGAGTACCGGAGTTATTCTCACCGGTATGGGCAGTGATGGCAGCGCGGGCCTGCTTGCGATGCGACGCGCCGGCGCACTGACCTTTGGCCAGAATGAGGCCAGCTGTGTCGTGTATGGCATGCCACGCGCCGCCTGGCTGGCCGGTGCCGTTGAGACGGAGATGCCGCTCATGCTCCTGGCCGAGGCGATACACCGCGCCTCTCTGCGCGGGTAATTTCTCCATGGGCCCAATCACGTTTGTTATAGAGTTATCACTCTGGCGGCTACTTACCGGTGCATTTCGTTGCCGGTAGAGTCCTCAACGCTTTTTAAGGCTTGTTTCCAACCCCGGGATTGGCGTGCTGCCCTTCCTGTCCTAACCCGCGTCGCGTGCTCACCAGACGTAGCCCTCTGGCCTTCGCCAGGCGTTTCCATCCCTACGGCGGTGATAAAGCAATTACGAATCGTCTGGGGGCGGAAATCCTGCATCCTGACACGCTTCAGCTCGCCGTTTATCATCTCTGATGTGCTGTAAGTTTCGCGTAGTACACGCTCGAAATTAGTCTGGATGGTCGCAAGGAATTCCGGGAGTTTCTCGCGATGTGAAGCATCGATCGTCACCATATGCCGGAAGACCTCCCGGTCAACATCCCGGAAGGGCAGGGCGTCGCCATTGGCTTCTTCGCCTCGGTCAATGCCCAGCACGATCTCCAGCTTGCCATTGCCCAGTTCCTTAGGCTCTCCGCGAAGCACCACATGAAAACCCGTGCGGAAGCTGGAGAGATCATCTTGCACCTGCTCCAGATGTGTGGGGTGGGGGTGTGGAGGATGCTTGCCCTCGACATCCACGATCTTGAGTGTTTTGTAAGTGCCCGTGCCGCTGGCGTTGGGATGCTCGGCTACTTCCCAATACATGTGTGGACAGTCATCAGCCAGCTGCTTCATATTGGCCTTCAACTTGTCCAGAGCCTCTGCCGTCCGCTCCAGCGCCTCATGATCATCCGAGGTGTGAAGATTAATGCGCAGCCGGTGACTGATGGGGGGCTCATTCCCGTTTTTTACCGCGACTGGAATATAGGCAATAAAGGTTGGGTTTACCTGATGTTCGTCATACTGAACATAGGGACAGCCGTATGTCGTTGATTGTGAACTGCTTGCATCCTTTGATGGGAAAGCCAGCAGGTTTCCTTCCTTCGGTACGTCTAAACGCAAGGTCTTGCGCCGGCTCCAGCCAAAGCATTTTTCCTCGGGAAGGCCCGCTTCATGCTGATGAATATGCTCCTTCAAGCCCTCCACCAGTTCGCCGAGTGTGGTCCATTGGTCCGTGGCCAACAGTTCGCGATATCGCTGCTCTAGCCAACCCATACGACGGGTGGCTTCATCTATCACGTGGCGATTGTTTGGATCATGACGCAGGCCAAGCGACACTTCGGCCGTCACCTCGCGGGGAGCACCGCCTGCTTCAGCGGGCGGCGCAAGGAAGGTGAACCGTGCCCGCAGTGTGCCGTCCTCATGAGGCACCTGCACGACGCGGCCAAGTTCCCAGTGCGGCATTACCGTCTCCGTGGGCGACAAAGGCCGGTCGCGTTTGTCTGTGATGCCCGGAAGGTACAGCGGCTGCATACCCGGGTGATTGAGCAGATGGCTCTGGATGGCGCCTTTGAGTCGTGAGGCAACGTGATAATCCTTTGTGCCCGTATCCAGTTCGATTGGCTTCAGGGTATTGCGCTCCGCATTACGGAAGAGAACGACAAAGCGATAATTCTCCGCAATGCGGTGATTGCCTCCCGCTTCGTCAGGCCGGCGTACGCCATGCACCATGCGCACCTGCACTTGGTTGTAAGGCGGTGTCGCAGAAAGGGCCTCCGCCACGCGCGGTTGGAGTTCTCTCAGAAACTGCGTTTCCAGCTCCATTCCCGTGAAGGGGCGCGGCAGCCGTTTAGACCATGCGCCCAGATCGACATGCGATGCTATCAGGGCAGGTGAGCTGTTGTCTGACGGCTCCCCCGGACTTCCTCCTGCCAGATTTTTACCAATGTAAGATTCCAAAAGCGCTCTATGATCAGAATCAGGTTCTTTTATACCGTTCTGCAAGCGATATTCGCTCACCTCTTCATGTGCCCGCTGGTTGATTTTCCGCATAAAAGCGATAGCGTCAGGTGCCGCACGTTGTAGCTCTTCTGCTAAACTGGGTTCTGCGAATCGTTCTACAACGGACACAACACTATTTATAAAATACCAGGCATATGCAGGGTTTACTGAGGGAGATGCTAATAGGAATTGGTAAGTGTCTGGATATTTTTCTTTTATAATCTTATGTATGGCGTTTTGCTGCTCAAGGATTCTTTTCCAATCTTCAGCCCCTTTGATGCCTATGTTCCGGGGATTGATCGCCAAGGCATCGTATGCGGCTTGATACAGACTGCGCTCAATAAGAGTGACGGCGCTGAGATATTCAACAGAAAGAAAATCTCTTTTTCTTAAATAGTTGATTAGCTCATCGCTGATCCATAATCCCGCATAAGCGCTTGAGTGCGTTGGTATGTTGTCCTTTGCGTTGGGCACATCTCGTACCAAATGGATAGGCCAGTTATATTTTTCCAGAAGCATTAAAAGGTCAGGAAAAAACTGGAAATACTCCTCAAGTATGGCGCGGCTGTCTTCAAACTCTTCTGGAGATATTGTGTGTTTCTCCCACCTGCTCTGTATGGAGGTAAGGCGCTCAAAAGACATTTTGGTTGGTAATATGTCGAGTGCACTTAGAATATTGTTACGAAGTTCCGCGGCAGATTTTGGGATGATATTAAGAAATTCTTGGTTGATTTCTTTGCGTTTTCTAAGTTTACGCTGGCGCGCGAAGGACCCTAGTTCAAAGTCCAGATCAATACTTGTTTCGCTTTCTCTCGTGGTCTGCCGTGCAGCAGAGTTTATTTGCTGCACAATCTGTTCCAGTCTCTCTGGAGATTCACATAATTCCGTTAAGTATGCTCTCACTGCTGCTGGGCTTGCCATCGCCTCTGGCGGTATGTAAATGCTGGTGCGCGCGATGTTGCTATTATCATCAAGAATATGAAAAAGATGCGATATTTTACCATTTTTATGAGGCTCCATAAGCAAACCATCGCGCCGCCACTGGATGCCGCTGCCACGCGCTGATTTTGAAATGCTATTTTCAGTATTTGGTGCCATTATTTTCGCATGTTGATTGTCATAGTAACTGCAGCTTTAAAGAGACGCTTGCTGAGCTTCTCCCGTGCCTTGAGATAATTTCTGTTCCCATGTCGCTGTGTCAGGGGACTCTTTCGTCGCGCCAGATGCTCTCTTATAGATCATATGCCCAACGCCAAGGGATCCCAATGTCACGGCGGTGATGGCTCCGAAGCGTGCTCCGCCTGAGTGAGTGATTGTTTTCAGGCCGCTTTCCATGCTTCTGAGGCCGCGCGCATGGAAGAACTGGCCATCGATCGCCGCGCCCGCCCCGGTGAGTCCCAAGCCCGCTCCGCCGACCTGTTCCACGCGGTCGGTAAGGCTGGCATCCTCGCCTCGCGCATGCTTCTGCTGAATACGGTAGGTGGCATGGGCAAACATACCGGCTCCCGCCAGTCCTGCGGCGACGCCGGCCCCTGTTTCGAGATGCCTTGTTTTCAGCGGAATCTTTTCCCGCCATGTCTCCGCCGGTGGCTTGCCGAGCGCCATGGGATTCGGATGGGCTTCAAAAACTCGCTCTGCTGCTTCTACAGCCACGTTACTCTTTCTGCCCAGCGCTTTCAGCTCTGCGAAGGCGCGCTCGGCTATCATAGGCATGCGCTCCGCCATCGCCGCCCGGATTGAGGGATCCACCTTGCCGCTGGCAAAGGCTGCGCCGATAATGCCCTTGATTTCCTCATCCGCCACGTGGGTCTTGAAGTTGCCTAAGGCCAGTACGCCACGCTCGACGCAGGAAAGGAAGTCTCTCTCCGCTTCATTCATTGGGCAGCGCTTCATTTCGAGGCGAATGGCCTCTGCCAGCGGAATCTCCTTAGTATAGTGATTTTTGATGGCGCCACCCAGTACGTGCCCGATCAGCTGCTTTTGGCGGGGGCACATCTGGGTTACCGTCATGGCCCCGAAATCGAACTGGCCGATATGATTGCCAATGATTTTCTGCTGGCCGCCATGCCGGTCATGGTCAAAAGGACCGCCACTGAGGATGTTGAAAACTTCCGCTGTTAGCTGCGCCTTGGCAAGGCGTTGCACATGCAGCTTTTCCGCGGCAGTGGTTGCTTTTTTGGCGAGGTCGTTGAAGTGTTCACCTTCAATAATCTCAAAATCCTTGTGACACTTGCCATGCCCCAGGTATTTGGCCGCACCGAAGGTGAACTCTTCGCCGTCAACCTTGATCCTGAGCCCGTCATAGAGCTGGGATGCCACCTTGGCCTGCCGTGCTGCCATCTCCATGTCGGTTTCAACGGAGGACATGGCATGGGCCTGCCTAACCATGTCAATGACGGGGGCGAACCTTGCATCCTTGCCCTTCATGATCTCAGCCCCGCGGCCGAGAATCTTAAACTCATTGTCTGCCTTGCTGGCCACATTTTCATAGAGCATGGTACGGGCAATCCAGCGTCCATCCGCCAGCTGCCCTTCGACCGTGATACCGTAGGAGCCAGCCCCCAGAACCTTTCCCGTGCGATGGATCACCTGTTCTGACGGCAGGCCTTCGTTCGATTTACTGACCAGTTCCAGCACTTGATCGCGCGGAAGGTCCTTGGCGGCTGTTTTGGAATCCTTGAATTCTACCTTGATGTCTGCCGGGGTATCCGGATGACTCTCGATGGCTTGCTTCACCTTGTCGCCCGCCGGTTCCAGCGCGCCGAGGACAAGATTCAGGCCTTTGCCTGCGGAGAGTTTCTGGCCAGCCGTGCTACCGTTCGGCGCATTGGCGACCAGAATGGCGGAGGTAATGATTTTCTTGTCTGTCAGGTGCGTGGTGGCTTCCAGATACGATTCGATCAGCTTCCTTCCCGCCTTTACCTCTTCTGACGAATCGGACTTGATCGGCATGACCCGGTCCAGCACGTAACGCAGGTTGTGATCAATATCTGCTGCAACATGTTGCTCATTCGCCGAATGGG
>DBAU01000025.1:14708-15704 GCA_002291845.1 Alphaproteobacteria bacterium UBA1002 | reverse complement strand
CCGAAGAACGGCAGTGGTATTCACGTATTTTTTATCATGCATTGGAAACCCTCCCCTCTGGACAAACACATCAGTGGATGTACCAGATGGGAAAAAACCAAATGTTTGGCCGCATCACACCGGGTGCCACAGAAATACAGGATAACGGCCTTTCATGCCGCCATTTCAAAGAGATATTGGCCGTAGATACACAGGCACAAACTCTTCATGGCCTTGCATGTCAGCGCGCCAAAGGGGGGTGGTGTAAACTCCGTCAATCCAGTGCTCGAACATGTGAAATTCAGCCTCTTACGGGTATGGAAGCCATGTGGTACAACGCTAAGCGCAGCATTCGCCGCTTGTTCTAATGTTAATTTTTTGGGTTTTTATCCGTAAAAAGCTGGATTTACGTTAGATGAAGTGCTACACCGCACGCCTTAATTGCGTCCTAGGACGCTAACTTAAAAACTTTTGTTTTTGTCTCTTGAAAGGATAAAGACACTGACTACATACACCTGCAATGCTTGAGCAAAGCAGGTTTTTTTCCCTTTAAAACCCTAAGTCTTTAAGGAGCATCACTATGAACCTTCAACCGTTGCACGACCGCGTACTGGTCCGCCGCATCGAGCAGGATGAAAAAACTGCTGGCGGGATTATCATCCCTGATACGGCCAAAGAGAAACCACAGCAAGGCGAAGTTCTTGCAGTAGGTCCAGGTGCACGTGATGAGTCTGGCAAAACGCTTCCCATGTCGGTGAAGCCGGGAGACGTCATCCTGTTTGGCAAATGGTCTGGCACCGAAGTGAAACTGGAGGGCGAAGAGCTGCTGGTAATGAAAGAAAGTGACATTATCGGCGTTCTGACTGGCGCAAAAGCCGGTAAAAAAGCCGCCTAAGTAACAAACGATAAGCTATTGAAGGAGTATAAAAATGGCTGCTAAAGAACTCAAGTTCGGCACCGAAGCACGTGAGCAGGTGCTTATCGGCGTGGAGAAACTGGCCAATGCCGTGAAAGTGA